>JAQYWG010000100.1 GCA_030145085.1 Thermodesulfobacteriota bacterium
CATGCTCCTACAACGCCTGTAGGAGCAATCACAACGACAACGCCATACAGTAATAGAGAAGAAGCTTTTGATCTCTGTAAACTGGCCGAGATTGCCGGAGCAACTTATGTGGCCCGGTGGACGACGGCACACCCGCAACAAGTTATTAAATCTATTTTGAAGGGGGTCAGAAAGAAAGGGACAGCCTTTATTGAAATTTTATCCCAATGCCCTGTCCACGAAAAGATGTCCCCGGTAGCCCTTTTGAAGGGGTTTAGGACGGAGACGATACACGTCAGCAAAGCAAAGGAACCCACTGATGGTAAAACGCTCATCGGGGAATTCTGCGATCTCGATAAAAGGGAATGGAATGAATCGTACCAAGAGATAATTGATCAATTTCTCATGACCAACGAAAAAATCGATGAATAAATTATGGATTGACGAAAGATACTGCAAGGGTTGTTTGATATGTATAGACGTATGCCCGACAAAGGCCCTTGCAGCTTCCCAGGAAATTAATTCCAAGGGCTATATCTTGCCTGTGGAAAAAGATATGAAACGGTGTAAAAATTGTGGATTGTGTGAAGTCATGTGTCCGGATTTTGCCATTGCCATCGAGGAAATTGAAGGATAGGGCCTTCAGGCTCTCTTTGGCCAAGCTCTTGGCGAGCTCCGCGATCTTTTATAAGTGCCCTTTTCCTCTATTTTTTCCCAGGTCGGAACCCCGGCAATTGTCTGAGCCACATCTGCCGAAATAAATCCAAACCTTATTGGATCGAAATAGTGCTCTCCTGAAGCCCTCCCTGGAAGCTCCACCCCATCACCCCTCCAATATCGCTCTTGGACCTCTGAACCCCTCGTTCGCAAGCAAAGCTGCTTGGATACCCCTTGGAGCTGCAAGTCCAGGGTGAATCCTTTTGGTCCACGATCCATCTTCGAGGAACTCCATGGAGCCCGAGGCCATGCTTCCTGCAATCCCAAGGGCGTTTGTGGTTTTATTCGGATCAAGTCCGAGGATTCGGGATACGGCAACAGTGGCACCAAAGGTGCCGCATGTTGCCGTTGGGTGCCATTCGAGGGCATAGTGCTCCTTGGAACCAACAGCATCTGCGACCCTGAGGGTAGTCTCATACCCTGCTACAACCCCCTCGATGAATCTCTCCCCATCGGTGCCCACTGATTCAGCAACTGCAAGAGAAGCAGCAAAGATCGCTGAGCCTGGGTGGATTGAGGCAGGGGTATAAATGTCATCAAGGCTCAAAGAGTGTGAGGCCGTTGCATTAGCAAGGGCTGCATATTGTGGAAGAGTTCTGAGAGTAGTGCCGATGACAGTCCCGTTTCCTTTTCCACCTATCTTTCGAATCAGGGAATGGATCTGCTGGGTGGATTCTAAAGAAAGCCCCTTTGGGGCAAGGCCTATAAAGTCGAGCATAAAGAAGCCTGAATGTTGTATTACCTCTGAAGATAGACCCTTAAATCGAATGCTAGCACAATGCTCAGCCAGTTTCCTCGTATAACGAGTTTTGATCATTTATTGATCCTCCCTGATACTTCAGGACTCCGCTCCATTGCCCATGGGATTTCAGGAAGGAAACATCAACAGTCGGCGTAACGGTTGGCAGAACACCTGCTTCCTTATTTAAATAATTTTTTTCTTCTTGAGTTTCTCCACCTCCTCGGGCGAGTATCCCAAGAACTCGGCAAAAACTTCTTGATTGTCAGCTCCCAGAAGCGGAGGGGCGCAGTATTCTCTGATGGGCGTCTCCGACATCTTGATCGGATTGCCGAAGAAACGCAACTTCTCGCCGAAGTGATCGACGGAAATCACCATTTCCCTCTGTTGGATGGCGGGGTCAATGAAGGCCTTGTCGATCGTATTTACTGGGGCACATGGGACCCCAGCATTGGCCAGGATCTCTTCCCACTCGGTGTTGGTCTTCTGGGAGAAAATGGGGCTCAGGATGGTATGTAATTCCTCCTTGTTCTTGAGTCGGTCCTCCATTTTGAGAAATCTGTGGTCGGATATAAGTTCGGGAATTTCCAGGGTTTCGCAAAGGAGGACCCAGAACTTTTCGCGTGGACAGGCAACAGCTATGTAATAATCCCTGGTCTTGAAGACCTGAAAAGGTACGATCGCCTGATGGCCGGAACCCAGGGGCTTAGCCACCTCTCCACCGTGCGAATAATAGAGGGCTGGGTAGGTTATAAATGAAACCAGCGAATCCAGAAGGGCAATATCCACGAGCTGTCCATCACCGGTCATTTGCCGGTGATAAAGAGCGGATAAGATTCCCACAACGGCCCACATGGACCCGGCTAGATCGCCCATAGGCACGCCAAGTCTCATGGGCCCGTGTCCTTCCTTCCCGGTCATACTCATGCTACCGCTCAGGGCTTGGATGGTTAGATCGTATGCCGGCCGGGAACCGTAGGGCCCGCCGTACCCAAACGCCGAGATTGAGCAACAGATAATTTTGGGGTTGATCTCCTTGAGACGATCATAATTCGCGCCTAATTTGGTCAGTACCCCGGGCCTGAAGTTATCGATGACGATATCCGCCTTTTTTACAAGGCCGTAAAGGATCTCCCTCCCCTCATCCGTGCTCAAATTTAAGGTCACACTTCTTTTGTTCCGGTTAAGACTCAGATAGTAGAGGCTCTCTCCTTTATGGAAATATGGCGGAATATGCCGACTGGCATCGCCCCCATTGGGATATTCCACCTTGATGATCTCCGCGCCCAAATCACCGAGGATCATGGTCGCAAAGGGGCCCGACATGAAAGTTGTCAGGTCGATCACGCGAATCCCTTCCAAGACTTTCTTCATTGCTAACCCTCCCCAAGAACGGCCTATCAATGTTGGCTTGTTTAGCTTAATCTTTCATTTTTCCTCATCTGTTAACCATCTGGAGTTTACTTACACGGATAAGAACTACACCTTAACCTTAAGGTTTTCTATTTATCAGGCCACCCTTCTTTCATAATTTGGTCGTTATTATAGTATAACATCCCCTTTTTACAAGAGTTTCCAAAAATCAACCCTTATAATCAGGTGTCCCCACGTACTGCATATTCGATCAGTTCTCTTCATGGAGCTTGCCGGAGGGAGGGGTTAGATCGTGCGTCTTCCAGGGAATTGGAAGTTGCAAAAAGAGAAGGAGTTAGCGTTTTTTCGTGAGGGATATAAGGGGTTATCGGAGGATTTCAATAGCATGAAGGGGACCTTACAAAGCATTGGAACGAAGGGAGAAAAGAGCACTCCAATCATGCCTTATGAAAAGAAATCATTGAAAGAAGGAGCTACTATGTCTGGTGGAACATTCCTTAGGGTTTCAAACATCGTAATAGAGGAAAAATTCATAGGCATGGGGCCTCAGCCTGACGGGATCGGTCTCGCGTTCCCTTTTGTTCCTGATCCCCGTCTCCAATACGTCCACGGTAAATACCTCCGTATGTCATGCAAATTCCTAATGTCGCCCCCAACGGTAAGAGGCACGAGGACCTGTTGAACGGTTTTCTCCGCTACATCGATGATAATATCCCTCCGGTATCTGGAGGCGGTGAGATCGAGAAAAATGATCTCATCGGCCCCCTGCTTGTTACAGATCTTCGCATTTTCCACCGGATCGCCCGCGTCCCGGATATCGACGAAGTTCACCCTCTTTACGACTCTTCCCCCCTCAACATCAAAACGGGGAATGATCCTCTTGCAAGCATTTCCCCCTCTGTGCAATTTAACGTCATTGCGTAACTGCCCCTCTGCAGAACAGCCAGCAAGGAAATATTCACATAATAATTATATCATTTTCGACCGTAATAAGCTTTTACCTTTCCGCCCTTTCTCCCTTCTCAAAGGACAGGGAGGAATTTATCGATCTCATAGGGGTGAATCTTCATCCGGTAGTCATCCCACTCCACCTTTTTGCTCATGATGAAGTTATGGAAGACATGTTCCCCCAGGGCATCCCTTACCAAATCGCTCTTCTCCGTCAACTCTACGGCCTCGATCAGGCTACCGGGCAGAGATTCGATGCCCAGCTCTTTCCTTTCATCCACGCTCAGGTGGTAGACATCCTTTTCGATGGCATCCGGCAATTCGTACTTTTCCTCGATCCCCTTAAGCCCCGCTGCTAACATCACCGAAAAAGCCAGGTAAGGGTTACACGCGGGGTCCGGGCTTCTATATTCAATTCTGGTTGCCTTCTCCTTTCCGGGTTTGTACATGGGAACCCTCACCAAGGTAGACCGATTACGTCGAGCCCACGCCAGGTAAACTGGGGCTTCATAGCCCGGGACAAGCCGCTTATAGGAGTTCACCCACTGGTTGGTAATCGCGGTGATTTCCCGGGAATGGTTGAGGATCCCAGCGATGTAGCCTTTGGCTATTTCGGATAGATGGTATTGATCACCCGCGTCGAAAAAGGCATTCCTGTCTCCCTTAAAAAGGGATTGATGGGTATGCATTCCGCTGCCGTTCACCCCGAAAATGGGCTTGGGCATGAAGGTGGCATAGACTCCATACCGATTGGCTATCTCTTTGACAACGATTCGATAGGTCATCACGTGGTCGGCCATGGTGAGGGCATCCTCAAACCGCAAATCAATCTCATGTTGGGAGGGGGCAACTTCGTGGTGGCTATACTCCACCTTTATCCCCATGGCGTCCAAGGTCAATACGGTTTCCCTCCTCATATCCCCGGCGGCATCAAGGGTTGTGAGGTCGAAATATCCCCCTTCATCCAATGTCTCTGGGTTCTTATCCGACTTGAAATAGAAATATTCGAGCTCCGGGCCCACATAAAAAGTGTATCCCACCTCCTTGAGACGCTCGAGATTCCTCTTCAGAACATATCTGGGGTCACCCTCATAGGGAGACCCATCCGGATTCAGGATGTCGCAGAACATCCTTGCCACGGCCTTCTCCTTGGGCCTCCAGGGGACAAGCTGAAAGGTCACGGGGTCGGGCATTGCCAGCATATCGCTCTCGTCGATTCGGGCAAACCCTTTTATGGATGAGCCATCAAAACCCATACCCTCGTTAAAGGCCCCTTCCAGTTCATCATCGGTAATGGCAAAACTCTTTAATTGGCCCAAGATATCCGTAAACCAAAGCCTGATGAACTTCACGTCCCTCTCCTTCACGATTTTCCAAACGTCTTTTTGAGTTAAAGATTCATATGGCATTAGGCTCCTCCTTTCAGGCAAAAAACGTTCCCGAACTGTCTCCTTTGCTTCCCGTCACCCTAAAAAAAGAGGATGTTCAACGTGAACATCCTCGTTCCCGCACACACCGCAGTAAAGCATAATGAAACGCTCTTGTCAAGTTTTTAAGCACGCTGGTGTGTTAGCACGCTGGAGTCACCCACTGAAATATCAAATTTCCTACAAAATTAAGGGCTTATAAAGATATCTCACGCAAAAATGGGGAACTTCCAGTTTAAGCACGCTCAAGGTGGGTTAAGGACAACCTTATTTGCCAAGGCAGGCATTGCAATGCGATGAGTGTGTGAATGAAGAGTTCTTCGGGAAATCTCGGATCTTGTATATTGGCTTTTCCCACTATATAATTTACGGTGATGGAGAGAAACTGGGATATCCTAGATTATGTTCAGGGTCCTCCATTCCCCTCGAGGATAGTTTCGCCTTACGACCAGGCCGAAATGGTCCTTGTTCCCGCGGGGGAGTTTACCTTGGGAATCGATGAGGGGGAGGTGATGCAGATCTTCGCCCTTGATGGCAAGAAAAACCCAGTCTTCATGACTGAGTCCCCTTCAAGGAGGGTTTTTGTAGATGATTATTATATCGATGTTTATCCGGTAACCAATGCCCAATACGCCAAATTTATCGAGGAGACGGGCCACCGGAGACCCATTCTCTGGGGAAAAGAGGGATTGGACAATCCGTTGCAGCCCGTGGTGGGATTGGGGTGGGATGATGCCAGAGTTTATGCCGCATGGGCGGGGAAAAGTCTTCCAACGGAAGAACTGTGGGAAAAGGCCGCCAGAGGCACTGATCGGCGCTGGTGGCCCTGGGGAAATGATTTTTGTGCCGGGTATATTAATTCTGGTGAGCTTCAGATTGGAAGGACCACCAATGTCACCCAGTTTCCCAAAGGTATCAGTCCCCATGGCTGTTACGATATGTCAGGGAATGTCTGGGAGATGTGCGAAGGATCCTGGATTGAGAATATGCCATTGATGAGGGGAGGATGCTTTTTGGGCCGAGCCACCTTCGTCAGGACTACGGTTCGGTGGTCCCCGGAAGATCCCGTAGATGGCGCCCATTGGTTGGGATTTCGGTGCGTCAAAGAGATTCCCAAAGGGGAGGTCAATTCCCACGAGAGCGCATAGATAAAGAATATTTTCCTTGATCTCGCCCGAACAGTTCCTTGTATGCGTGGAAGGGAGACTGATTCCATGGAGAGAAGAACTCAATTGTCCGTCATCTTAATTAATACCCCGGGTGAGCTCGCGAGGCTTTGTGAAGTCCTGAGCACCTTGAACATTAACATTTTGGCCATGAATATTCAGAATGCTAAGGACGCGGTTAAGGAACTGTTCAAGATTAGGGAAAAGACCCGTAGGAGGATAGCCCTTGCGGAAAGCTACCGGGGTGTCCTCAAGGATTCTTCGGACTACTCCATCATCCGAATCGTGGTAGATAGGCCAGAAGAGGCAGAGAAAAGATTAACGGAACTGGAATACCTTTTGGACTCGGAGTCAGTTTTGGTCTTTACCCTGATCAATAAACCCGGCATGCTGGGGCAAGTGGCAAAAAGGTTGGGTGAAGCGGACATCAACATCAACTATACATACGGTTCCGTAATGGAAGATGTCGAAAAGTCCTTATTCATCATCCATGTTTCCGAAATCGACAAGGTCGAACAATTCTTCACCCACACCTGATCGAGGAACCTTTCGCCCACATCAGTGATCATCCTCCCGATATCATCGGCATGATAACCACTTTATCCTCATTTCGTATGAGGCTATCAAAATTCCCTACCCGTTGGTTGATGAGCACGATGGAACGATCCTCGGGGAATTCGACCTCCAGGATATCCCTCAGTTTCATCGGGCTTTCCAGTGAGATCCTCACCCTTTTCTTTCCGAAAATTTCCCCAAGATAACCGAGAAATCTAAATTCAGCCATTTTCCCCAAGGACTGAGACGACATCTCCCAATCCCAATCCCTCTAAGGTCTCCTTTTGCGGGGCGCCATCTTCATCCCAACCCCTTATCTCATAATACCGGGAGAGCATCCCATCGTAACGAGCCCTGTCCAGCTTGTATCCCTTCAAATCGCCCTGATTCAGAGGCTCCTCGAACCACCTCGACGGGGGATAATCCATCTCCCTGCTCCAACTTCGACTCTCCCTAACCCAATACGACCGGATAAGGGTATAGATCCTGTCGCCCAACTCGGAAATCTCCTCCTGGGAAATCCCCACCCCTCTCGCGGCCTCGAGGTACTTCGGATACCAATGGAGGCCGAAATCCACCTCTATCCATGGGAGTCGGCAGGTGGTCATGCTCTCAAACAATCCTCCCCTCAACCTCTGTAACTCGATAACCTTTTCGACCTTCTCCTTGCTATAGGAAAACCTATCCGTCGAGATCTCCCAAGAGATAACCCATGCGTCCTTGTGGTGGGCGCCGATGGGCGACGTACCAAAGGAGAGGGCCATTCCGGGACAAGCGTGGCAGTTGTATGCCGAAATCTCCAATCCCTTAACGTGCATCGCCCAGTCCCGGGAGTCGCCTCCCACCCGTTCGGAGGCCTTTCGCACTCCCTCACAAATGATCTCCCCGAGCCCTCTCTTCTTCACGGTATCCTCGATGGCCTTTTTACAGGCATCGAAATCCCCCCATTCGATCCGTCCTTCGATCAACTTCTTCTCCGATGCCTCCATCAAAAACCCCAGACAACTCCCCAAGGATATCGTATCCAGCCCGTATTCATCCGCCATTCGATTGAGGACCCCAACCTTTCTCAGGTCATCCATCCCGATATTGGGACCCAACATCCCCACGTTCTCGTAGTCCAACTCCGCATTCCTGTTTTCCGCATCCTTGATGATGATTCCACACTGCATATTGCAGAGGGGACATCCCTTACGATCCACCTTCACCCCCTCCAGCGCATATCCATCCAGCTGTTTTGAGAACCGAAAGACTCCCTCCCTGAAATTAGACGTGGGGAGGCAGCTATTCTCATTAGCCCACTCGAAGACCTGCATGGTGCCCTGCCTTATCCAGAAATCATAATTCTCCTTGACCTTAATCTCCCCGTACCCTTCCTTACCCATCTCCCGCAACCTCTCCACATCGAAGACGGGAATCTCCCCAGTGCCTCTAACGACGATGGCCTTGAGGTTCTTGGAGCCCATCACCGCTGCCATCCCCGGCCTTCCTCCAGCCCTCCCCCTCTGGGAGATTACGGTGGCAAATCCGACCATATTTTCCCCCCCTGGACCGATGAGCAATGCCCCCACATTTCTCCCGTGCTTTGCCTCCAAGCTATCCTGGGCCTCGAAAGTCATCTTCCCCCATATATCGCGGGCATCAAGGATTTCCACCTTCTCATCTTGAATGGCGATGTAGCAGGGCCTCTCGGATTTTCCCTCCACGATCAATACATCGTAACCGGCCCTCCGTAAATGCACGGCAGCCATACTGCCGATATTTCCATCACCGTATCCCCCGGTGAGGGGACTCTTGGAGGCAATGACCATCTTTCCGGAACTGGGCAAGGGAAGACCCGTTAGGGGACCTGTTGAAAAGACGATCTTATTCCCCTCCGACAATGGGTCGACACCACTGACCTCATCCCAGAGGATCTTTGCGGCAAATCCCCTTCCTCCGAGGAACTTTCTCATCATCTCTTCCGGGATCTCTTCCTTCGACATTCTTCCGTCAGAAAGATTTACTCTTAAGATTTTCCCCGCATAGCCTTTCATCTCTCCACCTCCATGTTTCCGTAAATTCAGCTAAACCTGCAAAGGCCTGAGAACCTCAAAAATTTCCAACACCCACCGCATCCTTCAATAGCCGATAATCCTCATCCCCCTGGGCAAAGAGACCGGTATTTCCGAGACGAACCTTCTTCAACCCCGTAGCCTTAACCTCGTGGAAAGCCTCTACCATCTCCTGGGCATTGGGATGTCGATAATCCTTCATCTGGTTTTCGGGGAAGAAGGCCAAAATGGTGAAGGGAATATTGCGGTCCAGGCGAGACAGGAGTATCCCAATTTTCCTCAATTGTGGGGTCTCCACCACCTTGGGGATGTAAAGAGAAAGGGCCTCCAATACAAACCCTCTTTTGCACATCTCTTCCGGAAGGGTCAATATCCCACTGTTGGAACACCCTGTCAACCACCTGTGGGTTTCCTCGTCGAAGGCCTTGATATCCAACCAAAAGGAGTCCACACCCGCCTCCCTCAGCAGGTCTAAGTTTTCAGGGGTGAGACCATAGCCGTTTGTCTCGATCAAGACCCATAGGTGAGTCTTCTCCTTGATTAATCGGGCACACTCGGCATAGAAATCCGGCCTGCAGCAGAGATCGCCCCCGGTAAAACCCACGATATTTCTTGCCGGCCCGAACCCTTGGGGGCTCAAGACAATATCCCTCGGGAAAAGAATCTGAGGACAGCCTGATGACCTCTTTCCGGAGATTACGCAGGCCCCGCAACACCGACAACTATCGTGGGAGTGCCATGATGTGGCCCTATGCCTTGGCTCCTTCAGGGTTACCCTTTTATCGTAATCCACGCAGAGCATTGCAATCTCGGAGGGTGAAT
>JAQYWG010000101.1:0-271 GCA_030145085.1 Thermodesulfobacteriota bacterium
GACTCTTTTGAAATCTATGATCGTTCATTATCTTCAATTAACCGATTTTCCTGGCATTTACCTTCATCGACATATACACATTGCTCGCACCGCTTTTTTGTATTTCCGATTCTGTGAAAGCTCAAAGGTCATAGCTGTGACGCGTAATATTGGCCATATCGGATTGCTCGCCCAGACCGCTTAGGTTGTGGCCTTCCATACCGGAAGGCTGCAAAGAAGAGAAAGGCCAAGAGGATCACAGAAACGGTCCAACGGGTATCCCACGAAAAGG
>JAQYWG010000101.1:281-9706 GCA_030145085.1 Thermodesulfobacteriota bacterium
CTCCAGCCTATCCCCTTTTTTAAATTTCTCATAAATGGAATAGGCAACTGGAATCCGATTATAACGAGTTATCAGCCTTCCCGGGGCCGTTTCGGCCGGCTCCTGATATTTTATGACCAAGCGTCTGCCCGTAGGCAAACCCCAGATACGAAATGTCTTTTTCCCAACGACCACCCCTTCTGCATCGGCAAAAAAGCCGGCCTCTGCGAGGGTGACGAGAAGGAATATGACCGCCACCACCCAATAAAGGGTTCTAACTCTAGCCCCCATTTTTTACCCCTCCAACTTAACAATATCTGACATCACTTTTTCAGAATGTTCTCTCGGCAAAGAGGTTCGTCATTCATGACAAATTTTGTCAGCATTCATGATAGATCAGTTATCCCAAATTCCTCCTAAATAACCAACCTTACCTTCGACCTAACCTCGGATACGGCGCGCTCCCATTCAGATTGTTGTTTCTTAATCTGTCGGCCAAGAATTCTTCGAATGAGCATCGCCGCAAGTGCCGTAGCTGATATGGGTACGATTACAATGAAGAGAAACCCGATAATTGTCTCCATTTCTACCTCTCTTCCCCCCCTTCTTCGAGTAGCATTCGACACATCTCGGGAGAGACTGCTCCTGTGGGGAACCAGTTCTCTGTCCTGGATTCCCTTAGTCGATGACCTCCCTCCAGGAGTGGACCGTCATCCTTTTGCTGCCCAAATTCACCTTGAACGTGTGGATGGTGGTGTCGCTGGTCTGGATGACGATGCTGCTCTCCGCGGGGTCGAAGATGATATCCGAGGGGATCCCATACCCAATGACGATGGTCCTGGGAACGCTTCCGCCAACCTTATCGTTCTCGTCCACGACCCCATCGCCGTTGATATCGATCACCGACTCCGCGGGGACGCACCCATTATCGTATTTGACGACATAGAGCCTGGCGATTCCCCCCGCCTCGCAGGAATCATCGCTGGGCTGGAAGGTGGTGAAGAATACATACCCCCCGGCAATCAGGGCAGATGAGATAACCCTCTCTCCAGGGCCCTCGACCAAATCCATATACCACCCGAACCTATCTTGCATGGATTCACACGTAAATGGGTCAGTCTGATCGGCTAGTCCCCCGATTCCCACTTTCACAGCGTTATCCTTTACCGCGTAGAAGCTCTGAAGCTGCATGTCGTCTTTGTCAGCCAGGTCAAAGTACCTCCCCGTCCCGAAGTAGACCATTACGTTGGTCTCGTTGTTCTCCCGGTAGAGGGAGAGGCTCGTGGAGATGGAGATGGGCTGATTTTTTCCGCCAATGTTTTGGGTAGTTAAGATGTGCTTGTCCGTCCACCCCTTGCCGCTGGTGTCGGCGGCGGCACCCTTCTCGACCTCCACAATGTAGAGGGGTCCCGTAAGGGCTCCCATGTAAATCTTGTCGGTGAAGCCGTCATAGTCGGAATCGATGGCTCTCATACTAGGTAGGACGTTTTCGGGGGCATCGGCTATGCAGCGTTGCTTTCCGAGCTTCTCCCCCGTCACCACATCAATGGCGAGGAGGTAGGCCTTGCTGTCCGCATTGTTCCAGCCCGATCCGACCAAAGCCAGCCACCTCTCCGCTCCTGCGAGCCAGAACCGTTCGACGCTTGGGATGGTCCACGATTCCCCCAGGTACTGGTCGCTGAACTCCCACATGGGCTGAACCCCTGCGGCGCTGGGATCGGTGATATCCAGGGCAAAAAAGGTATCTCCTCCTTCCCTCTCCCCTCCGACGAGCACCTTCTTATAGACACCCCCCACGAAGATCTCTGCCACCCTGGGCGAGAGGTCAACGAAGTACTCGTGGCAGTAGTCCATTCGGGTGAGGTCCTTCAGCTTGCCGAGGAGGTTATTGGGGATGAAAGCCCACTTCTCCTCGCCGGTATTGATATCGAAGGCGTGCAACATCCCGTCGTTTGCCCCCACATAGGCCATATCCCCCGATATCACGGGGCTGGAGTAGGCGATATCCCCCAGCTTCCATCCTTTTCTGTCCCGATAGCCGTCCTCGCTTGAGCCGCGGATGTAGCGGATGATCTTTTTGGCCTCGGCATCATCGGCGGCCCCCAAGAGGTCGGATAGTTTTATTTTGTCGGCGTCTTCTGCCCCGCTGTTGGCCTCGATAAAGAGCAGCTTTCTTTTCATCATCTCGAGAGGGACCCCTTCTTTATCGTCCATAGCGGTGAAGATATACCGGTCCGTTTCGCTTCGGTCCTTCAGCTCTTGCCCCGCTTCCCAGAGTGGTCGGTCACCCGGTGTATAGGGAAGCTTGAAACCCTCTAGATATCCCCTCCACTCTTCAGGCAGGAATTTGGCCCGAAGGAGCCTTCTCTGCCCCTCCGTTGAGGTCGATTGAACCGCGACCGCCGTCCCCGAGGAGATCTTGTTGATGATTTCATTGATGGCGGCGCTGAGGGCCTCCTTCAGCTCGGCGTAATTTTTCGCCGTGTAGAAATACCGTTGATAGTGGGGACTTTGGGGGTTGTCCCATTCGCCCTGAAACCCAGCCAGACCATTTCCGTTGAAGGCCGTATCCTTGAGAAGGGGGTTGACTATGGTGAATCCGATGGTGTAGGTGTAAATGTTCTGCTTTCCCTCCAAATCCAAATGGCAATCATTGTGGTAGATGTAGTAAGCAACGTCGTCCAGGTAGTCTGATCCATTGCCGTGATATCGGTCCTCCTCACTGCCTCCACCGCTGTCATTGTCCCAATCCCCCTTGAGGGGTCCCAAGTCATCGGCATCTTTCGAGGGATAGCCGTCAGTCATGAGAATGACGAAGTTCTTCTGGCACCAATAACGTATGGGGCTTTCCGTCGTATCTGAGAAGTATTCCCAGGCGTCTTCTAAGGTTTCCGCCAGGGGCGTGGACCCGGTAGCCCAGACCCTGTCTATGGCATCCAATACGGGTTGCTTATCCGAGCTCACCTTGGCCTCAAGGCTTCCGCCCTGCGATCCGTTGAACACCATGAACCCGAAGCGGACATCCTCGGTGGTTTCTACCAGATCCTTCACCACCCTTTTAGCCACCAGGATTCGTGTCAGCAGGGCACGTTGTTCGGGGTCATCATGCTGCTGTTTGAGGGCATCTCGGTCGGCCTGGCTGGAGTCGTAAAAGAGCCAGTTCATGTAATCGTAGTCGTACCAGGTGGTATAGGCTCCTGTATCACTTCCGGGATTGACACTATAGGTAGCGTAGGGGAGAAAGATTTTTATATGGTTTTTCTCGTAATCCACTGTATCGATAAACTCTCCCTCTTCCCGATCAAAGTAGAAGTAGCCGTCGGTGTCGCTCCATTGGGTGATATAATCCCAATCCGTACCCCCCGAGCAGATATCGGTTGAGCCGGCTGCGGCCTTCTTGTACCTGAGCTTCACCTTTCCCACGCTGGAATCGTAGGAGACCCGGTTGTGGTCGATATAGCAGTCCCCCGTCGTCTTGGCGAAGATAACCTGATCCTCATCGGCAGGGAGGCGCCATTCGGAATGGTCGACGTTCCGATCGTAGCCGTCGATCCAGATTTCGGTGGCCATACTTCCCGAGTTATCGAAGATGATGAGGAGGTTGGGCTCTACGGCTTGCGTGACGAAGGGAGGGGTCTCACAGTCCATGCCGAAGGACGAAATAGTTCCCAACAGTAGGAATGTAATCATACTCAAACAAAGGCTTCGGCTCTTCATTGTGTTCTCCCTTTCCTTTTCAGGTTATTTCAAAAAGACGGCATTGGCGATTACTTTGATTTCCCTAGTAGCACTGGCGAAGACCACCGACGGTCTATGGTTGGCACAGTCTGGGACCTGGCTTAATTGGACCGCTCCTTGTCTGAACTTGCCCTCAATGGAATCCCGACCCCAAAGCTTTTGAACCTGGGTTTCAACCTTGCCCGTTGAGCCGAAGGCGGCTATGACTCCAGGTCCGTCCCCTAGAAACATCCCTGTAGGGACACACCGGGCGCCCTTAGACATCGCGAAGTAGGCGTTGAGGCGGGCCATAGAGACCATCACCGGGTGTCTTTGATCATTGGATCGGTCTGGGTTAACGTTGCTGAACAAGATACCCTCCTGAGTCACAAATGTGTTGAGCCATGGCTGGTGTAGTTGACCTTTAGTACCCCCTCATTAATCTGATTGATGAGGTGAAATGTAACCCGCACCCGGGTGGGCACAGATTTCTGCTTGGCAGTCATCCGATAGGGGACAGCCCGAGGTTCCACCATCGGTTGGAGAAGGTAAAAGACTTTTTAACATCATATGCATAACCCCTCCGGGCAGACGGGATTCATGTTGTTTTTACCTGTTTTATGTGGTTCTGATTGGGTACAAGGTTATGGAAGCAAAAATAGTGCCAATTTTTATTAATATTTATTTATTTTGCTGATAATTCAGAATATGTATCGATAAAACTCGTATATAATTTTACCCTTCATTTTGGCACGGGAGAGCCGAGAGATGTAAAATTTTCATATCTCTTTACACAAAAACAGTCACTGGGCCTAGAAGGGCTGAGGTCCCGACTCACACGTGACCAATTTCGATGCGGCACATGAGTTGCTCATCGGTGAGCTGTTGTTGGCAGAAGGAGGGCGGCCGGAAAGGCTTGACCAATACGGAATTAACACTGGCAGAACTAAAAGGATCTGTATTGGAGCAACTCGGCATGCTAAGAACCCGTACGGACTTCGTGAAAGTGCTATAGACCCGCCGCCCGGGACTCAACAGGGCCCTTACGCGTGGGCGTGACCCCTCAAGAAGCCGCGGATTCACGGGGACCTTTCGTAGATTTATTCCAAGAGGCGGTTCGGTTTCTCCGCAGTAAAAAGGAAGAATCGGCCTAGCTCTAATGACTAGGATTTGGACTGGAACTGACCAGGATAGCGTATAAATTTGCAATAACGCTTTCATGATCCCAGATATGGATTTTTACGAATTTGGATGGATATGGTAGTTTCTGATTATTCCAAAGAGGAATAAGTCGAATGGGCATCGTTCAAAGGTCAAAAGGGATGCTTTTCGTCGACAAGTTAAATGGTTGGATGTGTAACGATGAAGCGCGGGTTCTCACTGAATCTAACTGAATCATGCCTTTTCGGACAATGCCAAAGCATTGCATGTTTCAACCACAAATCATCAATGACGCTGAATTCTGAATATTTACGGCAAGTTAGCTTCGACTATTTCTGACGCTAATCGCCAGAATTGTCATTGGTAAAGCCCATCGATTTCATCTTGAAATCGAGATATCTATTCCACGTATCCACTACATATCTTCGTTGGGCCATGAATCATATCAACTCATAGGTTTTTCGAATCATCTTTTCTGCAGCTTTAATAGTACCAACAAAAATCTTAGAACTTGTTATTATTGGGTAACGATTGTCACTATATTCTTCCGCCAACATATGTTTAGCAACGTATTTACCCAAGTAATAACGGGGGGCTGGAGGACTCTTGATTCTCAGAGTCTGTTCGTAGTCCTCATATCTTCGGGTGAGAAGTGACTCGAATTCCTCAATTTGCCGATAATTCCACCCCACATATGATAAGCGGTTCTGAATATGAAGGTGATAAGCTTCGAGTACGGCGTTACACTTATCTCTTGGAATGGTCTGCTTACAGGCACGGACCACACCAAACATGTTCATCATAATCCACTCCTTATGAGAGTTTCCTAAATAACCTTCTTTTAGTGATACGAAATCGCCGACATTTCTAAGTATTTTTCTCAGTTGCTTCAAATCAGATTGAGAAAAAGTGAAGCGAACTAACAGTTTTCCCAATTCGTACGGAGTCACCTTGGCTTTTCTGCGAAAAAATCTCATTTTTGTTTCTTTAGTGAACGGTTTAGCTCTGTCGGCTATTGCTGTCGTTTTCAGGCTGTCGAAACCCCGCCAAGGTCTTTAAGAAAAAAGTCCCTAAGAGAAAGCTCAGAACTGTCGCTATTTTCCACCTTCCTCTTCTTTTATATTCGTCTCTATCTACTTGGCATCATCAAGCATCCTCATGAGGAGACTTCCCAGGGCAAGACATTCAAATGCCTTTACAGGACCGGAACCGTCGAGAGATCGGAGGCCAACAGCCCTTTTGAACCAGCCAATCGCCCCACGATATAACGAATGTGCTGCATCTTGCTCAGCGGTTATTTTACTGAGGGATAACAGAGGGGACTCAGGGTTCAGCGCCTTGGTAATGAGAGCACCACCTACATCTGTGGGATTTGCTGAGATCTTGGCCCGCACCTCCTCCTCCACTACGTTCATGGCATTGAGTATTGCGTCGTCATATTGGCCGGTTTCAAAAAGGATACGGCACCGCTCCACAATCTTCGGGTGAAGCCCTTCAAGGGTCATGTGGAATCCTTGCGTAGAACATTCGTTTTGATCTGCTGCCAGTTTCGCCAGGCTTCTGGCCAAGTCTTCAAACTCTGCTTTGTCCAACCGGCCATTGTACAGAACACTCTCTATGGAATCCACCAATGGAGCATAGAGTTCTCGTACGTATTGCCTTTTGGAGGTATAAGTTGGAAGCCTGGAAGACCAGTACCCGTTCCAATCCCATAAAGAGCGAAAAGGGTTTTTGTGGGATAGAGTAACTCCACCTTTGGCCAGGGTTTCAATCTCGGTCGTGATGTCGAGATATAGTCGGATATACTCATCTTCCATTTGTTGGATGCTAGCCTCACCAGCACTCACAGAAACCATTATTGACTGGATTTGCCAAGCCTCCATTAAGAGATTCTCGAGCTGTTTTGAATTCATTCTCCCATTCTCCTATAAGCGTTTCTGTATACGAGGATATGCATGACCTTCGTGTATCCGTTTCAAGCAAACCCATGGATTTGGCATTCAGTCTTTTTCCCTGTCAGTTAAGAGACTCAAGGAAGCCAATGAGAAGCCGGGGATAACCATTGGCTCCCTTGGAGATAGGGAAGTGAGCAATGGGGATTGTGGGAATCTCGGGATAAATCCGCATCCCCCAGAGCTCACTACCCTATTGAATCCACGCAAAGAATTTCCCGCTAGCAAAAAGGATAATCAGACAACCGAAGAAGAGAATAATCGCATAGGCCACGATCTCACCAATTGACATTATTTCCTCCCTTCTTTGACCTCCACATGTAAGAAATTCGCCGATTCCCGAAGTCTTGTCGTTGCCTCCTTCAGCAATTGATTTATTTGGGAAGCAATACCTTCATTAATGGATTCAGCTAAATCTAAATCTTCGTTCAGAAACTGGAGGTACATTTCGGCCTCTTTTAGCCGAAATTTAATCTGTCTGTGGTCATTCATTCGCCTGGCCCTCCCATTGGACTAAGAAATCTCCAGAGATCGAGTTGAGGGCAATGATCAAGCCGGGAATGCCCTGTCCAAAACCGCCTTGAGTAATTCCGCATAGAAGGTTTTTTCTTCTTCGGAAAAGCACCGTGCGGAAATCGAATTGAACATCAGCTTCTCACAATGTTCCCTTGGGAGACCGGTTCTTCTGGTTTCACGTGCGATAACGTCCAAGATAAGATCAAAGGAGTTATCTCTTGTAGGATTCACGATGTTTCCTCCCTTCTGTCAGAAAATACGGGATTAGGTTTTTATCGATTTTATACTATTTTAATTTCCGTCCCCTTCGTAAAAGCAAAAAATATACCAAATTTATATACGTATTACCAAGGAGACATATTAATCAAAAAGTGAATTAATTATTTGTAATAATAGGATTTTTTAAATATCTTTCTAAATAGGCGGGAAATGAACATATCGATAAATATCGTATACTTTTCTTCGATCAACTGAAAAAGACAAGGGAGAAAGATGCAAAAATTTCGCACCGGTTCCAAGAATTGTCATAGGGTTTGCAAATGCTGGGGGCGAATCAAGGCGATGCAGGACGCTCTAATCCTGCGAAGGAAGGGGAAAAGGCGTAAGGGGTTGGCCTTAGCAGCGCATTGATCTGCTTTCCAGTATTTCTATCTGTTTGGTCGGCCTGTAAGTGCAGGGTTTTGGCTGATATTATCCAAGAAAATAGGAAGGATCTCAGGGTCGAACTGGGTTCCAGTTCCCCTCTCCATCTCCCCAAGGGCTTCTTTGAGGTCCATCGTTGGATGGTATGAGGTGTCGGACGTGAGGGAATCGAAGACTTCGCCGATGAAGATGATCCTCGCCTCCGGGGGTATGTTCTCCCCCGAAAGGCCGTCGGGATATCCCTGGCCATCGAAACGCTCATGGTGGTGACGAATAAAAGGTGCGATCTCCCTCAGGTATTTGACCTCACCGACGATTCTCTCCCCCAACTCGGCGTGTTGTTGGATCATATAGGACTCCTGATCAGTCAACTTTCCGGGCTTTCCCAGGATCTGTTCGCTGATCATGATCTTTCCCACATCGTGCAACAGCGCGGCGAGTTCAACCACTCTCAGAGATTCCGGAGACAATCCCATGGCCTTGCCGATGATGCACGCGTAATCGGCAACTCTCCTCGAATGCCCTGAGATAATTCCATCCCTTCCATCTACCGCATTGAGGAGTGCTTCTATGGTATCGATATAGTCTCGATAGAACTGGTCGTACTGTTCCAGAAGCTCCTCCCGGGAGAATTCGCTTTTCTGGCGGGAAAGTTCTTCCAGATCCGATACCCTGATACGGTGTTGACCCCCAGGGCTCTTATAGGATTTCAGCTTCCCCGAGTAGATATAGTTTTTGATGGTCTGAACGGTCACCCCTAAAAGATCGGCTGCCTGTTTCGCCTTGATTAAGCCCTTTGGGTTATCGGTCGGCGGTCTCACGGTTGGTCTCCTTGAATCTGGGGTTGGGACTTCTCCGGCAGAACAACAACACTCTTATGAACCCATTCTTGAGGTCTGCCCTTTGGTACCCTTAATTTGTACCAATTGCCCTCCAGAGAAATATATTCAAGCTTTTCGCCCTTGTCCGCTTTTCGCATTATCGAGTATTTCATTCCCGGCCCTTTCCTTATGTTACATCGAGTTTTTGCGTAAACGACTCGAGAGAGTTTCTTTGCAGGTTCGCTTGCGGGTGCCTTTGCAGGTTTCTCTGGAGGTTCTTCTGCTGGTGGCTTTACCTCTACATCCTTTGGAATACCGTGCCTTACAATACTAGGAGAAGGTTTGCCCACAGGCGTCGATTTCTTCGACGATTCCTCGCTACACGCTGGTAATAGAGCCAGTGCCAAAAGGCTAACGAGCACAAATTCTTTCATGTCTTACCCTCCTCGAGCCTGCTAGTCTCCCAAGGGAGCGGGACTTCTGTTCTCGCCCTCATTGATAGCTTGCCCTTTCAAATACCCATCTTACCGCAAGTCAGAGCTATGAAAGTAACACCTCAGTTTAATTGATTATTGCAGAATTTCTCCCAGTGTCAAAAATCAGGCTAAGATGGGGTTGGAGGTGGGATTATTTGGAC
>JAQYWG010000102.1 GCA_030145085.1 Thermodesulfobacteriota bacterium
AAATCTACGAGCAGGGCAAAAATGAGCCGACCATAACCGTGGAGATCGAACGGCGGGGGGGGGAAAAGACCTTCACGTATGAGGTGAGGTAGTGGATTTATGGTTCAAAACCAACCCTCTTAAAAAAGGAGTGGGGATCCATGAATAAGGATTGGCTGAGATCGAGATTATGGGGGCTCATAATCCTTTTCCTCCTGGTTTCCTTTATCGTCATCCCATCTCCATGGGCCCAAAGGGGAGAGGAACGAATCTCCATCGATTTCCATGAAGCCGACATACGCGCCGTCATCAAATTCATCAGCGAGTTGACGGGCAAAAATTTCGTGGTGGACAGCAAGGTAAAGGGGAAAGTTACGGTCATCTCTCCCACGAAGATTACCATCGAAGAGGCCTACAGGATGTTTGAGTCCATTTTGGAGGTCGAGGGGTACACTACGGTTCCCGCAGGTAAGGCGATTAAGATTATCCCCTCCAGGGAGGCCAAGGAGAAGGGAATCGAGGCTATCTCTCGAAGCCGAGGGGTCTTGCTGGGCGTAGACCGGATCATCACACGGATCATTCACCTTAAGTTCATCGATGGCCAGAGCCTGCTCAATGTGATTAAGCCCCTGGTTTCAAAGGAGAGCAGCCTCGTATCCTATCCGTATACCAATGATATCATCCTCACCGACGTGGCCTCAAACATCAAAAAGATTCTCACCATCATCGAAGAGCTCGATGTTGAGGGTTTCCAGGAGGAAATATCCGTCGTCTCCCTGGAGTACGCCGATGCGAAGACATTGGCGGCGGAATTGAAATCCATCTTCGAGGAGAAGATGAGGACCCCAACGCCGGCGCCCGCTCGAAGACCCCGTACCCGTCCCGGTGCTGCTCCAGCGGCAGGAAAAAGGATCATCAGGATCATTCCCGATGACCGAACCAACTCCATCGTGTTGGTCGCCAACGTGGATGATACCACTGCCATCAAAAAAGTCATAGGTGATCTGGACATCCCCGCGCCGAAGGGGAAGGGGAAGATCAACGTCTATTATTTAAAGAATGCCGATGCGGAAGAGATGGCCAAGGTGTTAACGGAGATCACCTCCAAGGCCCGACCCACCAAGGAACCCAAAAAGGGGATCGAATTCGCGGGAGAGGTGATCATCACACCGGATAAATCCACCAATTCCCTGGTCATTACGGCCTCCCCCCAGGACTATGAGGTGGTGCGCGGGGTTATTGAAAAGCTGGACATCAGGCGCTTGCAGGTCTTCGTGGAAGGGCTGATCATGGAGGTCAGCATGGATAAGGTGAGGGAACTGGGGGTGGAATGGCAGCTTACCGATGTCGACTACGATAAGAGTTTCCGGGATGCCAAAATAAAGGGTTTCGGTGGAACGAGCTTTGGGGATATCAATCAGGCCCGGACCAACCCCTTCGATTTGACGGGACTCATTCTCGGGGCGGCCGATGGAACAATCACCTTTGGGGGAGACACCTTCTTAAACATCGCGGCATTGGTCCGTGCCCTTCAGACCGATACCGATGTCAACATCCTTGCCACTCCCCACCTGCTGACCATGGATAACCAAGAGGCGGAAATCGTCGTCGCAGAAAACGTCCCCTTTAAGGTGAGAACCACGGCAACGGCCAGCGGATTTCCCGTGGAGGAAATAGAACGGAAAGATGTGGGGCTGACCCTTCGCATTACCCCCCAAATCAGCGAGGGAGATTTCGTCAGGCTCGAAATCTATCAGGAGATCTCCAATGTCTCGGAGACACCCATCGCGGGGGCAACAGACCTGGTAACCAACAAAAGGTCGGCAAAAACCACTGTCGTCGTTAAGGACAATCAGCCGGTCGTCCTCGGTGGTCTCATCCAGGATACCATTGATAACTCTATCCAAAAGGTCCCCTGGTTGGGAGACATCCCCTTGATGGGAACCATATTCAAGGTAACCAAACATACGGGGGGCAAGAATAATCTCCTCATCGTCATCACCCCTCATATTATCCGCAGCGCCGGAGACCTGGAGGGTTTCTATGAGGAGAAGAAGGATGAGATTAAGAAGTTCCAGGAGGAAAGCAAAGGCAGGAAGGGGAAAAAGAAGGGAGGAATCGATATAGATCAATACCTCAAGAATCCAACCCCCATAGGGGAGGATGAGTCGCAGTAGAGTCCCGTGAACTCGGGAAATAATCTCCCTGCAAAATGTCGGGATATGGAATGGTGAAGGAGAAAACACGAGAAAAACCCCATGATATGGACAATAGGATTCAAATCCTTAAGGATTGGCTTTCCCAGATCCAGAGGAGCAAAGAGGGGAAAAAGGGGCGCATTATCAGTATCTGTAATCAAAAGGGAGGGGTGGGCAAAACCGTTACCGCGATCAACCTCTCCGCTTTTCTGGCCGCATATAGACAGAGGACCCTCTTGATGGACTTGGACCCCCAGGGGCACTGTGGCCTCGGATTGGGCATCGATGTCGACAATTTGGACAAATCCATTTACGACACCTTTCTAAACGGAACCGGTAACCTCACGGACACCATCCTCTCCATAAAGCCTAATTTAGATATCCTCCCCGCCAATATCGACCTGGCGGGCCTGGAAACCGAGTTGGTCAACGATTCCCATCGCGCCACCAAGCTCGTAGACAAACTCCAGTCGATAAGGCACCTCTACGAATACATCATCATCGACTGCCCTCCATCCATAGGGCTGCTCACGATCAACGCCTTGGTGGCAAGCCGCATGGTCATAATCCCCATCCAATCCTCCTTTTTCTCGTTGCATGGGTTCGAAAGGATCTTGGAGACCATTGGCACGCTGATGGAGACCCTCTCGTTGGACATCAAGGTTTATCTCCTCTTCACTTTTTTCGAGGGAAGACTGCGGGAATCATGGATCGTGAGGGAAAAGGTAAAATCTACTTTCGGCAAACACCTTTTGAACACCATCATCCGGAAGACTACCAGATTGAATGAAGCCACTCGAAGGGGAATCTCCATCTTGGAGTATGAGCCTCGGTCGATGGGCTGTTACGATTATCATCAACTGGCCAGGGAGGTCATGGAAATTGAATAAAAAGGAACAGGAACCGCAATTCGACGAAGGATCCAAAAAGAGGGTTAAGAAGGTGGTCCTGAAGTTCATCGAGGGTTCCCATCACGACGACCTAAGGCAAACCGAAGCAGGTGAAATCCAAGAGACAGGTCCCCGTCATCCAGAACCTACCCTCGAAATTGAGAAAGAGAGGATATTGCCTCCGTCGGATGTGGAAGAGGAAAGCACCTCAGTGGAGAACACCGAGGATGACCATGAACCGGAGTTTATGCTGTCCGAGGCCAAGACACAGGAATTGAGGGATAAACCCCTGGGGGAAATTCTTCTCCATATTTCGGCCCTTGAGCGAGAACAACTGGAGGAGGGACTGAAATCCCAAGAGGAAAAGGGAGGGAGGATCGGGGAAATCCTGGTGAAGTTGGGCTATGTCACGGAATCCCAGGTCTTATACGGCCTGAGCCTTCAGATGGGATGGCCCTTCCTTCATGGCGTTGAGCTCGATGATGTGGATCCGGAGCTCTGCTCGGCCCTGCCCATCCACTTCGCGAAGAAGCACGGGATCCTGCCCATCAAACGTAATGAGAATGGGGTTTTGGTGGCCACCTCAAATCCCCTGGATATCTATCCGTTGGACGACGTCAGAATTCTCTTGAATCAGGAGGTTAACCCGGTGATCATGCCCCCAGGGGCCGTCATCGACGCCATCAATCGCGTATACGACCGGGATTCCAATGCGGCCCAGCAAATCATCGAGGACTTCGACGAGGACAGCCTTGATATCATAACCAGCGCTTTAGAGGAACCCACCGATCTCCTCGATGCATCCGACGAAGCTCCAGTGATTCGTTTGGTGAATTCGACCCTTTTTCAGGCCGTCAAGCAGAGGGCAAGCGATGTTCACATCGAACCCTTCGAAAGGGACCTGGTAGTTCGTTACCGCATCGATGGAATCCTCTATAATGTACTCACCCCTCCCAAGCGGATCCAACCGAGCATCATCTCTCGGGTTAAGATTATGGCCGGTATGAACATTGCCGAAAAACGACTTCCCCAGGACGGCCGCATTAGAGTCACTATTGCCGGGAAGAACATCGATATCCGGGTTTCCATCATCCCGACTGCCCATGGGGAACGGATTGTGATGAGGTTGTTGGATAAAACCAGTATCCTCTTGAAGTTGGAGGATATCGGGTTCTCCACCGACAAACTGAAGATATTCAATCGATTGATCCACCGACCCCACGGCATCATCCTCCTCACCGGCCCGACGGGAAGCGGCAAGACGACAACCCTGTATGCCGCCCTCACCAGGATCAATTCCCCGGACAAAAACATCATTACCGTGGAAGATCCCATCGAGTACCAAATAAGGGGAATCGGCCAAATCCAGGTCAACCCCAAGATTAACCTCACCTTTGCCAACGGATTGCGGTCCATCCTCCGCCAGGATCCCGACGTCATCATGGTGGGAGAGGTGAGGGATCTGGAGGCGGCAGAGATAGCGATACAGGCATCCTTGACGGGGCACCTGGTCTTCAGCACTCTGCATACCAACGATTCAGCGGGAGCCATCACCAGGCTCATCGACATGGGCATAGAACCCTTTCTGGCCTCATCCTCGGTCATGGCCATTATGGCCCAGAGGCTCGTGAGAATTGTCTGCAAGGATTGCCGCCGAGAATACCTTCCCAGCGAGGAGGAGTTGGAGGAGATCGGAATGAATCCCGCGTTGGCAGGTAAGAAACCACTCTACCGACCGGTTGGGTGCCAAAATTGTTTGGGGACGGGGTACCGTGGAAGAACGGGCATCTTCGAGCTTTTGGTCTTGGATGATGATATCCACTCTCTCATCCTGAAGAACTATGACACAAACACTATTAAAAAAAGGGCAACCGAGAAGGGAATGCTGACCCTCCGCCAGGATGGGGCGAGGAATGTCCTCAAGGGAATTACCACCATTGAAGAGGTGCTTCGGGTAACTCAAGAGGACGTCGTTTCCCAATGAAGAGGAAAGATACGTGGCCGTCTACGAGTACAGAGGCCTAAACCAGGCTGGGAGGGACATCAAAGGGATCATCGATGCCGATAGTCCCAGGCTGGCAAGAACGAAGCTGAGAAGGTCGGGGATATTCCCCACCGAGATCCTGACGGATAGGCATACGAAGAAATCGGTGATCGAGGGGGTATCCATTGGGACACTGTTTGGCCGGATAAGAATTCAAGAGATCTCCATAATGACTCGCCAGATGGCAACCCTGGTGGGAGCAGGCCTTCCCATTGTGGAGGCCTTAACCGCCCTCATCGACCAAACGGAGAATGTGCGTCTTAAAAAGGTGATCACCCAAGTTCGGGAGAGCGTAAACGAGGGGAGCTCCTTGGCGGATGCCATGAGCCGATTCCCAAAGGTCTTCTCGGAACTCTACGCCAACATGATCAATGCAGGGGAATCCAGTGGTGCCCTGGATATCGTCCTCAAGAGGTTGGCCGATTTCATGGAAAATCAGGTCATGCTGAGAAATAAGGTCCTGTCCACCTTGAGCTATCCCATCATTTTAGTCATCGTCGGTATCGGCATCCTCTCCTTTCTCTTGCTCTCCGTCGTCCCCAAAGTGGTCGGGATATTCGATGACCTTGAGCAAGCCCTTCCCGTCCCCACCGTGATCCTGATCGCGGTTACCGACTTCCTGAGGGATTACTGGTGGGTCATACTGCTTGTCGTCGCGGGAAGCATGCTCGCCCTGAGGCAGTATGCCGTTACGGGAAAAGGCCGTCAATTGTATAATCGAATGATCCTCAAGATCCCCATCACGGGGAAGCTGTTGAGGATCATTGTAACGGCTCGTTTCGCACGGACATTAGCAATCCTCCTCAACAGCGGCATCCCCCTGCTTCAATCCATGGATATCGCGAAGGCCGTCGTCAACAACCCGGTCATTTCAGATGCGATCGAATCGGCGAACGAGGGTATTCGAGAGGGGGAATCCATCGCGGAGCCCCTCAGAAGGAGCAAGGTCTTCCCACCCATGGTTACCCACATGATCGCCGTCGGAGAGAAAACCGGCGAACTGGAACAGATGCTCTTCAAGGTCTCCGAAGCCTATGAAAATGAAGTTGAAACGACGATCTCGAGGATGACCTCCCTTCTCGGCCCCATTGTCATTGTGGTTCTGGGCGGCATCGTTCTCTTTATCGTATTAGCCATTCTCTTGCCCATGATCGAGATGAACCAAATCATACGATAACCATTGGAGGTCGCATATGACGCCGAAGGTACAGAGAGGCCAAGGGGGATTCACCTTAATCGAAATTTTGGTCGTGGTGGTGATCTTGGGGATATTAGCGTCTATTATCGTCCCCAAAATCATGAAACGTCCAGAGGAAGCTAGGCGTACCAAGGCCAAAATGGATATCAAGGCCATAGAGACGGCCCTCAATCTCTATCGTTTGGATAACGGGCTTTACCCCTCAACCGAACAGGGTCTGGATGCCTTGGTGACGAAGCCCACCACCGGTATCATCCCCAAGAACTGGAAAGAGGAGGGATATCTGGATAAAGATCCCAAAGATCCCTGGGGAAATCCCTTTGTCTACCTCTCCCCCGGTTTGCATAAGGAGTTCGATCTGGAATCCTACGGAGCCGATGGAGTCGATGGGGGCGAGGGAAAGGATGCCGACGTAGAAAATTGGAACCTCGATTGATCTCCTGCACGGTTGACAATACGGTGATGGCCTCCAGAGTCGACAGTGTGGAGAGGGGCTTCACCCTTATAGAAGTCTCCGTATTTCTTCTCATCGTGGCCGTGCTCCTGGCATTTGTGACCCCTCGATTTCGGGCACTCACCGAGTACGAGCTCAAAAGCAGCTCCCGTCGATTGGCGGGTACCATCAGATACCTATTCAATGAAGCCGTAATCCGCCATACCCATTATCGCCTCAACTACGACCTGAAGAAGGATGAGTATTGGGTGACCTACCTGGATGAGGCAAAGGAGTTCAAAGAAGATCCCTCCACCCTCTCTTCGAGGGTGAGGCTCCCCGGCACTATCCATTTCGAGGATATCGTGACCCAACATCTCGGAAAGGTTTACGAGGGGGAGACCTTCACCCAATTCTTTCCCAATGGTTGGGTCGAGGAGACCATCATCCATCTGGGGGATACGAGGGAAAGGCACTATTCCCTCCTGGTCATGCCCCTTACGGGAAAGGTCAGGATCTATGACCGCTACGTCGACTTTGCGGAGAAGAGATGACGGGGCAACTTCCCGGGGGTTCACACTCGTGGAGGTACTCGTCTCCCTGGCGATCATCGCCATCGTTTTGATAACCTGCCTCAGGGCTCAAAACCAGAGTATTCGCCTCTACCACCTCTCAAGGGATATGACCGTTGCTACCATTCTCGCCCGCCAAAAGATGGGGGAAATCGAATTGACGGAATTTCCCGAATTGGGGGAGGAGGAGGGGGATTTCGAGGATAAATTCCCCGGTTTTACCTGGAAACAAAGGGTCTCCATGACTCCCTTCGAGGAAGCGAGGAGGATCGATTTGTCCGTCATATGGAAGGAGGGAACCCGGGAAAGGACCGTCGATATGATCGCCTACATCACCAACACCAAAGTGGAATAGGTATGCATTCTAACCCCTTACCGCAGAAGGGACTGAGCGATCCTCCAGCAAGCGGTTCCCTTCTATCGACCACGGCTGGGTTTACCCTCTTGGAGATTGTAGTCTCCGTTGGAATCCTCGTGGTAATCCTGACCATCATCTATAGCACCTTCAATTCCAGTATGAAGGCATTTACGGCAATTGAGGCCCTCGGAGATGCCTATGGCCAAGCGAGGCTCGTGTTGAACAGAATGTCGGAGGAGATCGGCAGCATCTATTGGTCAGGTGCCAACCGCAATACTGGCCTTTTGGGGGAGGACAAGGATGAGGATGATCTCCCCTTCGACTCCCTCCATTTTACTTCCCTTTCCCATGTTCGATGGGTGAGGGATAGCAGGGAATCCGAGCTCTGTGAGATCGGATACTACCTTGAGACGGACCGGGAGATGGAAAAAGCCTTCCTCTTCAGGAGGGAAGATTGGAATGTCGATGAAACCCTCGAGGAAGGGGGAATAACCCTTGAACTGGCAGAAGGGATCGATGGACTCAACTTCAGGTATTACGATGGAGAAGAATGGGTTGACGATTGGGATTCAAAGGCGAAGGGTGGACTGCCCAAGGCCATTGAGGTCGTCCTCCTTATGAGGGATGCGAGACTAAAACGGATCGCATTTTCCACCATCATCCTCACTCCCATTGTAGGGGGGTAATGTGATCGACCTTTTGCGAAAAAGCGAAACGGGAGTTGCCCTCGTATTGACCCTGTTGATTACGGCCATCTTGGTCGCCCTTATTATCGAGACGAATTATTCGACCCAAGTGGATCTGAGGATTGCGGGAAATTTAAGAAATGACCTCCAGGCCCTCTATTTAGCCAAATCCGGGGTCAATATCGCCATCTCCTATCTCAAATACGATCTTCAAAACACCGAAACCGATGACCTCACCGAGGACTGGGCCAAATCCTATCCCCCTTTTCCCGTGGGTGAGGGGTTTGTCAAGGTGACGATAGAAGATGAAAACGGCAAGATAGACATCAACAAAGTCGTGAAGGAGAATGGAGAGGTTGACCCGAAGATCCAGGAGTCCCTATCCATCTTATTTGAAAGGGCCGAGGTAGAGATGGGAATTCTCAACTCTATCATTGATTGGATCGATCCAGATGACGATCCCAGACCGGAGGGGGCTGAGGATTACCATTATGGGAGCCTGGATCCCCCCTATGCCTGCAAGAACGGTCCCTTGGACACCATCTCGGAGCTTCTCATGATCGAGGGTGTTACGGACGAGGTTTACGAAAAGATCTCCCAACACCTCACCGTCTACTCCGACGGGAAGATCAATATCAACACCGCCAACAAGGAAGTCTTGGTGTGCCTTGACAATGGAATCGATGAGGGAATCGCGGAAGTGATTATCCAATTTCGAGAGGAAAAGCCCTTCGATACGCCAGATGAGTTGAAGGACGTGCTCAACGACGAAGAGCTATACACGCGGATCAGCGCTATCATTACCGTCCACAGCAACACCTTCAGCGTGGTCTCCATCGGGCGAGTTGAAAGAGTGGAGAAAATGATCCGGACCATTATCGATCGTGAAGGTGGCCAGATTTCCTACCGCTATTGGAGGGTTGAATAATTCGATTGGAATCGGCCTGGCCCCCTCTGGTGCCGATATGGAGATGAGTGAAAGAATTAGAAAGGCCCTGTCCGACCGGAGAAGAAGAGTTGTCTCAACGAATAGGCTGACTCGTGCGGCGGTGCTCGTCCCCCTCTTCGAAAAAGGAGGAAGATATCACGTCCTCCTTACGAAAAGGACCGACAGGGTGAAACATCATAAGGGGGAAATTTCCTTTCCCGGAGGGGTGGCTGATGAGGGGGATGAAGATACGGAGGCTACTGCCCTTCGGGAGACCTTCGAGGAAATCGGCCTGCCCAGGGAAGATATGGAAATCTTGGGAAAATTGGATGATGCCGTCACCATCTCCT
>JAQYWG010000103.1 GCA_030145085.1 Thermodesulfobacteriota bacterium
ACGGCCGATCCCATTTTCCCCCCCAATTTTATTGGCCGCGGCCAAAAGGTTTGCCGGGGAGTAAACCTTTCCGTCGATCCTTATTGGAATGCCGTTTTCGAAATCGATCTCGATATAGAGCGGTCTGTCGGGGGCTTGCTCCGGTGAGACGGTCATGAGGAACATATCCTCCCTCGGTTCCAGCCATGGGTCTTCCAGGATTCCAGCTTCGAAACTGGTATGAAAAAGGTTCTGATCGCAACTATAGGGCTTTTCCGCGGTAACCGGAACCGGAATCCCGTTTTCTTGGCCGTAGCGGATCAGATCCTTGCGGGACCTGAGATTCCACTGTCTCCACGGGGAGATGATGGTGATATCGGGGTTCAAGGCCGTGTAGGTTAGCTCGAACCTCACCTGATCGTTCCCCTTTCCCGTCGCACCATGGGAAACGGCATCGGCACCTTCCTTCTCGACCACCTCCATCTGTTTTTTGGCTATGAGAGGCCTTGCGATGGAGGTCCCCAGGAGATATCCACCCTCATAGATGGCATTGGCTTTTAAGGCCGTGAAGATGAAGTCCCGGACGAACTCCTCCCGGACATCTTCGATACAGACCTTGCTCGCCCCCGTTCCCAGGGCCTTGGTTTCCACCTGCTCAAGGTCATCCCCCTGACCCAAGTCCGCAACAAAGGCGATGACTTCGCAGCCGTATTCATTGACGAGCCATTTCAAGATGACCGATGTATCTAATCCCCCGGAATATGCCAAGACGATCTTGTTTATACGAGATGCCATATCACCACCATACAACAATTCGTGTCCGTTGTTCGTCCTCAAGCTCCACCACACGGCGGCCTGACCTGAGGATCATTTACCCCATCAACCACTCCAGAATGGCCTTCTGAACGTGGAGCCGATTCTCCGCCTGATCCCAGACAATGGAATGGGTTCCGTCCATCACATCATCGGTTATCTCCTCGCCCCGATGAGCGGGCAGGCAGTGCATAACCAAAACCCCCGCTTTTGCGGCCTTGACCAAACGGGAGTTCACCTGATAATCCCTGAAATCCCGAAGGCGGTCGGCGTGTTCATCCTCCTTTCCCATGCTAGCCCACACATCGGTATAGATGACATCGGTCCCCGATACGGCCTGGTACGGATCATGGACCAGCTGGATCTCTGTCGCCGATTCCCTCCTGGCCCGCTCAAGGAGCGATGGGTCTGGCCCGTATCCCTCTGGACAAGCCAGGCAGAGATGGAAATTCAACCTGGCGGCGCAATTGATCCAGGAGTTAGCTACGTTATTCCCATCCCCCACGTAAGCCACCTTCAACCCTCCATATCCACCCATCTTCTCCGTGACGGTAAAGATGTCGGAGAGAATCTGGCAGGGGTGAAGTAAATCGCTGAGCCCATTTATGACAGGAATGGTTGCATGCCTGGCTAATTCCTCTATGGTCTCGTGGGAAAATGTCCGTGCCATGACTCCATCCACGTATCTGGAAAAGACCCGTGCTGTATCCGGAACGGTTTCTCCGCGACTCAGCTGCATATCCTTAAAGTCAAGAAATAGGGCGTACCCTCCCAACTGATACATCCCCACCTCGAAGGAAACCCGAGTTCGAGTGGAAGCCTTCTCGAAAATGAGGCCCAGGGTTTTCCCCTTAAGGGGGGCATACGAAACTCCCTCCTTCTGTTTGGCCTTCAAGACGGTCGCCATCTCCAGCAGATGATCGATTTCATCCTGGCTCAGGGAGAAAATACTGACCAGATCCCTCTTCACGACTCGGTTCCCTCCTTACATTCCCCGAGAATCCGGTCCAAAGCTCCTAAGAGCTGATCCACCTCTTTTGTGGTTACGATTAAGGGTGGCAAAAACCTGAGGACATTGTCCATGATACAGTTGATGAGGAATCCCTCCTCCATGCAACGGGTCACAATTTGACTCCCCTCGAATCCCAGTTCCATGCCGATGATCAAGCCCCTTCCCCTCACCTCCTTAATAAAGGGATATTCCCCCTTCAAATCCATGAGTCGATTGAAGAAATGCTCCCCCACCCTTCTGCAGTTTTCCAGGACACCATCCTCTAATAAAGTTGATACGGCCGCCACACCCGCCGCCGTGGCCAAGGGATTACCCCCGAATGTCGATGCGTGGGTTCCCGGGCCGAAGCTCTTGGCCACCTCCTCAGTAGCCAACATTGCCCCTATGGGAACTCCTCCCGCCAAGGACTTTGCCAAGGTCATGATATCCGGATATACCCCCTCGTGTTCATAGGCAAAGAGCTTGCCCGTCCTGCCCATGCCAACCTGTACCTCATCGTAGATTAAAAGGATCCCCCTCTTACGGCAAAGCTCGCGGAGTTCCCTCAAATATCCATCGGACGGACAATTCACCCCACCCTCACCCTGGATGGGTTCCACCATAATGGCACAGGTATTGGGGGTTACCGCCCGGAGAACCGCCTCCATATCGTTAAAGGGAACGTATTTATAACCCGGAACCAGAGGATCGAACCCCTTGTGAAATTTCTCCTGTCCCGTCGCAGTGATGGTTGCCATGGTCCTGCCGTGAAAAGACTTCTCCATGGTGATGATTTCGAATCTTTCTGTTCGGCCGGTATCCTTGGCGTACTTCTTCGCCAATTTCATGGCCGCTTCGTTAGCCTCCGCACCGCTATTGCAGAAAAAAACCCTATCGGCAAAGGAGTTCTCACACAACAGTTTGGCCAACTCAATTTGAGGCTCGATGTGATAAAAGTTGGAGACATGGATGAGCTTCCGGGATTGATCCTGAATAGCCTGAACCACCTTTGGATGGCAATGCCCGAGATTACATACGGCCAAGCCAGCCACAAAATCGAAATACTCCTTACCATCGTTGGTCCAGACCTTACACCCTTGGCCCCTGACCAATACAAGGGGATATCGGGAGTACGTATTTGCGATGTACCTCTGAGAATCGGCAATGAGCGTCTTTGTAGCCGTCATCGAACTGGCTCCTCCATCTGGTAAAAAGCGGCAAGAAGAGAGGGAATTCCCTCTATAATAAATTACCCCTTTCCCCTCACATCATCGTCTCTTATGCCCCTTTCCCTCTGTGTATCTGGGTTCCTATCCCTTCGTCGGTAAAAATCTCAAGGAGCAGGGTATGCTCCACCCGCCCATCGATGATATGGGTTTTGATTACGCCTCCCTGGAGCGCATCCAAACAACAGTGAACCTTCGGAATCATCCCCCCCATAATAACCCCCTTTTCAAGAAGCTCCCTTGCCCTCCCGACATCGAGGGTTCGAATCAATTGATCCCCTTTGTCCACTATACCCGGAACATCCGTCAAGAGGATCAGTTTCTCGGCCTTGAGGGTGGAGGCAACCTTTCCGGCAACTAAATCGGCGTTTATGTTGTAGCTCTCCCCTCCCTCCCCCACCCCTACGGGGGCAATAACCGGGATGAAGCCTCCCTCCTCCATGGCCAAAATGATGGATGGATTGATGGAGGCCACTTCGCCAACCATGCCGATGTCGATCGCTTCAGGAGGGCTCCCATCTCCCTTTCTCCTGTAGATGTTCATCTTCTTCGCAAGGATGAGCTGGCCATCCTTTCCGCTGAGTCCCACCCCTTTTCCACCATGACGATTGATCAAACCCACGATTTCCTTGTTCACCTTTCCAACCAGAACCATCTCCACCACATCCATGGTTTCACCGTCGGTAACCCTCATGCCCTCGACAAACTCCGTCTTCTTTCCCATCTGGGCTAACACCTTCCCGATTTGTGGACCCCCACCATGGACAATGACCGGATTGAGGCCGATGTATCTCATCAAAACGATGTCTAATGCAAAGCTCTCTTTCAAGCCCTCGTCTACCATGGCGTTTCCGCCATACTTGATGACGATGGTTTTGTGGTAGAATTTACGGATATAGGGCAATGCCTCAATGAGGACTTTAGCCTTTTTGATGGTATCCTCCATACGCCTTCCCGTTCATGGTATCCGGATCATACAATGGACCGGATACGGGTCATTGCCCCCTGTGACACACATCACTCATAAGATATAACGGCTCAAATCCTCGTCCTCAATGAAATCCCTCAGCTTATCCTTCACATACGTGGAATCGATGCTGATCTTCTTCTCACGAACCTCCGGGGCATCGAAGGAAATCTCCTCCAAGAGCTTCTCCATAATGGTATAGAGCCTCCGTGCACCAATATTTTGGGTCCTCTCGTTGATGATTTGAGCTACCTCAGCGATCTCAGCTATGGCATCGTCAGTAAAGAGTAACTGCATGGTTTCCGTCTTGAGCAGGGCGGTATACTGTTTTATCAGGGCATTTTGGGGCTCTATGAGGATCCGAATGAAGTCCTCTTTCCCAAGGGAATGGAGCTCCACCCGAATGGGAAAACGCCCCTGGAGCTCCGGAATGAGATCCGATGGTTTTGATATGTGAAAGGCCCCGGCGGCGATAAAGAGGATGTGGTCCGTCTTCACCATCCCATATTTCGTCGTAACCGTCGTTCCCTCGACAATGGGCAAAATATCCCTTTGAACTCCTTCCCTTGAGACGTCGGGACCATGGACTGATTCCCGCCCCGCGATTTTATCAATCTCATCCAAGAAGATGATTCCCGATTGTTCAACCCTATCTTTGGCCAACCTCACCACCTTATCCATATCGACCAATTTTTGGGCCTCCTCGTGGAAGAGGATGGTTAAGGCTTCCGGGATTTTTACCTTTCTCCTCTTTCTTCTCTGGGGAAACAGGTTTCCAAACATGTCCCTGATGTTGATATCCATCTCTTCCATGCCCGAGGCGGAGAAGATCTCCACAATGGGGAGATTGCTGTCCGCAGTTTCAATCTCGACATAACGGTCGTCCAGCTTTCCCTCCTTCAATAACTGCCGCAGCTTCTCCCTGGTTGCACTCTGGGTTAAAGGCCTTTCCTCGACAGCCCTAATAGACCCCAAGGGGGGATTTTCCTCCGCTTTCTTCTCCATCTTTGGCCTTGGCAATAGGAGATCCAACAATCTCTCTTCGGCCAACTCCTGGGCCTTTATCTCGACCCTTTCGGTCTCCTCCCCCTTAACCATATTTACCGCCTGGTCGGTCAGATCCCTAATCATGGATTCTACATCCCTCCCCACATATCCCACTTCCGTGAATTTTGAGGCCTCAATCTTCAGAAAGGGCGATTGGGCAAGCCTGGCCAACCTTCTGGCAATCTCTGTCTTCCCCACCCCGGTAGGACCAATCATGATGATGTTCTTCGGCGCAATCTCATCCCTCAGGTCTTCGGGGACCTGTTGCCGCCTCCACCTGTTCCGAAGGGCAATGGCAACGGATCGTTTGGCCTCCTTCTGTCCTACGATATATTTGTCGAGTTCGGAAACAATTTCCCGTGGGGTAAAAGTTTGCACTGTTTGAACCTCTTTAGAGGATTGGGCTTATAATTCTTCGATGATGATGTGATCGTTCGTATAGATACAGATGGAGGCGGCGATCTTCATGGCCTCTTCGGCAATGGATTTGGCATCCAACTCGGAATGGTCGACCAATGCCTTGGCGGCTGCATGAGCATAAGAACCCCCGCTGCCAATAGCAGTCACACCTTCGTCGGGTTCGATCACATCTCCAGTACCTGATATGACTAAAGAGCAATCTTTGTCGGCCACGATGAGAAGTGCCTCCAGCCTCCTCAACACTCTATCGGTTCGCCATTCCTTGGCCAGCTCGACCGCAGCCCTCATGAGATTGCCGTTGAACTCTTCCAATTTCGACTCAAATTTTCCGAATAAAGTAAAGGCGTCAGCGCTGGTTCCGGCAAATCCCGCCAATACCCTGTCGTTATATATCCTTCTGACCTTTCTCGCCGTGCGCTTCATAATCGTATTTTCAAAGGTGATCTGCCCATCGCCCCCCATGACCACACGGCCTTTGTGCCTAACGGAAAGAACAGTTGTCCCTCTCACTCTTCGACTCCTTGGAAGAAACGATTCATAATCAATGTACGATGACCTATGGCCATGAATTCAAGCCCACGGTTCCCCCATAAAAAGGGATCACGGATTCCGTTTCGTATTTCTCCAACTCCTGGGATGAGCCCTATCGTAAACCTCCATTAAGCCGTCTATGCTCACATGGGTATATTTTTGGGTCGTGGAAAGGCTCACATGTCCCAATAACTCCTGTATATCCCTTAAATTCGCCCCCGCATCCAATAGATGGGTCGCAAAGGTATGGCGGAAGGCATGGGGACTAATGCTCTTTACGAGCCCGCACTTTTTCCCATATTTTTCCACCATCCGTCTCACACTCCGATCTGTCAATCTACCGCCTCGAGTATTGATAAAGAGCGGGCACTGGCGACCATTCCCTGAGGAAAGCCCTCTTCTCCTGAAATAATCCCTTACAGCCTCTATGGCTTTGGACCCAATGGGAACAATCCTCTCCTTCCTCCCCTTTCCCAACACCTTTATGATACCCAGTTCCAGATCCACATCATCACAATTCAATTGGGTCAGCTCCCCCACCCGAATGCCACTGGAATAGAGCAATTCGAGAATAGCCCGGTCCCTAAGACCTATGGGATTCGATTTATCGGGCGCATTTAACATCCTGAACATCTCATCAATGGTTAGCGTGCTTGGAATATACTTTTCGGTCTTGGGAGTTGCCACCCCTTTTGCTGGGTTCCTCGAAATAATCCCCTCCCGAACCAAGTATTGAAAAAAGGAACGAATGGAAGCCAACTTTCGAGCGATAGAGCTCCTTTTATTCGATCGAAAAAGGGCCCTGAGATAGATTCGGATGATATCACGATCAAGTCGTGAAACATCCACTTCTCCTGTTTCCGGTTTCGGAAGGAGCCCGCATGCCGAGATGAAACCCGCCAGATGAGATAGATCGTTGAGATAACTCCGACATGTATGCTCCGAAGCTCCCTTTTCCAAAGCCAGATATTTGATGAATTGGTCGATTTGATCCCGCATGTAAGCCTTCAAGAATATAATTAAATTAGAATGTATATCACAATGTTGAAAATAATCAATGGAAAAATCACAGGTTTGGGGGTTGTGTGGGAATTAAAAAAAATTTTTATGCTGAATGGCCTTGACAATAAAGAAACATTATTTTATATTAATTGTTTTAACTTATCAATATAAGGAGGCTCAAGGTAAAATGGCTAAGCGGGAAAAGGACAGTTACGTCATTCAGTCTGTGACCAATGCATTGAATCTCTTGGAGGAGTTCAAAGGAGATCGGGATGAACTTGGGGTAACCGAACTCAGCAAAAGGCTCAACCTCCATAAGAACAACATTTTCAGGTTACTGGCAACCCTCGAGGCAAAGGGATACATCGAGCAGAATAAGGCCACAGAAAATTATCGGTTGGGTGTGAAAAGCCTCGAGTTGGGTCAAACTTTTATTAAGCAGCTTGGCTTGGTCCGCCAGGCCAAACCGTTCCTGGAGGAAATCGTTAAGGAATGTAACGAAATGGCTTATATTGGGACTATTCGGCAAAACTCCGTCGTCTATCTGCATGTGGAAGAGGCGGACCAAACGGTGAAGGTGGCCAATCGTGTCGGATGGAGGCTTCCCATCCATTGCACGGGCATCGGCAAGGCCCAGATCGCGTATGCATCTGAAGAGGAATTGGAAAAGCTCGGTATCTTAGACAATATGGAGAGGTTTACGTCTAATACCACCGTCGATAGGGTTGAGTTCATCAAACACCTTAAAGAGATAGCCAAGCGGGGATATGCCCTCGATAATGAGGAATACAATCTGGGCGTAAGGTGTGTCGGTGTTCCCGTCAGGGACTATACTGGTCGGGTTGTGGGGGGAATCTCCGTTTCCGGCCCATCCTTTCGCATGACCGATGAGATATTGAAGGGGAAAATTATCCCCGTTGTCAGAGAGGCCGGCGAAAAGGTTTCCAAAAGACTTGGATTTGGGACTTAGAATAGGGTCTTCTTCAAGAAAGGATTTTTACCTTCCCTTCCCCAATAGACTATGCTCCCTGCTTTCGCGTTTCTTCGGAATGATCTTCCAAGGGACGGCTTTCCCGGAAAGCCGGGAAACTCCAGATATTTTTCCCATTGACTTCCAAGCGGGTTTCTTGTATAGAAAGCCAACGAGGGAAGTAAATTCATTTGGCATAAGGAGGTAATGCAGATGGTAAATCCAAGGGTAGCCAGAGTGACCGAGATCGTAGCAGGATCCCCTAAATCCTTCGATGATGCGATTCGGATCGGTTTCTCTCGAGCGGCAAAGACTCTTCGGGGGATTACGGGTCTCCGTATTATGGAACAAAGGGTAGCCGTTGAGGATGCCAAAATTGTGGAATATCGAGTGAAAATGGAGGTTATCTTCGTCCTTGAGACTTAGTCCTTCGATTCACAAAGGTAGCTGAAGGGAATTGGAACTGAGGTATTAACCCCAGCTCCAATTTTCCCCCTTCGGGAAAGGCAATTTCCCATCACTTACCGTCATCGATTCCGACCAATCGCCTCCTTCAACTCCTCCGGTGTCACCGTTGCCGTTCCAACCTTTCCCACGACAATTCCAGCAGCATAGTTTGCGACCACAGCGGCCTCTGAAAAACTGGCCCCTGCTGCTAAAACAAGGGCCATGACGCCGATCACCGTATCCCCGGCTCCTGTCACATCGAAAACTTCCCTGGCCGTCGTGGGAACGAAGACCACTTCCTTCCCCCGTTCAAAGAGGGCCATGTCCTCCTCCCCCCGGGTAATCAGGACAACCTCACAGTTAAATCGATCCAGAAGTTTATTCCCAGCCTCCTTTAGAGATTTTTCGTCGACGATCTCAATCCCAGAGGCCATGCTAGCTTCCTGACTGTTGGGAGTCACGACCGTAACATCTCGGTAGAGATGGAAACGGTTGATCTTTGGATCAAGGAGAACAATCTTTCCCTGTTGCCTTGAGATTTTGGTAACGGCTTTAAGGAGGTCCTCCGTTACCACTCCCTTCCCATAATCGGCAATGACCACCGTATCTGCACGAGGGATCGTATCGCAAACAGAGGAAACAAGGCTGTCCGCATATCCCTGGCTAAGGCAAGTCTGGCTCTCACGGTCAAACCGAACTACCTGCTGACTGTGAGCCACAATCCGGGTCTTGACGGTCGTGGGTCGGTGAGGATCGATGAGAACGCCCCCTGTTGGTACCCCCCTTTCCTCGAGAAGGCTGAGGATCTTCCTTCCCCTTTCGTCTCCCCCGACTATTCCAGATAGGAACACTTGCCCTCCGAGGGACCGAATATTGTTGACTACGTTAGCCGCTCCTCCCACGAGTTGGGTCTCCTTTTGCACCGTTACCACTGGGACTGGTGCCTCCGGGGAGATTCGGTCCACCTTTCCCCAGAAATACTCATCCAAGATAATATCCCCCACTACCAGTGCCGAAATCTCCTTAAAGCGCCTTA
>JAQYWG010000104.1 GCA_030145085.1 Thermodesulfobacteriota bacterium
ACCAGACTTGCCGCTTTCTGAAATCGGTAAAGGCTGTCCAGGTCACATAACGTGAGAACCCCTTCTCCTCCATTATCCCCTGGACAGTCGGCCAATCGGCTTTGATCAAAGTGAAGCCTTTATATTGGCCCGTAATTATGGCCTCGCCTCCGAAGGCACTGGCGCTGAAGATAAAGATCATCACGGCAGTAATGAGTATCAGGCCTTTCATAAGCATCTTTATCTCCTCTTCCTCCTAGTTACGGAAATGAAAAAGCCGAGTCGCCTCATCACTTCGGCAACCCGGCTGTCTAAGAAATCTATGGTGCTAGATTTCGGAAGCCCGGGGATCCCCCCCGCTAGACCCGTGGCTTTCCGTCCCACCCTCACGGGCGGTTTGGCCTTTCGGTTACTGTCTTTATTACCATGAATGCTTCCGAAATCAAAGCCTGCGTTTTAGTGATTATCCCCAATTATGTTTATCGCATTTTATGCCCCTTTACCTCATTTTATTCCATACGTATGTAAAAATCTCAAAATCTCATTAATTCTAAGATTTCCTAAGAATAGCTCATATTTTCTAAGGACTCGAGAAAACGGGAAGATAAATAGGAATAAAAGAACAAGGAAGAACGGAGAAATCCCATGGGTGGGCTACCTCATGGGTTCATAATAGTGCGGATCGAATTTCACAACAAATCAGGGAAGTTCACCCTCCATATATCTGCTGAGAAATGCGGTTTCCCCCGCCGACCCGGGGGAATGTATTGACGGCGCTTTGGATTCCACGTGATACTTCCGCGACACGCTGCCTGCCTTTCTCAGGAAGCGGTAGCCCTCACTTGACGATCCCGCCAGGCCTTTCTCCTTGGAAGAAGCGCTGGATGTTTCCCAGCGAGGCGGGAATATCCACGTCCCAGTGGCGGCCTGAACCCGCGCCGGTATGAGGGAGGAGGACGACATTGGGCAGCTCGCGCAACGGGCTCGATGCGGGAAGTGGTTCCATGCGATAGACATCCAACCCGGCCATGGCGATACTGCCGCTTCCAAGGGCTTCTATGAGGGCCTCCTCATCGACGAGACCTCCCCGGCCAACGTTAATGAGGATGGTCGAGGATTTCATCCGTGCGAGTTGTTCGGCACCAATCAGCCCTTCCGACTCGGGAGTATGAGGGATGACCAAGACGACGTAGTCGGATACGACGAGCAGTTCATCGAGAGGCAGGTAGCGGACCTCGTAGGCTGCCTCCACTTCTTTTGGGTGGGGAGTCCTCTGGTAATAGTATACCTCCATTCCAAAAGTGCGGCAGCGCCTGGCGATCTCCATTCCGATGTCGCCCATACCCACGACTCCAGCGGTGGCCCCAAAGAGCTCGATCACCCCCTCGATCCGAGCCCAGTTCCCCTGGAAGTTCCACTGGCTCGTCTGAATGGGTTCCAGGCCCATTTCCCGGTAGGTGGCCTCCACAACGGCCCTATGGCCGGGGATGACCTTGCGGGCGCAGGCGAGCATAAGGGCCAATGCCTGCTCAGCCACGGTCGCGTTCCGCATGAGCGGTTGTGTGGCGACCGGGACGCCCCTCTCGGTGGCGGCTGCAACGTCGATGTTCTTGCAATTGAGCCCGTGCTTTTGGATGAATTTGAGGGAGGTTGCGGCTCGAATCACGGAGCCGGAAAGATCGGCCTTGTAACAGAGAATGGCATCCGCCTCGGGTGCCACGGAGAGAAAAACATCTTCGGCATCGGTCTCTGGGCCGAGGATCCGAAACGGGGCTGCCGCCGGACTTTTCCGCGCTCGTTCAAGGAAGAGACCCGAGGCTACATCAGCTACGAGGAGACGAATCGGATCGCTCATAATAAAAGTCCTCCTATTATTGGGTTTTGCAATTTTCCGATTCAGGAGCGGGCTCGGCTAACTCTTGCCCGAGTTTCACGAACTTGGGTTTTGAAAGAGGTTGAACCATTAAGAATCCTTAATTCCGGAAATCACAGGGATAGGGGTATCCTAATCTCAATCCTTAAGGATCATAATGCCTGATTTATCCATTCCCAGCTGAACTATTTGCCTGGCCCATCTTCCAAACCCATTGGTATTGGTTTGAAGATCTTCTCTATTCCGTTTTCCTCAGGATAATACTGTCCCTCCTCTTTGCAACTCTAATTTATTTCTCTCTTTGAAACCAAGCTGATCAATAAGCAATGCTTTACTGAGAAGAATGGTCCCCCCTTTTACCAATGATCAACGCTCTTCTCTTTTTGGCTATATGTTGTATGCCCCATGAAAGCATACCCTCAGTATTCTGACTTTTTTCCAGTCATACTTTCTATTTCTACCTTAATAATTGCTGCATTATTGACAGCTTCTTCGGAGTATTCGAGTGATGATTTGCCAGCATAGTGCTCCATAACAACATCTAAAGCCTTCCTTTTCTCCTCAAAACCCTCAACGAAAAAAGCTCTTCCAAATCCGATAATACTATAATATTTCATGGTCCAACCACACGCATTTTCTCCTTTTACTACTTCACTATCACTATCAATTTCAAAACAGACGTTGTTATTTCCTCTAATCATATCTATTTTTTTGCCTTCCTTTGCGGAATGGAAGTATAAACAGTTATCCCTATAACCAAAGTTAACTGGGACAATGTATGGTACATTATTCTCAGACAAACCAACTCTGCAAACAGTCGCCCGTTCCAATATAGATTCCATTAACTTTTTATCTTTAATTTCCCTGTCTTTTCTCCTCATTTCTCCTCACTTTTTCGATAATCCTTTACATATTGCATTTCCATCCTTTAGATAGCGGGTAGGTAGTATAAACCCGTTTTTCCCTCCGTTCTATATGGGCATCCTTTGGTCTCGAAGCGTTTAATCCAATTTCTTATACCCCACCGGCATGATGAGGAGAGGTTTATGGGCCGTTGGTGCCCCGATAGCCTTGGCTACTGCGTCATCACGGAAGGCCCCTACAATCCCGGCCCCCAGACCCAAGACCCCCGACTGGAGGAAGATATTCTGTCCCACATGGCCAACCTCGATTTGGGCGTATCGAATCCCCCTCTTCCCGTATTTCCGGGTAATCCTCTCATACTCCGAGGTGATGACGAAGATAACCGGGGCCCTGGCCATCCACATCTGCCAAAGGGATGCACTGGCGACTTCTTTTCGCCTGTCCCCTTTACGGACAAGCTGAACGCTGTGGCTTGCCGGATGGTAATGGTATACCCCCGGTTGCAATCCTTCAACCCCTCCCTCGCCCACGACGGCATATACATCCAGCGGATAAAGGGCTCCGCCGGATGGGGCCGCTCGAAGCCCGTTCCTTTCATCGGTTATCCCCTGGGCGGACCAAAACAGTTGTGACAATTGGACCACGGTTAAGGGCTTTGGCCCAAAGTCCCTTATCGTCCTCCTCTCCTTGATGGCCTCCTCCACGGAGACCTTCCCGTCGTAGGCGGGATTGGGTAATCGAATAAGCCCTTTTTCCCCAACCTTCCCCCAACCATGGGTTGCCAACGCCAAGCTGGCCAAGAAAAAAAGCCATTTCAGGAACTGCTTCATTTCTCCCCCCTACCATTTGGCTAAGAGAAATAGGTCAAGGCCCCTTCAGATACCTCTCCTTCAGCTTCAAATAGTTTTGACAGTGCCTCTCGATCCTCTTTTTCAGTCTCTCATCCACCTGGCCCACTACCTTGCCCGGTATTCCAAGGACCAGTGAACAGGGGGGAATGACCGTCTCCTCCATCACGATGGCACCCGCCCCGATGATAGAGTATTCCCCTATGACGCACCCATTCAAGACCTTTGCCCCGATCCCGATGAGGCAGTTGCTCTCCACTGTGGATGCATGGATCAACCCACAGTGACCGACAGTGACATTGTCCCCAACGAACACGGGTTTTCCGATATACGCGTGGAGGATCGATGCATCCTGTATATTGGTATTCTCGCCGATAGATATCGGCCCCACATCTCCCCTGATAACGGTATTGAACCATATGCTGGAATGTTTTCCGATAGTTACTTCCCCCAAAACAACCGCTGTTGGTGCGATGAAAATCGTCGGGTCAAAGGCAAGGTTGTCGTCTATCATGTTGTCACATCCCCACGTATCCCGGTTCGCCCTCTAACCTAACCAACCCTATTGCTTTAGTCAAGGATTTTTCGTGGCAAATGCTCCCTCAGTTTTTTTGGGGAGGGTCTCGTTGTTCCTGAGCGTAATTCCATCCTTCAAACTGCAGCACCGCAGCACTGTAACACTCTATAATTTCACGCGAGGAGCGACCTTTTCAGAGATCTCCATTTTGACCCTTGACAAATTGCTGTCCTCCTTTATCATTGTCAAAAAAGGTGAGAATGGGTTTCATTGGGAGGTAACCGATGGTTATAGAATATCTTAAGAACACTCTATTCTTCGAGGGCCTGACGCGTGAGGAGTTGGATCAGGTTTCCAACGTCTGTTCACTGGAGGAATTTTCCAAGGGAGATCGTATCTTCTCCGAAGGCGTACCTGGGGATAAGTTCTACATCATCGTATCGGGAGGGGTCCGCGTCGAAAAGGAGATTCCCAAATCAGGGCCCGAAACCCTGAGGGTACTCAAGCCGGGGGAGGAATTTGGTGAAATGGCCCTGGTGGAAGAGATGCCGAGGTCGGCAAGTACCGTAGCGGATGAAGATTCACGACTTGTCTCCATCGGAAAGTCCGATCTGGACCGCCTTTTCGGCGAAAATCATTCCATTGCATTAAAAATGCTGACCACTTTTTGCAGGACAATGTCTTCTCGGCTCCGGGAGTCCAGTCAGAAGATGATTCGGCTCTTCGAGGAGAAGGGAATCGAAATAAGGGACGAGAAGAGCGGGGAAGCGATCCCCCCCAAGTCCCCCATGTGGTACAGGATGCTCTGGAAGGCAATTGGGGTTTAACATGGCCTAAGGGAATTGGCCGCAGTTGCTGTGGCCATCAAGGAGGATAATGGAAGAAGGAGATATTATTTCATATCCACGGGCTCATATATGGCAACCTGCTTTTCCTTTCCTTTCACCTTGACCTCCCCCAAGCCTCTGACCGCTATTTGCCCCTTCACCAGCTCATAAGTTGATTCGCTGATGATGATCTGGGTTCCGAGTTCTTTATTGACTCCCTCCAACCTGGAGGCCAAGTTGACGTTATCCCCTATTACTGTGTAATCCATTCGTTTGGGAGAACCCACGTTCCCGATGACCATCTCGCCAGTGTGGATCCCTATCCCGATGTCCAGAATGGGCTTTGATTCGTCTTGCCACCCTTCTTGCAAAGACCTCAGTTCCTTCATCATTTCAAGGGCTGTTCTGCAGGCCGCCAAAGCGTGATTCTCCAGCTCCAGGGGAGCACCGAACACAGCCATAATGGCATCTCCAACGTACTTGTCTAACATACCGCCATTTCTTAGCACAACAGCGGTCATAGCGGTCAGATACTGGTTCAATTGGCTTAATAACTCTTCGGGAACCAGTTTCTCAGAGATTGAGGTGAACCCTCTGATATCCGAAAACAGGACGCTTAGGACCCGCTTTTCACCCCCCAGCATCAATTTTGTGGGATCTTGAATCAGCTTCTCCACGACATCTGGCGATACGTATTTCTGGAACATGCCTCGAATCCGCCTCTTCTCCCTTTCCTCGGTGAAATATTTGAACACCACCTGCGAAATGAAGACACCGCAAAAGGTCAATACAGGGGCAGTTGTCGTCAGAAGGATGTCCCTGGCAAAGAGCCATATTGAGGTGGCGAGATAGAGGAGGACGATGAGGGAAACTGAGAGAGCGCCCTTCAGCGGCGAAAGTCTTAATGAGAGGAGTATCACCAGCACTCCACCCAAAAAAATGATGAGCCGATTGATGATTGGTGATGTGGGTCTGATGAACCTCTTTTGCAGGATAGTGTTGATGACATTTGCGTGGACCTCCACCCCAAAGAGGGGGTACTTCTCTCCTTTCTTGCTCTCCAGAAAAGGGGTGGAAAAGAAATCATGAGAATCCAAGAAAGTGGGCCCCACCAGAACGATCTTTCCCCCAAAAAAACCACGGGAAAATTCTCCCTTCAAGACCCGGTGAAAGGATATCCTTCGAAATTTACCCTGGGGCCCCGCGAAATTGATATAGGCCGAATCATACTCGTTTAGGGGAATGGATCGATCCCCGATACGCAGCTGATTATGGGGAACATACTTCAGATCCGCCAAGGGGACTTCCAAAGAATGGGCTGCGATTTTCAGATCAAAGGAGGCATACAATTCTCCTTGATAGGACCGAATGGGGGTAAAACGACGGACGAAACCGTCGCTGTCATGGGGAAGGTTGAGGTATCCCACGTCGCCCGATCCGGAGATGGTTTCAATAGGTCCCTTGAGCACCTCCTCTTTCAGTTCAACCTCCTTTCCCTTCCATTGAATCCTTCTGGTCGTCTCCTCGAACTTGCTGGGGAAGACGACGTTGCCGAACATTTTTGCCGAGCGGGCCAGCAGTTCATCTTGATCGCCCGGATAAGGCTCGCTCATGATGATGTCGATGCCGATTATCTTTGCCCCTTCCTGAGATAATCGATCGATTAAGCGAGCAAAATAGGTCCTGGGCCATGGCCATTTCTGATTCAACTCCGAGAATGAAGACTCATCGATGGAGACGATAATGACTCGGGGGTTGGTTTCGATCTCTCCCCGAATCAGGAACCTCCAATCTATAGATCGGTTTTCCAGGAAGTCGAAGGTTCCCATGCCAAAGAAGATCAGCATCGTGACGGTAACGCCGACCCCGATGATCAGGCCGATGAAAAAGAGCCTTCTTTTGGAATAAATCTTACGTTCGGACATCTCGAATATCTATTCTGAATCTGGTGTTGGAACGGAAAGAGTGCTGGTAGGCACAATAGTCCACATTATTCTCTACAGGGCATTCAGCTTTTGATTAACTTCCTCCCATTTCCTCCAGAACCCGATCTTCGCGAAGATCTCCCTCTTTTGCTCCAGGATAAACCGTTCCCCCGGGTGTCCCCTCTCCAATGCATCAAGCTCCCCCAATGCCTTGTGGTAAAGCCCTTTTCCCCTATAAAGGGTGACTAAAATGAATTTGGGCGTGCTGTCATCGGGGTTCAATTTTTGAAGCTCTTCCATCCCTTTTGTAACCCGTCTAACCTCCTCGGCCTTTTGGTCCTCTAAGACCCTGAAATAGACCTCATCAGAGAGGCTGGTGTCGTCCACACTCGCGACCTTCAGGAAATAGGTTTGGCCTCGCTTCAGTCCGCTTTGTCCTTTGGGATAAGGGATCTCGGCCTCCTTGGTACGAATAGTCCATAGTTGACCCTCCATTCCCTTGAGCGTTAAAGAGACCATGAACATACGAGCTTCCCCCCGAGTTTTCCAGCGGAAATGGGGTTTTGAAGTTAAGATCATGCTGTTTCGAGGATACAATACCCTGACTCCTCTTTCCTCCTCCTCGATCTTCTTTCTTATGCCCGGAACCGCGGTCAAGGTCTCCCTCTTCTTCTCTGCCGAAAAGATACCTCCAATCCCCTTCATCACTCCTTTGGAAAGGGAGGTAACCATCGAGCTTCCCTTCTTATCCGTTCCTCGAAGCGACAACACCAACCGGCTCCTGGGATAAACGGTGATGACGGATCCATCGGAGAAGAACAAGGATGCCCTGGAATTGTCATAGGTGTAAAGCACATCGTCCTCGAACACTTGCTCCCCCAGGTTGAGCGCTCGCAACCCCTTTTGATGAGCCCGTTGGACCTCTACTTTCCCCGTGAGGGAGCTGATCAGGGCAATGGCATCACTCCCAAAGGCCGGGGAGATAGTTCCCAGCATGATAGAAAGAAAACACCCTAAGACGCTCGATACGATCCTTTCCATCTATTGCCCTCCTTTCTACCGCCAATCCCCAACCAGGACAAAGGGCGCCCAATAATATGGGTAGACATATCGGGGATCCTTCAGCAGGGCCACTTGAGCTCCTCTAAGCGCATCGGCTTTCCCCTGCCCCATCACGTTATCATAGAAGGTCTTCATCATGATCCCCGTCGCCTGGTCATCCACCTCCCAAAGGGAGGCCAATATGGTGGGGGTTCCCGCCCGCAAAAAGGCCGTTTCCAGGCTCACCATGATATCCCCTGAGGCCTTCTTACCCCTTGCCGTCTCACAGGCAGAAAGGGTGACCAGTTGATACCCCATCAACTGCAATCCCCATATCTCCCTGAGGAATAATTTACCATCCTCCTTGCCATCGGACGTTGGGGCCAGTAAGATAAAGGACTCCTTAATGTTTCCCTTCATCTTCCCGTGGGTTGCCAGATGGAGCATGTTGAACCCGGCTAACCCCGTCTTCACCTTAGCCTCCGTGGCATCCCCCCTGACATAGGTCTTTGCTTTGGAATAGATCCTTTTTATCAGTTCGATCTCCTCCTCCGCGTACTTGAGGGAATTATCCGGATTACCAAAGGCGATGAGGTTGCCCTTATCCCCGATCTTCTTTGCCCGTTTCTGGGCGAATTTCAGTATGGATTGGCTGTTCAGGTAGAAAAGCGATTTATCCTCCAACAGAAACCGAAACTCTCCCTTTTGATCCTTTTCCCCTAAGGCCTGAAAGGGAAGGAGGTGCAGCTTTCCATTGGGGATGATGCCCAGGACCTTGAACCGCGATAGTTCCCCTTCCACCGGTTTGATCAAAAGGTGATACAATCCCTGTGAGGCTGTGAGGAAGGGACTGATAAACATCTCATATAGATGCGAACGTCCCTCATCCTTGGGCCTCAGGGTCTTCACCTCCAACGGCCCCAGGTTCAAGGGAATTTGAGGGTTCATGAGAAGGCTCCTCATGTAGTCGATCTTTCCCTCCAGATCGTCTTGGGACACCTTCACCTCTCTGTAGGAAAGGGATTCATTGGTGACCACGAAGATATAGAGCCCCTCCTCCAGGATCAGATATTGGACGATGGCTACCTGAGAGGGGAGCAATCCCTGGAGGTCGATCAGGGTGTCGGGCTGGATGGCCAGGAGAGAGGCTAGTTCCGGGTACTTCTCCCTCAGGTCGTTGATGTACTCGATGTATTCCTGCCTCTTCACGGCCAAGCTCTTCTCCAGATGGGCTATTTTTTTGGTACTCTGTTTCTCCTCCGGTTTTGCCTTTTCCTCCGTTAACTGGGCCCTGGCCTTTTCGATCTGCTCCCTTAGCTTCTTCTCCTTTTTCCTGGCCTTCTCTTCCTCCTCGTCGCCTAGATGGGGTCTCAACTGGTCGAACTGGTCCCTGAGTTTATGC
>JAQYWG010000105.1 GCA_030145085.1 Thermodesulfobacteriota bacterium
TCAGGAGGCAGGAGAAATCCTGCGTCTTGCGCGTCAGGCTAACAGCATACCCTCTGGAACAAGCTTCAATCCAGACCCTTCCCTTGTGCATGAAGCCCGTGTGATTATGACCGTCCAGGACCTGGAATACCTGTTAAAAAAAGAGAAGTCCCACGCGAGACTGGCACTCCTGGGTGGAGCGGACACTCCCCAGCACTCTTTTGGATGGATTCCAGTGGAGCTGACTTCTGCCCTACGGGCAGAAGGATACCTGGTGGCAGGATGGGGTGATGCCGCACTGTGGATGATCAAGAATGGACTCGCGTCAGAGGGACAGGACCACGCAGCTCGGATCCTTGATGAGTATCAGGGTCCCCTGTTGGCCCTGAAGGCCTTGGCCGTTTCCGGGAGGCTGGAGAGTCTCCAGGGAATCTGTTTCACGGGCCTGAAGGGCTGTAGGGATCTGGCTGTGGCACTCGGCTTGGCCGGCCTGGGACTTAAGGTCTGCGTGGCGGTTTCGCTCCCCCTCTGGGGAAGCGAAAGGGTCCGTAACTTCCTGGTGGACAAGCTCGCAGCCGGCGGCGGCCTTCTGACCCATTTTGACCATCCCACCAACGCACAGGAAATACTAAAATGGTTCTTAAACCGCAGGTAAGAGCATGATTATTAACAGGGAAATTTGCGTGGGTTGTGGATGTTGTCATCCATACTGCCCCACCCATGCAATTTACTTTGAGGACCTTAAAAGCGTTGTGGATCAAGATGCCTGCTATGAATGTGGCTGCTGCCTGCGGGTTGAGGTGTGTCCCGTGGGTGCGATCGAGGAATACCCTGATGTCTATGAATACCCCCGGGCGCTTCGAAAGTATTTCAGCGATCCCAATGCCACCCACGCTCTCACGGGAATTCAAGGCCGTGGGACCGAGGAGTCCAAGACGAACGACGCCACAAATCGGTGCGGCCCTGAAGAGGTGGGAATTCTCATCGAGGTGGGACGACCCAGCATCGGAATGGACCTGATGGACATCCAGAAAATCACCCGGGCGCTTGTCAAAGCGGGGATCCAAGAGATGGAGCCCCATAACCCGTTCAATTCCATGATTCAGGATCCCTCGACAGGGGATCTGAAACCGGAGTTGATTGGTGAACGGGTTCTCAGTGCCATTATCGAATTACAGGTGAAGCGTGATCGACTGCGCCATATCCTACGCACGATAAAAAAAGTGACCCGGAAAATTGACAGCGTTTTTTGTCTAGATGTCATTACTCAGCTGGAACCGGGGCTTAAGGTGCCTCAGGAGGTTCTGGACGCCATCGAATCTGAGGGATTCTCGTGGAGACCTAACGCCAAGATCAACATGGGACTAGGACGGGCTTGGGAATAGAAGGGTGCCATGACACATAGTCTGCATAGAGAAGGGAAACTGGATTCATTAGAGCGGGACTTATGCCTTTTCATCTACCCGGCGCGAGGATTCAACTACGCTGGAAGCGGTCCTAAGGTACGCCGTTTGATGGAGCTGTTGTATTTATCAGGTCCATCTAATATGATTGTCTCTACTCTACGTCGAAACCTCTATAGCGGGGTGAGTCCGGATGAAGTCCTGAACAGCATCAAGGACGGCGCCCGAGTCTACTCCGCCTTCCACAGCAGGGAAAAGTTAAAGGAAGCTCTAATCCGTCTCAAGGAGGCCGACGAGGGAATTTCCGTTATGGTGAGCGGCCTCATTGACCGGGTGCGGGAGATCGCTTCTGAGGTCGGGTTAAATACTCACACCATCAACCTCTCCCTCGGAATTCATGGACAAACTGATCGATTGCCACCTCCTGATATACGGCAGTTCATCACCATGTGCGGACACGGGATGGTATCTCCCGACCTAGTCCGGGATGTGATCCGTAAGGTGAAGACGGGGAAACTCAGTTGCTGGGAGGGCAGCTTGACCTTGGCAGAACCCTGCACATGCGGCATTTACAATCCGCATCGTTCTGCGGAATTGCTCAAGGAACTGATCCCACTTTACACGGTAACCCGCTGGTAATCCTTAACCACATTGTATTCGAGTTCGATCCAGTCAACCACGGATGCTACGAAAGGGGAAGAAATATCTCTTCCGGCTGGTGTACCACTATCGATAAAGGTGACCCGTGAGAATAGGTTTCACAACATTCTCGAAACCGACTAGAGAAAAGATTCTGCGCATGGAAAAACCGCCAAGGCACAAATACCCTTTAGTGGCGGAACTAACGGAGGCTGAGCACATTGGTATGGTAAGGGAAATCTTCTCTACCATTACCGGGAAATATGATTTCTTAAACCATTTTCTCAGCCTGGGACAGGATATTGCCTGGCGCCGCTCCGCCGTGGAGAAAATGCGCTTCTTTCGCACTTACCGCTTTCTGGATGTAGCTAGCGGTACAGCCGACCTGGCTATCGATGCCGCCCAGAGACATCCATGCATTCAGATAACAGGGGTGGACTTTGTTCAGGAAATGATGGACTTAGCTCAATTCAAGATTGAAAAGAGACATCTGTCAGATAAAATCCAACTGCTCATGAGCGACGCCCTCGACCTACCCTTCCCCGACAACAGTTTCGATGTGACCGGAATCGCCTTTGGCATCCGGAATATACCGAATAAAATCCGTGCATTGTGCGAGATGATGCGGGTAGTAGTGCCAGGCGGTCAGGTGATGGTGCTCGAAATGACATTCCCACGTAACCGGCTTATCCAAGGAATCTATCACATCTACCTGAATCGAATGCTGCCCAACCTTGCACGACCCTTCTCCCCCAATCCTACTGCGTATTACTATCTTGCGGATTCGATTACGCACTTCCCTACACCAGAAGGTTTTGTCGGATTGATGGGTGAAGCCGGTCTGAAACACGTGCAAAAACATTCCCTCACCCTAGGAATTACCCATCTTTATATCGGGACTAAACCGATGAGTCCAAGGCCAATTCAATCAACTGGTACTGTAAAACCACCCTCATCCCGGTAATGGTTCCCATCTCCCCGGGCAAATCCAGATATCCCCTAAAATCTGGCTTATCACCATGACCGGAGGAACTAAACCGGGTCGATAGCATCGATGAACGAAGTGAGGTTTTCGTCTTAATTGGCTGAGAATACATTTCCGATATGGAGAGATTTGTAAAGAGGCATGTGGTTTGGTACGATTATTACCCGGAGGTATTCCAGCGGGAAAAAACGTCTCGGAAGGAGGGATAAAGGTGATCTTCAAAAAGGAAAAAAGGTGATCGACCTCATCCTAAAGTATCTTAATACGGTAGAGGAGTGCCTGACAACGGCTGTGGAAACGGTTGAAACCTATCTCAAAGGCGAGTTACCTAAGGCAAAGATTCTGGCACTCAAGGTGGACGGTATTGAGACACAAACCGATTTTATCCGCTTCAACATCCGGGATAAGCTCTATTCAGGAGCTTATTTGCCCATGATCCGAGAGGATATTTATAATGTGGTTGAGAGGATTGATAAGGTATGCGATGCCGCAGAAGCCTGCTGCGATTTCTTTCTTGATCAGCGGCCTGATATCCCCGAGGAATTGAAGCCCCAATTTTTTCGCGTAACCCACGAATCGTTCGGCATTGTCGGTCCCCTCAAGGAGGCCATATTGAACTACCTTGGGGAAGGAGGCAAAATTAAGCTTAAACGTGAAAAAGCGAAACAGGTTGGCATCGAAGAATCTGACGTAGATAAGATCGAGTGGGACCTGACGCGGCAGATCTTTACCTCCTCCCTTGACTGGGGTCACAAGGTCCATCTGAGACTTTGTCTAGACACTATCGTGGAGATATCAGACAGAGCTGAAGATGCCGCTGATCAACTGGAACTTGCCGTCATAAAATCTCGGGTCAAGAGTAGCAATTCCATGCTGGAGGAGGAACAGTTATTACATTGCAAAATCCTTTGAAGAATTTCGAAGATCTCCTAAAATTCAGGGTCATCTCTGCCCTGGGCATTTTCTAAGTATTCGAATTGCGATGGAAGGATCGTATCATTTGGATTGTGCCAAACTGTGAAGTTTATCCATATCCTCAGAAAAAGCCCGATACCAAGAGCGGTTTCTTCCCGCACCGGCTGGATGGTAGGTGGGGAAAAAGTTCCGCCTTTCCCTCCGAAATACCCTTCCCCTCTGTTCCGATAACCGATACTTCCCCAGGAGGGCCCTGGTGGCAACCCCTCCTAAGAGACAGATGATGGTCGGGTCGATCACATCAATCTGGCGCCGGAGATGAGCTTGAATACATGCCGCCCATTCCGACCTTCGGGGGACGCGGTTTTTTGGGGGCCGACATTTAACCACACTGGTGATAAAAAGGTCATCCCTTCCCAGGCCGGCCTTTTTCAGGATTTCATCCAACATTCTCCCGGAACGCCCTACAAAAGGCCTGCCATGAATATCCTCTTCTCTCCCCGGAGCCTCTCCAACAAGCATAACCCTAGCCCAACTCGGGCCCTCACCAGGGACGGTCCTTTGACGACCCTTATGGAGATTACATCGGGTGCAGACGCGAATTTCCCGGGCAATGGTGCTCAGATTCATGAATATATTATACCAAAAACCAATCAAAATTTAACAAAGTCACAAATTCGTTAACCGGTGGCATTCCTTTATCAATTCCTATGGGAATTGCTTCTCTTAAAGGATCTCTTTGCAAGCAGGACGGGGAAACCATATTTGCTTTGGGAGGTGATCAATCAATCTCAAACGGAAACCTTGATCTCAAACCTTTCTTCGCTCTTTACCGCATCCGGGCATTCAATCACTGGGACGTGTTTTTCCGTCTTCCAGTCGGCAGCCTGAAAGAATCCCCCTCATTTCCCCCTTTTCTTACCTCCTTTACCTATACGAACGCCTCTTTACAAGAGACGATATGGATATGCCCGCTTCGTCCACTCGTTCGATGGATATTCGTCCCTGAGTTGTTCATAGGCCTCCTTAAGGGGCTTGGGATCGTGAGTGTTTTTGTAACGGCAGACCCCGCGTAGATAGAGTGCCTCAGGAGCCGAGTCGCTCTTGGGATAATCCGCCAGGATCTTTTCCAGGTATGTGGTAGCTTCATCGAATCGCTCGTTTTCGAAACAGGACTTCCCCATGCCCAGAAGCAACGATGGAATCAGTTCATCAGGGGCGAGATAGCCAACCGTTCGATGGTGTTCCTTACCGTCGGCATCAAGGGTAATGAGGGTAGGCGTCCACTTGATATGAAAATCCGAGGCCAAGGGCTGGGCATCGAATTGAACCTGGAGCGGGATCAAATTCTCGTTGATGAAGTTGACGACTTTGCTGTCTGGATACGTCACGGCATCCATCTGCTGACAACCAATTCAACCGGGGTTAAAGAAGTCGAGCAATACGTGCTTCTTTTCAGATCGAGCCCGGGCCAGAGCCCCATCCATCTCAGTTTCCCATTTGATTTTGTCTTTCATGGCTATACCTCCTTATATCTAAGGCCTTCTTGGCAAATAACGTTAACAAACCCAATTCCCAGGTTTATTAAAATCTTTATACCACCTGAGAACTAGAATCCTTGACTCAAGTCAATTTTTGGAAAAACAACCATAGCCATCCACGTCCGATCTTCCTTCATTTCAAGGATATCGCCGGTTATGATGCGAGCGATCGCGCTACCCCTTGGAGATCCAGCTCGTAGCGTTCCTCGGTCAGGTTCCGGCCCCAGCGCAGGTGAGATCTCGTTTTTACCCTTTTGAACCCGAAGGATCGATAGAGGTGGATTGCAGCGTGGAGCTCATCGAACGTCCAGAGAAAAACCTTCTTGTACTGCTTATCCTTGCAGAAATCCACTGCACATATCATGAGCTCTCTTCCCAACCCAAGGCCGCGATAGGTCGGGTGCAGGATGAACCAGCGCAACTGGGCCAATTCCTCACGCCTATGGACGATGGCGATGCCGCCCACGACGTGGCCGGCTGCTTCCGCAACCCAGAAACCATCCCACTGTGGGTCGAATTGGTCCACGAATTCGGTAATTCCTCGTCCTACCTCGACCTCAAAGGTCGCATCCAGGCCGTATTCCTGGGAATAGAGGGTTCCATGGAGAAAGGTCACATAGCTGGCATCGCCGATTCTATGGGGACGAATCCGGACTGAAGCAGGGTCTCCTACGTGGAGGCCCATGATGCGACCATAGGTCTTCAGCCCGGTCATCAGGGAGGCCAATTCGGACGGCTTGAGGGCTTTGAGGAGTTCCTCTACCTGTCGGTTCGCCCGTTCGTCCACGTCAGCAGCCATGTTTTTCCCTGCTTGCGTTAAGACGAATTCGCATTTGCGACGATCTCTTTTATTGCGCACTCGACTGATCAGGTGTCTCTCTCAGAGGGACTTCAGGTTGCGGCTCAAAAGGCCCTTGTCGATGAGCAGGGAATCGGCCAGTTGGAGCCATGATTTACTGCCGGAGCTGGCTATTTCACAGAGAATATTCCCCTGGCTCACGTTCAATCCAGTTCCCGACAGGATCCGATCCAATGGACGCAGCTTCCGAACCAGTTGGCGGTTGAAGGTTCTCACCAGGCGAATAGTATCCCGGTCGATCTCCCCGGAGCTCATATTCCCCCACCCTCCCCCATGATCAGGGACCACTATAGGGAAATCCGTTAACTTTGTCAACTATTGTTTGGATGCTCTGGTCTTTATCGAAATCAGAGATGGTCAGATGGCTTATTCATTCCGAAATATATAAAAATAATTAATCTAATCCCAGTCGGTCTCCTTAGGCAAAAGGGTGCCTTACTTGACCTAATTCACCCGGTTTGATTAAATACCATTGAAATGAAAAGCTTGAGGCGGTTCTGATGATGACCGAAAAGAATCCATTTTCATCCATTGATGAGTTAATGAGGAAGTTGGAGGAACACCGATACGTTACTGATCGGCCGTTGGCTACGGTTATCTACCTCTCCTATCATCTCAAAAAGCCCATTTTCTTGGAGGGAGAAGCTGGTGTCGGCAAAACGGAGGTGGCGCTTGTCCTTTCAGAAATGATAAACACAAGGCTTATTAGGCTCCAATGCTATGAGGGCCTCGATGCCAATTCTGCCCTGTACGAATGGAATTATCCCAAACAGTTACTTCGCATCAAGATGGACGAGCAGTCCAACAAGAGCCCCGAGGAGTTGGGTCATGTCATCTATAGCGAACCATATCTGATCAAAAGGCCGTTACTCGAAGCCACCCTCAGTTCTCAGGGGGACACTCCGGTCCTTTTGATCGATGAGCTCGATCGTGCGGATGAGGAATTTGAGGCCTTTCTCCTTGAGATCCTCTCTGATTTTCAGGTATCCATCCCCGAAATCGGAACCTTAAAGGCCACCCACAAACCAATAGTGGTGATAACATCTAACAGGACCCGAGATATTCACGATGCCCTCAAGAGGCGATGCCTTTATCACTGGATCGACTATCCCAGCTTTGAGAAGGAAATGAGGATTGTTAAGGCCAGGGTTCCTGACGTAGAAGAATCCCTCGCTCAGCAGGTCACAAATTTCATGCAAAATATCCGCCAGCAGGATTTGATGAAAAAACCAGGCGTATCCGAGACCCTGGACTGGGCCGAGGCTCTTCTCCAACTCCACAAGGATGTCCTGGATGAAGAGACGGTAAAACAAACCCTTGGGTGCATCCTGAAATACCGCGAGGATATTCTGAAGTTCAAAACGAGTATTTGGGCAGACTCCGCCACAAGGGAGCTTTTACTGGGAGATCCCGGAAAACGCCATCCTCGATAGCTATGAAACAATTACGGCATGAGAAAGCCAACCCCATGCGACCTCTCTCTGATGGTCTGGGCCCAAATATCGTCCGATTTGGCCGTCTGCTGGAAGAGAACGACATCTCAGTATCTTTCTCTTCGGTATTGGACGTATTAAGAGGTATCCACCTCATCGATATTTCGCATGTTGATGAATTTTACCATCTCCTTCGCTTTACTGTTGTTTCGAGAAAAGAAGATATCGAGGCATTCGACACGTTATTCCAGGCATTTTGGCTCGACAACGCGGAGGCTGTCCCTGAGATCCCTTGTATGCCGGATGTGGCAGGATATGAAGGCGACCCTCAGGAATCTCCACACAAACAGGTGTCCGACCTCAAAAGCACACGGGACAATGGACCGGATTCGGTTAAGGAGCTGTCTCTCCGCTACAGCCCTCATCCTCTTTATCAAGGAATACGTAAGGAGAAGGTCGATTTTGTGGAATCCCAGGCGTTTTATGAGTCTATTTGCACATTACTTCACCCTTTAACGACTCGGCTCGGCAGAAGATATCAATACACGATACACGGCAAAGAAATCTCCTTGAGAAAGATTTTACGAAAGAACATGCAGTTCGGTGGGGAATTAGTCCTTCTCGATTTTAAGAAGAAAAAGCCAAAAAGACGGAGGATACTATTTCTCTGCGATGTAAGCGGATCCATGGATATCTATACGCTCATGATCATTCAATTCGTCCACGCGCTCAAAAAGGTGGACCGCAAGACGGAGATCTTCTTTTTCTCCACGGAACTCACAAGGGTAACCCCTCTTTTCGATTTTGGAGGCTTCCCTTCTATCGTTTCAAGCCTTCCAGAAGTCGTCTCGGACTGGAAAGGGGGCACGAGAATTGGCCATTGCCTTAGCCGCCTAACCGAGACCCACGGCAGTCGACTCCTTACGAGCAATGCCATCGTTATGATTTTCAGTGATGGTTGGGATAGGGGAGAGATCGATCTGCTGACAGGGCAAATGGCCTATGTAAAGAGACGGACATATAAGATCATCTGGTTAAACCCTCTCCTGGGTACAGAAGGCTACCAGCCCATTTGTCAGGGGATGAGTGCGGCGCTTCCTTATGTGGATTATTTTCTTCCGGTCACAAACCTTCATGACCTCCAATTTCTGGAAAAGACGCTTGAGAAAATGGTTACTTAATCACACCTCTCTTTTTTCGGGCCACAGTCCGAATGGCATCTATGATCTTGACATAACCCGTACATCGACAGATATTGCCGCTGATAGCCCGACGGATTTCCTCCTCGGCGGGATTCGGATTTTCGTCCAAAAGGCCTTTGGCGGTGAGTATCATCCCAGGCGTGCAAAATCCGCACTGAATGGCCCCCTGTTGGATAAAAGCCTCCTGAAGGGGGTGAAGTTTACCTCCTGGTTCCTCCAACCCTTCGATGGTTACCACTTGGCGGCCATCGGC
>JAQYWG010000106.1 GCA_030145085.1 Thermodesulfobacteriota bacterium
AGTTCTTCCAAAAAAGGCTCCTGTGATTCCTTATCGGCATCACTCTTGTTAACCTCAAGTGCGATTCTCTGTGCGGAAATGTGGCCAAAATGGAGATAAGGTGAAAGATTTGACTGCCCGTCCCTCGTAGGATCATTTCTCTTCTCGTTATGCGAGGGGAGTTTGCTTGTCAGGAATTCTCGCAGGACTTTTTGTGCCTCATTCTCCCCTGGCCAAATGCAACCCACCTGGGAAACAGTGCGATCGACCTTTAGCGTTCTTTCGGCTTCGCCCCAATCGGCTTTTCCCGTTTTTCCCTTCCAGGAAATGGGGTGTTTCTGGAGGCTTGAAAAATCGTCCAAGAACTCTGGCAACACTCTTTTTATTTTCGGCCGCAGCGTGTATGCGCCGTATTCCTGCTTCGGCGAGGCTATCCAGCAAGGGACGATATTCCGTGTGTCCGCTTCGTAAAAGGGAATATCAATACCCTCTGCTACGGCCTTTTTCCATGCTCTCTTGATACGAAGAGGATCAAAATCGGTAACCAGTGCCCCCACCCCATATTTCTTGACAAATCTTGGTATCTCTGATCCTGGCGAGCCCGGGAGCAACAAAAAGGGTATATTCTTCTCTGCAAGGTTTTGCTCAACTTCCTGCAGTCCCTTGAGCATAAAGCCGTAGTGTCTCATGGTCGCATCGAGGAATCTCGGTGCCAAGCAAAAGACAACGGCCATCGGTACCTTTTCCTGTAGCGCTAGCTCTTGAGCAAACAATAGTGCCCAGTTATCCCGGACCCGTTGATCCCGACTCATCCAGTAGACTACCGGGCCACTTTTGTTATCCCCCTCTTTGAGAACTCTAACCCTTTTCCGATTTACCATTTTCCCCATCCCGCTCCAATGCTCAGTTATCCGTCGTGTTACTATAACATAATTCGGGATCTGGGTTCCAAGGGTCCCATTGAAGGCGTTTTGACGCATGGAAGGGTATCGTAAGCTTCAAAGAGGTGCATCGGCCAGCAGATGGCAGAACTCAGACCTTGATTTTTGTTTCCCTGATTGGCTAAGTTTATCTGTGGAGGATCCGTTGGAACACCCGTAGGAACGTCTGGAGTTTTCATTCCCAGGGAGGAAAGGTGAGATGTGTAATCCAAGAATGCGGAGGTGACGAAAATGGCACAGCTCAAACTTGGGGACATGGCTCCCGATTTTGAACTCGTCGATCAGAACGGGAAGAAAGTGAAGCTCTCCGATTTCAAGGGGCGGAAGCTCCTCCTCTATTTCTATCCAAAGGCAAATACACCGGGGTGTACCACACAGGCGTGCAGTGTCAGGGACGCCCAGGGTGATTTTGCCAATATCGGCATAGCCGCTGTTGGAATCAGTCCCGACAGGCCCGAGCAGCAGAAGAAATTCGATGAAAAATATGGCCTGGGTTTTCCCCTTTTATCCGACACGGACCACGCAGTTGCTGACGCTTATGGCGTGTGGGGCGAGAAATCCATGTATGGGAAGAAATACGAGGGGATCATTCGTTCGTCGTTTTTCATTGATGAGGACGGCAAAATTCTCCAGGCCTGGTATAAGGTAAGCCCCAAAGACACCGTGCCCAAAGCCCGTGAGGCTCTCTAAGCCTCACGGCAGCTATCCATGCGGGGATTTGACATCGGGCCTGGGTTGGACGACAATAGGTCCGTTAGACCGGAGGCCGTGTTCCCGCAGTAAACCCGATATCCGGAGGCATCCTGGGTAGCAGGCATATTCGGTCAGATCCGGGAGGTATGCCCGGAAGGTTGCTTCCGAGGAGTAGTTCGTGGAGAGGGCGTCACAGATCAAGAAAACGCTCAAGGACCTGTTCGAATCTCAGCGACTTGGTGTATTGGCCACCTACGGTGAAGGGCAGCCCTATAGCAGTCTCGTCGCTTTTGCGGCAACCAATGACCTCAAATATCTCGTCTTCGCGACAACTCGCGCCACACGGAAGTACGCCAATTTATCGGCGGAGTCACGGGTGGCAATGCTCGTTGACAACCGATCCAACCAGGATTCCGATTTCCACAGCGCAATGGCAGTAACAGCACTGGGTGAAGCAGAGGAAGTCAAAGAGAGCGAGAGAGGCCACTTGCTCAAACTCTACCTCGCCAAACACCCCTATCTGGAAGAGTTTGTCAACTCTCCTACCTGTGCCTTGCTGAAAATGTGCGTGGACAGGTATTACATGGTGAGCAGATTCCAGAACGTAATGGAACTCCACATGAGGCGATGAATCCTGTCATTCCCCTCGACAAAATCCGGGATGAAGATCGAGAACGCGTGGGGGGCAAGGCGTTTTCCCTCGCGAGGATGGTTCGGAGCCACGTGAACGTGCCAGATGCAATCTGCATAAATACTGAGGCTTACAATGATTACATTACCTCGACCGGGCTGCGTGAACGTGTACTCTTCGAGCTGAATCGGAAGAGCTTTGATGAGATGCGTTGGGAGGAGATATGGGATGCTTCGCTGCGCATTCGGAACATATTCCTGAATACCCCAATTCCTGCCGAACTCTTGGCAACTTTGACACGGGCTATTGACTCGCGGTTTTCCGGAAGGGCGGTGGTTGTCCGATCCTCCGCTCCCGGTGAGGATTCGGCAAAGGCGTCCTTCGCGGGCTTGCACGAGTCTTACGTGAATGTGCGGGGAACGACCCCTATTATCGAACACATCCGTCTTGTGTGGGCATCCTTGTGGTCGGATGCAGCGCTCCTGTACCGTCAGGAACTGGGACTGGATGTTGAGAGGAGCACAATGGCCGTGATTGTTCAGGAGATCGTGATAGGAGATCGGTCCGGCGTGGTTTTTGGGAAGAATCCCAATGACCCATCTCAAGCTGTAATCGAGGCTGTCTACGGACTGAACCAAGGACTGGTTGACGGCACTGTGGAACCAGACCGGTGGATTCTGGACCGAAAAACGGGGCAGATAATCTCCCACACCCCCGCCCATCGGGGAAAAGCGTTATTCCCAGCGCGCGAAGGCGTTCAGCTGAAACAACTTCCATCCGCAAAATTGAATACGCCACCTCTGGACCACGGTAACATCGCACAGATATTCGACCATGCCCTTGCAGCAGAAACCCTCTTCGGGGAACCCCAGGATATGGAGTGGACATTCAGAGGAGATATGCTCTATGTCATACAATCGCGGCCCATCACAACGGGATTGACCGGCGATTCTGGGGATAAGCGTTCCTGGTATTTGGGCTTGAGGAGAAGTTTCGAAAACCTCAAAGAACTTCGCCGGAAAATCGAGGGCGAGCTCATTCCCGCGATGGTCGAGGAGGCAGCGCAGCTATCCCGCCAGGACCTAAAAAAACTCTCCACATCGGAACTGGTGGACGAGATCAAAAGGAGGTCGGCCATCTACGACAAGTGGCTCGATGTTTACTGGAGTGAGTTTATCCCCTTCGCTCATGGTGCCCGATTATTTGGGCAGGTTTACAATGATGCAATGCGCCCGGCAGATCCTTACGAGTTCATGGACCTTTTGAAAGCCACGAACATGGCAAGCCTGGAACGGAACCGCATGCTCAAGGATATTGCGTCCATGATTCGGGAAAACCCTCAGCTCGCAGAGGCTTTGAGAAACGGGAAGACAAACGCCGATGAGGAGTTTGACAAGGCTCTCGATACATTTGTCAATACATTTGGGGATCTATTCAGTGGCATGGCTGAATCCAAGGAACAACACACCGCAATCGCCACGTTACTACTCGAAATGGCTGAACAACCTCCGGCACAAAGACCATTCCGACCCAAGGACATTGAATCGCTCATGAGTAACTTCCTCTCACGCTTTGAGGGCGAACAGAGGGCTGAGGCTGCTGAACTTCTTGAATTGGCCCGAACGAGTTACCAACTCAGGGATGACGACAACATCCATCTCGGCAGAATCAAAGGGCAAATGTTAGCAGGGATAGAGGAGGCGAAGCGCCGGATCGAAGAGCTGCCCTCGGATGGCGTCGAAACGAGGGAACTGACCAGCCTTCTGAAAGACCCTCAGTACGTCCTCAAAGAGCAGGCTTCAGCAGACCAGCCCGAGGCCGAGTATAGGATAAAGGCGAGGCAGATCGTCGGTCAGCCCGCGGGGCCAGGTATCGCGAGGGGAAAAGCACGGGTGATCGCTGATCCATCCGATGTGTTTGGCTTCAAAGCTGGGGAAATACTCGTGTGTGATGCTGTGGATCCGACTATGACCTTCGTGGTCCCGCTCTCGGCTGGGATCGCGGAACGGAGGGGTGGGATGCTGATCCATGGCGCCATCATCGCCAGGGAATATGGCCTTCCATGCGTCACCGGCATCCCGGATGCAACCTCGCTCATCCATACCGGAGATCAGCTAACGGTGGATGGGTACCTGGGGATCGTCATCATCGGTAAAACCGTCGATTCCGCCATCTCAGTTCACGGGAGCACGGTGGCCGCCTTATAACCATATTGTCCACTGATTCGTCAATTTCCTCCCGCACAACCCTCTGTTTTTCATACTCCTGTTTCCGTGACACCCAAGTTCATCACATTACTCGGCCCACCATCCAAAGCACGAGCAGTCCCCGTCCGCTCCAGGCAACGGTGCGAATCCAGTTCGACCGAACGAGGGCCCGATGGGCCGGGTCATCATAGCCACGGGTGAGGATATTGTGCATCGGAACCTGGAGAAAAGCCGTCGAAAGCCAAATCACCACAAGGAGTCCAATTCCGACCAACGCCTGGAATAACAAAACACCTTCTGGCCGAAGCCACACGAGAACCAATGCCGTGCCCCCTTCGACCAAAATCAGCGGCCCAACCACGAAGTTGGTCAGACGCATGTTGAGGGCCTCGTAGCTGGAAAAGGCTCCCCGGCCAACATGGCCAAACAGGGGGTAGTGGACGACCTGCGCGAACCATGTTATCCCAGCCATGGCTAAGGTGGAACCAACCTGGGCCAGAAAAACGATTTTTATCGCCATGCTTCCCTCCTAGACTCCTTGCGCGCGGATGACTGCCTTGGCGCGCCGGGATAAAATGGCTTGAAGTCGAGGGCGCCTAGTCGAGCACCCGCTGAGCCTCCGGATAAGCCATGAGAAACACCTGAAAGCCGCGGTCGAGCAAAAACCCCTCCACTTCCTCGGTTCGGATCCGACCGCCAATTCCGTCAGATGCCTCGAGCACGAGAACGGAGAGCCCACCTTCATGAAGCCACAGGGCACAGGAGAGACCCGAAAGGCCAGCCCCCACGATCAGGACATCAGGACGAGACATTGCCACCTATTTGAGGGGCATCGGGTTGCACAGATTCTCCTTGCAGTCGGCAACCCGGCCACAATTGAAGCAGATATGTTCCGGATTTTTCGTGATCTGTTTTATTTCCTCGAATTCCTCGTTGCTCGCCAAAACACAAAGGTGACCTGTGTGGTCTCCGGTACAGACGTTCTTACCCATTTTTTCTCCTTCTCATGTGTGAGACTGAACTCATTCATGGTACTTCTTCACCGGTGGAAGCATGCCCCCTTTTGTTTCATATACTATTTATCACATCCCTGGGAGTTTTTCCGGTTTTATCACGTTACCCGAGAGCAAGGTGTCACGAACCATGGAAAATACAGCTTGATCGTATTGACGACGAACTACGTCGCGCTTGCGAAGGGAAGCCATTACCATCCTCCGCCTTGGGTTGCGCCTCAATAGGGCTTCGTGTCGGGCAAGGAAAGCCCAGTAGAGATTGGTGAAGGGGCAATTCGCTTTGGGATCGAAGGCGCACCGCTCGCAGTAATCGCTCATCCTGAGGATGTAGGATGCACCGGATACGTAGGGCTTCGTGGTCATCAGTTCTCCCACCGCAAAGGTTCCCATACCCAACACGTTGGGCTCGACCACCCAGTCGTAGGCATCGGTATATGCTACCCAGAACCAATCCGTCAGCTCACGGGGGGAAACGCCGATCAGGGTGACCAGATTGCAGAGGACCATGAGTCGGGTAATGTGGTGACTGTACCCTTCGGTCCAGATACCCGATACAATGTGATCGAGGCAGGCAAAACCCGATGTCTCCCCCCAGAAAGCGGGGGGAAGTGGTGTCTCATAGCCGAGGAATGACGGTTTGGCCCCGCCATCGGGGTCGCCTGGAAGCCGTTTTGAGGGCCAGCGTTTTCCCGCCCATCGGCTGTAGCCGCCATCTCCCGGACCGGGAGCGACGGGAGGGTTTCCCGTGGAGAGAGTGCGAAAGCCATCGGTGGCCACATGGATGTGATGGACAAACTCGCGCCACCCCAGCACTTGCCGGATGAAACCCTCTTTGCTCGGTACGGGTATGTCCATACCCATAACATCTTTGACCACCCGGTCCGGGAGGAGCCGGTTGATGTTGATCAATGATGAAATGCGCGTGTGAAAGAGGCCTGTGGATTGAACCGACATCGCATCCTCGTAGGGACCGAATGTGGGGAGACATTCTCGCTTTGCCCAGGACCAGAGGGCATCGGCATCCCTTGCAGTAGCGGGGAGGTGCTTAAATCAAGGCGGCCAGAATGGGCGCCGAATTTGGACTCGATGAAACTGCCGACCTCTTCCTTGATGGGGTCGAGGGGGAAGGTCGGTGGGGCTGGGGGCCTTGGATTCCCTCTCCAAGGGAGCCGGTTCTCCCGATCAAAGCTGTATTTCCCACCGGCGGGCTTTGCGCCTTCCATGAGAATGCCTGTCTTCCGCCGGACATACCGATAAAACACGTCCATCCACCATGGCAGCCCCTCCCCGGCACCGGCCCTGAATTCGGCATGGGTGGTGAGCCAACCCTCGTGAGGAATGAGCTCCAGTCCGCCGGCATCAACGAGGGTCTGCAGATCGGCACGCAGTTCCCGTTCCGCCGGCACCATCATTCTGATTGTTCCCGACTCCGAAACGAGGGACTCCAGTACCTTCCGGTACGCACCGTGTGCTACCAGGTGCCGCACAGCAACGCTCCGGACCGCCTCCTCCAGGGCGAAGTTCCGGAGATTTGCCAGGAATAAGGGCGAGCTTCTGTGTGTGATAGGGGCGACGAGCTGCCTTCCACGGATTTTCCACCAGGACGATTCCCAGGGTTTTCGGGTCTTCCCGAGCAAGCGGGCCAATGCTATCTGTTAGTTGGTCGTACGGAATAAAGAGCCACCGGCGTCCCCGGGGATCAGCCCGTTGTTCTGCCAGCTTCCGTCGAAACACGCTCATCCCACATTCCCTCTCATCCCACGATACTAAAGCCTACCTGACGCCTTAAAAAATAGCAGCATCTCTTGAAATCAATGTACCAATTTTTTTATGCTTATGGTAGCTTGATATTAACCAAAAAGGAGGGATTGGAAATGGAAAGATTTCAATGCTTAAGTGCAATGGATTTCGTCAAAGACTGGGATACATGGAGAGCCACCCTAAAAGAGGCGATCGCTGAGGCCCGCAAGTTCGGTGTTTCCGACGAGAAAATCCAAAGCCTCGCCATGAAGATTGGGGACTTTCTGGCCAAGAAAGTGTGTCCTCAAACCAAGGAGGAAGAATTGCTCAAGGAAATGTGGGACATTGCCACGCCTGAAGAGAGAAAGACGCTAGCAACGCTGATGTTTAAAATGGTAAAGTAGGTTTTGACTGTGGTAAGCTGATACCGAAAAGCGGGAAAAAAGGCTCTACTTGCTCCCCGGTTTTTTGCTGAAGGCTTCAAGGTAGCTGACCCCGGATGACAATTGATCATCGTGAAAGAGGCTGGTTATGAATGAAAAAGAACGCCTTAACTCTTTAGAGGTCGCTCTCAACAACGAGACGAGAGAGCGAGAATTCTATCTCAAGAATGCCGAGAGAACCAAAAACCCCGTCGGCAAAAAGATGTTCCAGCAGATAGGGGATGAGGAACTGGAACACTACGAGCGGCTAAAGCAACTGCACCAAAAATGGGAAAAACAAGAGAAATGGCCTGGAACTGTTCCGCTCAAAGTAAAAGAGACCGTTGTCAAGAACATCCTTGTCGATCTCCTCCAGGAGGCAGAGAAGAAGCCCGAAGGTGACGAGGATGACCTCGAGGCCGTGCGGACAGCCATCGACTTCGAGGCCAAGGGCGCAAAGTACTATGCTGACCTGCGGGATATGGTGTCCGATCCCAAGGAGAGGCAGTTCTTCGACCTCCTCGCCAGGATTGAGAATGAGCACTATCTGTCCCTCAAGGATACGGAGGAGTACCTGACTGATCCCGCTTCGTGGTATCGGAAGGCTGAACACCACTCCTTGGATGGGGCACCTTGATTTGGCGGTCGGCGAAGCATCGGGGGATTGGATACTGCGAGGCATCGAAGTGGAGATTCTATCCGAGGATGTAGCTACCCTCGGGAATAGACTGGCGGTTGTGCTCCGAACAACAGGTATGGCAATGGTGAAGTTGATAGCACTCTTTTTGCTGGCTATGATGGGGGGAGTAATGGTTGGGATGGAATTTGGCCAAGGGACCGGAATGATAGATCTGGATACCTATACATGGAAGAATCGGCTCCTCATGATCTTCAGTCCATCCGAGGAGTATCCACGGTATCGTGATCTCACGAGAGAACTGCGTGACCAACACGATGAAATCATCGATCGCGATCTCCTGATATTCCGCATCCTCGAACGGGGAGAGAGCCGGCTGGGTGATTCGCCGATCGATGAGGCCTCGGCAGATCTTTTGCGCGATCGCCTCTCAGCAAGGGCGGGCCAATTCCTCGTTGTGCTCATCGGTAAGGACGGAGGCGAGAAGCTCCGTCAGAGCGATGAGGTCGAACTCGAGGAGATTTTTTCCCTCATCGACTCGATGCCGATGCGCCAGAGGGAACGATCACAGCGTAAGTCCCAATGAAATATTCATCTGCATACGGGCATTCACTTGCCGGGGGGAGCCTCGGTATCGGTAAACGGGTGAACCGGAGATCTATTCATGTCTGTTCTATTCTTCGTTTTTCGGCCTCTTGGCCTTTTCTGTCTCTTTCAGCGCATTGCGGATTCCTTGAAGGAATTGCCTTCTACCCGTGGGAGTTTTTTCAACGGAATGCTTACGATAGGTCCCACAGGGAACGAGGTAGAAACCCCTATGAATTCAATCAGGTTGGGAATTAGCTCTTGTCTCCTGGGTGAGACAGTCC
>JAQYWG010000107.1 GCA_030145085.1 Thermodesulfobacteriota bacterium
AGTCATAAATCAGACGGCACAGTAAAAAGCTCCAGATGCAAGGCGCGCGAATCTATAGGAATGAGGCGTACTTACCAGTACGCCGCAGTGACTTAAAGATGAAGCGCAACGCCGCAGATGGACTTTTTACGAAGCTGTCAAGAATGGTTAGCAAAAATTCTTCAATGTTCGCTTCAGGAGCTTTAGGCAAAAGCCCGCAGAAGTGGAGATATGGCCTATTCAGTTGAGTTTCAGGAGTCTCTGGAAAAGATAGAAGCCTCGAGGAACGGTCGGTTAGGGCAGGGTTTCCCGAAGCTAAATTTGGCGGATAAGGCTTCACTTTTGGAGACCTACCATCCTGACTTCCGAATGGCCGAGAAAAGGGAGATTCGGGTCGGGCCCAACAAGGGAGGTATGGCCCCCAAGGAATTGGTTGATCTGTTGGAATCGCCGAGTCGATTGATCCCCGAGGCCATCGATCTGACAAAGGTAGACTCCAGGACCGACGTATTGGTCATCGGAAGCGGCGGAGGGGGGGTAACTGCTGCCCTGACTGCCAAAGAACATGGAGCCGAGGTCCTGTTAGCGACGAAGTTGAGATTGGGTGATTCGAACACGATCATGGCTGAGGGTGGGATAGCCGCGGCAACGTTGCCCGAAGATTCCCCCGTTATCCACTATGTCGACACGATTGTGGGGGGGAGAGGGAAAAATATTCCCGAGTTAGTTGAGGCACTGGTGAACGATGCCCCCTTTGTTGTGGAGTGGCTCACGAGCCTGGGAGTCAACTTCGATAGGCTTCCCGATGGCGCGTATTATGCCCACATGCCAGCGGGGCATTCCCGAAGGAGATCCCATTCGGTAAAAGACCTTACAGGATTGGAATTCATGCGGGTTCTCTGCGACGAAGTTCGTAACCGGGAAATCGATGTTTTGGAGTTTAGTCCTGCCGTTGAACTCCTCTTGGATGATGGGGGGCAGTGTGCGGGAGCGGTGCTCTTCAATTTCGACACCGAGGAATATTTCCTCGTTGAGGCCAAAGCCACCATACTCGCCACGGGGGGAATGGGACGACTCCACCCACAGGGATTTCCAACGTCCAATCACTACGGGGCCACTGCCGATGGGCTGGTAATGGCCTATCGGGCGGGAGCGAAACTGCTCTACATCGATTTCGTCCAGTACCATCCCACAGGGGTTGCCTGGCCCGAGCAGATGTTGGGCCTTCTCGTTTCCGAGGCAGTACGGGCCCAGGGAGCCCAGGTGGTTAACGTCGATGGCGACATGTTTGTCGACCGCCTCGAGACGAGGGATGCGCTCTCTGCCGCAATTATTCGAGAATGCGGGGAAAGGGGAAAGGGGGTTCTAACTCCTACGGGAATGGTGGGTATTTGGCTGGATACCCCCCTCATAGATGTGATGGGAGGAGAAGGGACGTTCTTGAGAAGGTTTGCGGGAATCCACAGCCGATTCAAGAAATATGGCATCGATCCCATCCATGAACCCATTTTGGTCTATCCCACCCAACACTATCAGAACGGAGGGATCAGGGTGAACGTGGATGGTGAGACGGATATTCCCAATCTCTATGCTGTCGGCGAGGCGGCGGGAGGGGTCCACGGTCATAACCGTTTGGGCGCTAACTCACTGGTGGATATTTTTGTCTTTGGCCGTCGTGCGGGGATTCATGTTGCGGAAAAGATCGGGAGGGTTAAGATTGGGAAATTATCCCTCGACCACATCAGAGCCTATAATGAATCGCTGGTAGAAACACAAATCTTTTCAGAGATATCTTCTCCGATGCTGCTTCCGGACTATCGTTTTGAAAAGACCCTTTCCACTGTGCAACACACCAAGGGGCGCTAGAGAGGGTTAGCGGTGCTCAACGACATCATCAAAATGATCCCCATTTACGTTATGGGGAGGAAGTACGAGGTTCCCCAGGGACTGACCATTCTGAAGGCAATGGAGTTTGCCGGGTATAGGGTGAAAAGGGGATGCGGGTGTAGGGGAGGGGTGTGCGGGGCCTGTGTGACGCTGTATCGGAGGAAGGGCACCTACCAGCTCAACTTTGGATTGGCGTGTCAGACTGTGATAGAGCCCGATATGTACCTCATGCAACTCCCCTTTGTACCGGCACATAAAGCCATCTATACCATCAAAAACGTCCGGGCCAACGATTCAGATGTTACAAAGCTCTATCCCGAATTGATGCGGTGCTTACAGTGTAATACCTGCACCAAGGCCTGCCCGATGGAATTGGACGTGATGGGGTATGTCGCCGCGGCCATGCGGGGGGATTTAGAGAAAGTCGTTGAGCTTTCCATTGAATGCGTCATGTGCGGGGTGTGTGCAGCGAGGTGCCCAGCTGAATTGTCCCCGTTTAATATCGCTCTCCTGATCAGAAGAATCTATGGGAAGCATGTTATTCCGCCTTCCCCGCAATTGGACCAGAGGTTGAAGGAGATTAGGGGGGGAGAGTTCAGGAAGGAGATGGAGGAATTGGAAAAAGCCGATGAAGCGGAAATCTTAGAAAGGTTTAATGAATTCCAAGCCACGAAGGGGGAGGCGGCGATAGAACTTGGGAAGGAAAAAGAATGATTACGCTTCAAACGCCCATTGACCAACGTGAGATCGAGGAGCTAAAGGTCGGCGACCAGATAGAGATCGAGGGAACGATCTATTGCGGAAGGGACGCGGTATTGCCGAAGCTCGTAAGATTAATCGAGAACCATGACCTGGATAGCATAGGTGTGAACTTAGAGGGAGCTGTCATTTTCCATACGGCTGTCAGCCCTGCAGGGATTGGACCAACGTCTAGCAATAAGGTTGAGATTGAGGGAAGCATCCCAGCGTTATCAAAAGCAGGCGTAAAGATCCACGTGGGGAAGGGGGCCTTGAGTCCCAAGACCGTCGAAGAACTGAAAAGATATCATTCCGTCTTTGCCATCACACCGCCTGTGTCCGCGTTATTCTCGGATAAGATAGTGTCCCAACGGATAGCGGCTTTCAGAGAGGAAGGGATGGAGGCCCTTTATCAAATAGAGGTAAAGGGGTTTCCAGCCATCATCGCCATAGCCCATGGAGAGACTATTTTTGCATCCCCTCGGGGTGGTTGAGGATTTGAGAATGCTGTGCCGAAAAGAGATAGAAGATGCGGTTGAAACTTGTTTGGTGAAGGCGGGGACAACATTCCGACCGGATCAACTGAGGGCGTATCGGAATGCCATAAGCGCGGAGAAGAACGAGAACGCGAAGTGGGTTCTCGAAAGGATTTTGGAAAATGCGAAGTTAGCTGGGAAGAATACCTCTCCCCTTTGTGATGATACTGGGATCCCTCACGTTTTCATCAATATGGGAAGCAGTTTGAGCCTGCCTCACGACTGGCTTTCGGCGATCAACGATGGCATAATCCGGGGGCTGCGAATTATGCCCGGGAGACCGATGGCAGTGAGGGGTAACCCTATCGAGCGGGTTGAGCAGTCAAGGGGTTTATACGCCGATCCCGGGAAACTATCGCTTGCTCCAGTGATCGTTAAACCGGGCAAGGGAGGCAAGCTCAAGATAACGGTCTTACTGTTAGGGGGCGGACCGGAGATTAGGGCCAAAACGTACCGGGTTTTTCATCAACGGAGCATCGACGTGGTTCTGGGAGAAGCGGTACGTTGGGCTTCCTCTGAGGCGAAGAATCTCGGCTGTACCCCCTGCGTCCCGGCAATCGGAATCGGGAGAACCCACGTGGAGGCCTCTGCCCTCATGTTGGAGGCGATGAAAGAGGGGAGCCTGAGTCGGCAGAACCGTTGGGAGAAGAAGGTAACGGAATTGATCAATGCAACAAAAGTGGGTCCTCTTGGGTTAGGCGGGGATACCACGGCACTGGGAACGTTTATGAAAATTGGCCCATTGAGGGCAAGCGGCATCCGGGTCGTGAGCATGAGGCCGGGTTGTTGCTTTGAACCGAGAAAAGCCGCTGTAGTCCTCGGGTAAGGGGGAGAGATCAGTTTGGGCCGAATTGGAGGGCCTGGAGGTAACCATGGCAAAGTTATATGAATACCAGGGCAAGGGGTTGCTCCAGAAGGGGGGAATATCAATCCCCAAGGGAGGGATAGCAAAAACCAAGGAAGAGGCAAAAAAAATCGCTGAGGAGATTGGGGGGCCAGTATTCGTAAAAGCACAGGCCTGGGTGACGGGCAGAACAGAAGCGGGTGGAGTGAAGTGTGCTCGAAATCCGACGGAAACGGAGAAGGGAGCGGAGGAGATTCTGGGAATGGATATCAAGGGGTTTGCAGTGAGGGAAGTCCTCGTTGAGGAGAAACTAGATATCGATAGGGAATTCTACATCGGGATGATCATTGATGATATAGCCAGGCGCCCCACCCTTATATTTAGTCCTGTAGGTGGAACGGGGATAGAAAAGATTGCCAGGAAACACCCTAAACAGGTCGTTACATTCCCCATCGATATTACCACGGGCCTGAGAAGTTATGAAGCGCGAAACATCTTGAGAAAAGGAGAAATCCGGGGTGATCTCCAGAGAGGGTTGAGTGATCTCTTGGTGAAATTTTATCGAGTCTCAAGAAAATATGAAGCGCGATCAGCTGAGATCAATCCCCTGGTCTTGACGAAACAGGGGGGGATCGTTGCAGCCGATAGCCATATTGTTATCGACGACTACGCCGTCTTCCGGCACCCCGAGTTAGGCATTGAGATAGCGCGGGAATTTGACAGGCCGGCAACCCCATTGGAGAAAGTGGCCTATCAGGTGGAGGCCAAGGATCATCGAGGCACGTTCTACTTTTTTCAGATGGAAGGGGAGTTTGAAGCCAGGTCTGGATACGTTGGTTTCCATGGAGCTGGAGGAGGGGGCTCGATGATGTCCATGGATGCGCTTCTAAGCCAAGGCTTCAAGATGGCAAATTATTGTGACACCAGTGGAAATCCCTCTGCCTCAAAGGTGTATAGAGCAGCCAAGATCATTCTCTCTCAGAGGAATATTGACGGATACTTCGCATCGGGATCTGGTGTGGCAAGTCAAGAACAGTTCCATTCTGCCAGAGGATTGGTGAAGGCATTTAGGGAGGCCACCCTAAGTATACCTGCTGTGATTCGGATTGGAGGAAACTCAGAGGAACTTGCCATGGAGATCTTGCACGATCATACGAAGGATCTTCCAGGGACAGTGGAGGCCTATGGGAGGGATACGTCCGCCGTTTTCTGTGCAAGGAGATTACAAGAATTGGTGGAACATTGGGATTACGGTCGAAAGGGTTCACCCAAGGAAATCCGAGGAAAACCAAAACCTTCTTCTTACCATTTTCAAACACTGACCGGGACCTTGTATGTTCGTCAAGAAGAGTGCGAGATCTGCACCGACAAACCATGTGTGAGTTCCTGTACAGCGGGGATCTTGAAATTCGATGGTGGGAAACCAATTCTTTCCATTACCCCTGAGGAGGCGAAGAGGGGAAGGTGTACGGAATGCTTGGCCTGTGAGTTAGCTTGTGAGTTTCATGGAAACAAGGCGATCTTAATCGATCTCCCAATTCCCGGTTTAAAGGAAGCTATGAGAATGAGGGCCTAAAACATGTCAATCCTTATCGATGAAAAGATGAGAGTGGTGATCCAAGGGATAACGGGACGCGAGGGCACGGTAAGGTCAAAATTGATGAAGGAGTATGGAACCAATGTCGTAGCTGGAGTAACTCCCGGAAGGAGAGGGGAAGTCGTGCATGGGATTCCCGTTTATGACACGGTGGAAGAGGCGAATGAAAGGGAAGGGCCCCTGGACGTGAGCGTCATTTTTATTCCCGCTGCCTTAGTCAAAGAGGCTGCCCTTGAGGCCATTGCAGCAGGCGTGAAGTTGTTGGTGATTATCCCTGATAGGGTTCCCCTCTTTGATGTGTTAGAAATAGCAAAGATCGCAAAGGAAAAAGGTGCACGGTTTGTTGGTCCCAACACCCTGGGTCTGATAAGCCCCGGGAAAGCGGTGCTGGGTATGATCGGAGGACGAGTGGAGTCCGCAAGGGATTGGTTCAAGCCGGGTATGGTCGGGGTAACCTCCCGAAGCGGCGGGATCACGTCCGCCATATCTTACTATCTGGGAAGGGCGGGGGTAGGACAGAGTACGATCATCCATGTTGGAGGGGATGCCGTCATTGGGACATCTCATCCCGATGTCGTTCAGCTCTTTGAAGAGGACGAGGACACAAAGGCGGTGGTGATGTTCGGGGAGATTGGGACCTCACAGGAGGAAGGGGTTGCGAATCTGATGGAGAAAGGGGAGTTTACAAAGCCTCTGATTGCATTCATAGGCGGGGCCGCAGCCAAATCAGGAACCCGGTTCTCCCATGCCGGCGCGATCATTGAGGGAGGCCGTGGCACACACGGGGAGAAGGTGAGAAGGTTGAGGGAGGTTGGGGCCCATGTGGTTGAGGATTTTAACGAAATTCCCAAGGTGACAATGGATGTTCTCAATAACCTTTGATGGAGGAGAAGGGTGAAAGGGGAAACGTGGAAAACGGCGATCACCAAGGTTGAGCCCAATAAGTTACTCTTAAGGGGATATCGTATTGATGAATTGATGGGATGTATTACGTTTGCCCAGGGGGTTTTTCTGGCCATCAAGGGAGAATTACCGAACGAGGCGGAGGCCAAGATGCTGGATGCGATCTTGGTTTCCTCGGTCGATCATGGGGTTACCCCGCCTTCTTGTCATGCAGCCCGAACCGTTGCGTCAACTGGATCCCCTTTGAATGCGGCCCTCGCGGGGGGAATCCTTGCCATATCAAGGTATCACGGGGGAGCTATCGAGGATTCAATGAGAGTTCTTCAAGAGGCCCTGAGACGGAAAAATGATATGAATAACACGCCAGAAGAGATGGCGTCAATCATTGTGAAGGAATATAGGGAAAAGCATAAGAGGCTGCCGGGTTTCGGGCATCGGATACACACAAGGGATCCGCGAACCATCAAGATGTTCCAGATAGCATCCGATTTGGGAATAGCCGGTGAATTTGTGGTGATTGCAAAGGCCCTTGAAGGCGCCGTAGAAAAGAGCAGTGGCAAGAGGTTGCCCATCAATGTGGATGGGGCAATTGCCGCATTGCTGTGCGAGATGGACTTCCCCCCTGAGTTGGCGAACGCCTTCTTCATTATGGCCAGGATCCCGGGACTTGTCGCGCACGTGTATGAGGAACAGACCAGAATGAAACCCATGAGGCATATTAATTCAAAAGACCATGAGTATGACGGGATCCCAGAAAGAGACCTGTAACCATAAACAATTTCTAGATCGTATCATCTCTCTTCCGTGCTTTCCCCTCTCCCTTTCTCCCTCCTCCCGCTAGACCTTTGCAAACTCATCCTTTGAGGCCCCGCACACCGGACAAACCCAATCCTCAGGGAGATCTTCAAAGGTGGTTCCGGGATTCACCCCATTATCGGGGTCCCCCTGCTCCGGATCGTAAATGTATCCGCAAACAGAACATTGCCATTTCTCCATTTTTTCCTCCTTTCCGGAATGATTTCCGGTGCCTTTTCCCATGAAATGTTCACCAGTCAGGCTTTCTCCGTTTTATATTCCTATCCTGCACATAATAATCTTTCTTTTTCACGAAGCCTCAAGGATAGTTCCTGAATCATTTTGAAAGCCTTTTCCACGGTCTTTTCACCATCGGGGTTGACCAGACAACAGGTGGCAGGAGAGAGCATGCTCCTGGAGAGAAGAAATTGGCGGTCGATACCTTCATTGGCGAGGAAAGTCCATAGTTGGGTGAGACGTTTCTCAAGGGAATCTAAATCCTCCTTTTCAAAGGGCTCGAAATTTGTAGGCACGATACCCCACACGATAACTCCCCCACGATCCAGGAACCTACGGATAGACTGGACATAGGCGACAAACACTTCCCCATTTGAATATACGTCTAAAGAGAGAATGTCAAGATCCAGGCCCAACAGAAAATCCCAATCCGGATTACCGCAGAGATGAACGCCACGGGGGCGTTCAATGAGGGAGAAAAAGACCTCCATGTCACCTTTCGCGGCTACATCCCCATAGCCAGACAGAGCGCTGAACAAAAACTGCAAGCCCGGTTCGTCTATGAACATAAAGGCATTGGCATTGAGGTTTTTCAACCTGTTCATTTGCACATTTACCCTTTTTGCCATGAACTCAATCATGAACGGGCGTATGGTGTCATTAAAGAGGATAGGACGGTCATCTTGATCCAAGACATGGAACCCAAAGCTGATGGGCCCTTCAAGTTGCCCCCGTATGGCCGGGCAATCCGAGAGATCCAGATCGAGGAATCGGTTGTAGACGGCTGAATAGGTCTCGCTGACATCAAGGTACTCGGGCTCATTGAAATGGGCCATGGTTTCCTCAAACTCATTGATAAATTTTTCCATGGAAAAGCGCACGGTACGCTTTTCGAGGTCGAGCACGATACCGGGAAAATGTTCAGAGGCCTGGACATACATATCCTCATAGTAGCTCAGGTGGGGTAACTGGGGCCAAAAAGGCACATCCAGGGAGAGGACCAACTCCAGGGCTTGGTTTACATTCCTATGGGGCATGATTGCCATGGCGGTGGTGAGCAAGTTACCGGGAATAGCCATAATTCTGGGATCGTTTGAAATGTTCTAACGGTGAAATTCGAGGGGCTCCATTTCCACCTCTGTTCACGATTGCATCTTAAAAACTTTCTTTTCTCAAACGAGGCCTGCCCCCACGAAGGGGCGGAAAATTCTTAGGGGCCAAATCGGGCTTCCACACCTTCCAGATCTTTCCCGCGAGCTCGCCATGAGGTCCGCATTTCCTTCCTTTCTATCTTGTCTTGACCCTCTATCAATTTGGCATGGCAATTTTCCGCGAGGGATAAAAACATAGCATTTTCCTTTAATGTAAGTCAAAGCATATTTCAGCGAAGTACGTTAGTAATAAACTATGGCTCATCTCCAAAAAAGTTGGTGGTCATAGAAGGATTCAAGGGGTCAAGGGTTCAAGGATTCAGGTGAAATGA
>JAQYWG010000108.1 GCA_030145085.1 Thermodesulfobacteriota bacterium
AGCCTTCGGGTTTAAGAGCGGCTCCCCGCCATAGAAAACCAGCTTTACGGTACAGGGCAAAAGGGTGCGCAGTTTATTGGAGATCCATCGAACCGCCTTTCGGCTGGTTCCGTGGTCCATAGAGGAGGGTGAATGAAGGCCCTCCTGGAAACAGTAGGTACACCCGAGGTTACACGCATAGGTCGTCAGGATGGTGATGCTGAGGATCGATGGATCATATCTAAACTTATGAAACCAGTATTGGAGCTCCCGATCCTCATCCACTTCGTCATCCACCATTATGCCCAACTCCTTCAGTTGATTGAGGTAATCGATCTCATCCCTTTTCAAGGACCCATTTCCATCCGCCCTTTCCATCACCTTCTTCAATTCTTCATTGACGATCACCCGGGAATCGGTAAAAGTGTTGAAGACCAGAAATTGTCCCTCATCGGGAAAAGAAGGAATGAAAATATTGAATTTCGAACCCCTCACTCTTAAACCCTCCCCTGAAAAGATTCCAAATGTGTTATTGAGCAATGGTCATGCCAAGAGGGAGACGCACCCCTTCTCCCATTCGTATAAGAAGGTCAATTTTTTGGCTATAAATAGGGCAGGAGGAGGTTGGTCGGCCGCAAATGATTGATAAGGGCTACTTTCCGGGGATGGACAGAAATTTGTCCAAAAAGGATTGGATGTTGGCTTAAAATACCGAATTCATAGGGGAAAACGAAAAGTAATAAAAAATAGGAGAATAGGGATCTTTCTTCCCCCAGAAGGGGTAAATACTGGAATTTTTTCTCCCTTTAAAGGGCCAAAAAGTCGGCTGCACGGAGAGTATTTTGGAAAGTAGTAGTAGGTAACCCTCTGAATTCTAAGGTATTTTCTCGATAGGGCCAAAAAATTGGCCCAATGGGCTAAAAAATTGGCCTTTTAGTCCTGAGATTTTCTATTTTTCCTGTTCAAGTGATCATATAAATGCAATTTGCTGAGCTTGTATTTCAACGTGCTCAATGGGATGCCGAGACTCCTTGCAGTCTCCTTCCGCCTCCATCGGTTCTTTTCCAGAACCTTGAGGATAAAGTTCCTCTCGAAGGTCTCACAGGCCTTGGTGAGCAGGCCCTCATCCTTCTTTCCCAATTGAGAAGTCTGAAGTTCGGTCAAATAGTATTCGATGGGGATATCCTTCTCCGAAATCATATCCCCATCGGAGATGGCAATGAGCCTTTCGATCAGGTTTTCCAACTCCCTGATATTTCCCGGCCAGTTATACTTGCACAAGGTAGACAGGGAATCTTCAGTGATGCCTTTGACCTTCTTCCGAAATTTTTGGTTGTACCTTTTGATGAATAACTCAACCAGTTGGGGGATATCTACCAAGCGATCTCGGAGGAGTGGAAGTTTGATGGGGATGACATTTATTCTGTAGAACAAATCCTCCCGGAAATCGCCCTCCTTAACCGCCTCTTCCAGATTTATGCTCGTAGCAGCGATGAGCCTGACGTCCACCTTAATGGTCTTGGTGCCCCCGACCCTCTCGATCTCTCCCTCTTGAAGGGCCCTGAGAAGTTTGGCCTGGAGATCAAATTTTAGGTCGCCGATCTCGTCCAGGAAAAGGGTTCCCTTATGGGCCAGCTCGAATTTTCCAAACCGCTGCCGGTAAGCCCCGGTGAAAGCACCTTTTTCGTGCCCAAAGAGGGTACTTTCGATCAGTTCGCCGGGTATGGAGGCCAAGTTTACCGTTACAAAAGGATTCTCGGAGAGGGCGCTCTCCCTGTGGATGATTCTGGCCACCAACTCCTTTCCCGTCCCGCTCTCTCCTCTGATCAACACTGTGGCCGGAAGTCTGGCCACCTTCTGAATCAGATCGTATCCCTCCTTCATCTGAGGGCTCTTGCCTATGATAAAGTCGTATTCGATATAGCGCTCCATCTCGGAGTGGAGATAGATCAGTTCCCGGTCCTTTTTCTGCTTCTCCATCACGCGGTGGACTAAGGTGAGAACCTCGTCATAGTCGAAATCCTTACCGATATAATCGTATGCCCCCAGTTTCATGGCCTTGACAACGGAATCGATCTCCTTCACCACGGTAATCATGACGACCTCGATATCCTCAAACCGCTCCTTGATCTTTTCCAGCACTTCAAGGCCGCCCATCCCGGGAAGCATGATGTCGAGAAGGATGACGTTGACCTCTTCGCCCTCGGCGATCCTCAGGGCCGTTTCGCCATCTTCGGCCTTGATCACCGCATAGTCCTTCTTTAGGATAGCATCAAGGGTATCACGTATGCTCTCGTCATCATCTACGATGAGGACTGTAGGCCGTTTTTCGTCCATCGCCTCTTTCCGGAAAAAGGTGATCGAATAGAAATGTGGTGGTCTCGTAAAAAGTCATAAATCAGACGGCACAGTAAAAAGCTCCAGATGCAAGGCGCGAGAATCTTAAGGAATGAGGCGTACTTACCGGTACGCCGCAGTGACTTAAAGATGAAGCGCAACGCCGCAGATGGACTTTTTACGAAGCCGTCAAGATTGAGTTACATGAGGTCCATAAGGTTGAATTGGCATGGGGAAATTCAGATCTTCACCACCGAGCACCGAGGTAAACCCTCTGTGGCCTTGATGGCTGGCCGCCCACCCAGTCACATCGACGGACTCCGCCTTGTCTTTTCTCATTGGTTTTGATAGTAATAATACCATTGAGACCATTCGAGAATAATGCACAAATCCCGTGAGTGAGCCTTTTACAAATCACATGGGAAATAGTATAAAGGGCCGGACTATCCACGAACCCGGCATGACGAAACGGGAATTCCTGAAGGTTTGCGGGGTGAATTTCTGCGCCCTTTCTGCCGCTCAACTCTTTGGTCTTCCGAACCCCGTTCGGGCACAAATGCCTCAGAAAGGCCTCATCAAGACAAAGCTCTCCCCCTACTTCACCTCCCTGGGTGGAGGGGATATCCAGTGCAAACTGTGCCCCAAACAATGTCGTGTCCGTAAGGGGGAAAGGGGTGTCTGCAGGGTGCGTGAGAATCGGGACGGAAAATGCTACAGCCTGGTCTACGCGAATCCATGTGCCTTCCATCCGGATCCCATCGAGAAGAACCCCTTTTTCCATGTACTTCCCGGAACCTGGTCCCTTTCGCTGGCAACGGCGGGGTGCAATTTCACGTGCAAGTTTTGCCAGACGTGGGAAATTTCCCAGGCCTCCCCTGAGGACGTGTTCAGCTACGAGATCCTACCTGAGCTTGTGGTGAAAAGGGCCAAACAGATGAGGACCCGTTCCGTCTCTTACACCTACGTGGAACCAATAATCTTCTATGAATACATGGTAGAGATTGGTTTCCTTGCAAAGGAGGCGGGCCTTCTGAGCCTCATCCACTCCAATGGCTTTATCAATCCGGATCCACTCAGAAACCTGTCCAAAGTAATAGACGCGGCCAATATCGATCTGAAGGCGTTTTCGGATGAGTTTTACCGTGAATTGTGCGGCGGAGAACTGAACCCGGTGCTCGAAACCCTGAAGACGTTGAGGCAGGAGAAGATCCACATGGAGATCACAAACCTCATCATTCCCACAAAGAATGAGGACATGTCGCTGGTAAGGGAGATGTGTCTCTGGATAAAAAAAGAACTGGGCACAGATACCCCAATCCATTTCTCCCGGTTCTATCCCCTTTACAAGCTCAAAAATCTCCCCCCAACGCCTGTTTCCATGCTGGAGGAAGCCCGCCAGGTGGCCCTGTCAGCTGGCCTTGAGTATGTCTACGTCGGGAACGTGCCAGGCCATGAGGGGGAGAATACCTTCTGCCCCCAGTGCAAGAAAATGATCATCCAGCGAACGGGATACATGGTTGGAGAGGTGCACCTGAAGGGAGGGAAGTGCGAGTACTGCGGAAAGCCGATACCTGGTATTTGGATGTAAGGAACTTAGTTTGATCGGCGGTGGCGGTAAAATTCCCAGACCGCCACAGATTTACGGTCGAGGTTGGTCAAGCCGGCGTGCTCAGCCCAGTCTATCGCTTCCAGGAATTCACTTACGGTAATCCCTCGGGAGATTTTTGGATACTCATAGGCCTTGTATTCCACCCGGTATTGGGGCATGATGTTCACGTAGGTGGATTTAGGGAGGTTCTGGCCCACCCACTTAACGAACTTCTCAGTCCCGGCCACGCGGTTGGGCATGACTAAATGCCGGATGAGCAGCCCCCGAAGGGCAATTTCATTGCTATCAGTCTTAAGTACCCCCACCTGCCGGTTCATCTCCATGATCGCCCTCTTCGTCACCTCGGGATAGTCTGAAGCCCCGGATGAATATTTCGCCGCCTGTTCACCATCCATATACTTCATATCCGGCATATAGATATCCACGATGCCGTCCAAGAGCTTCGTGATCTCCAGGGTCTCATAGCCGCTGGTATTGTAAACAAGGGGAAGATGAAGCCCTTTCTTCAGGGCAATCCGCGTGGCATTGAGGATGTTTGGCATGACGTGCGTTGGCGTAACCATGTTGATATTATGACAGCCGATCTCCTGGAGGGAAAGCATCATACCCGCCAGGTCTTCATCCTCAATCTCCTTTCCCTTTCCCTCGTGGGCGATGGGCCAGTTCTGGCAGAAGATACAGCGGAGATTGCAATTGGATATGAAGATGGTGCCAGACCCGTATCTGCCCACCAGTGGCACCTCCTCGCCGAAATGGGGATGAGCGCCGAAAACTACGGGTTTAAGTGGAGCCCGGCAGAACCCTTTTTCGCCCTTTTGTCGATTTACCCCGCACTGCCGCGGACAGAGGTGGCAATCCTCGAAGATGCTGTAAGCTTCCTCGATCTTCCGGGCAAATTTCCCCTCTTCCTCCAGTTTCGCATAGGCTGGACGCCATCCATCTTCCTCCTTTGCGGCATAAAGGGGGGCGGGATAAAAAAGCAGCGTGCCCCCCAGGAGGAGAGTACGTTTGATAAAATCCCGGCGGGTAGTTTCCATACCTTACCCTCCCTGAGATCAAGGGCCTAGGGCCTTTCCTTCATGAATCAAACAGCATATTAGCATACTGTGATTACTCTGTAAATATATTCTCCATGGGAAGGTTCTTTGGTTTGTTTGGTTTTTTTGGTACTGCCCTTCCCTATCGAATTCCCCTAGACCAACCTGCGCCATTCCTCAGATTAATTGAAATGCTAATAAAAGGAGCACATAATGCCCTGATCCCCATCAGGTCTCAATCAAATTTGGTGCGTATAGCAACTTGAAATTGAGGATCAAGATTACACGCATGCAATGGGTACTATGGATGGCAAAGTTAGAGATGTTTAGGAAAGCACGTAAAAGCCTATCGATTCACCAAAAATGGTGATACAATCATTCGCAAGGATTTCATTTCTTAAAACCAATGATGACGATGGCTGCAAAACCCAGCTACCGACGGAGGAAATAGCTTATGGATTCGAACTTCAAAGAAAAATTTATCAGCCTCTGGAAAAAGTACCTCGATGGGGCAGAGCTACCCATTGTCTTTTACTACACCCAAGAGGCAGAATCCGCCCACATGGTGAAACCTCCAAAAGGGCACAGGTGTGTAATCGCTGATTTGTCCACGGTGCGAAAGGGAAAGTCTCTCTGTTTTAATGTCGATTCTATCGGCTGCGCCGGTGGAAGAAGGTATTTCGGGTTTTCCCACGAGATTATGCCAGAATTCGAATACTTCCTTTCCTGCGGAATACCCGGGAAGCTCGAGGGAGAACGCTACAAGAAATCTCCCGAACTTGTCAAAGAGGCGATGAAGGAGATGCCTGGGTTCAGGGCACCCGCCAGGTACATCGTCTTCAAACCGTGGGATATGCTCGCCGAGCGGGAAGAGCCAGACGTGGTTGTCTTCTTTGCACGGCCTGATGTTTTATCCGGCCTCTTTACTCTCGCAAACTTTGATGAGGCAGACCCAAACCCAGTTTTCGCACCATTTGCTGCTGGGTGCGGCTCCATTGTTCAGTATCCCTACCTCGAAAAGGGATCTCAGCGCCCGAGGGGTGTTCTCGGAATGTTTGATGTTTCGGCACGCCCGTGGGTTCCAGAGGATCTCCTCACCTTTTCCATCCCCATGAATAAGTTCTTCCGGATGGTCGAGAACATGGAAGAAAGCTTTCTCATCACGCCGTCTTGGGCCAAGGTGGGCAAACGGATCAATCAAGCGGAAAAAGGGAGTCAATCTCAATCTTAGGCTGCATAAGGACTGTCTCAGAGAAGGTCAAACCAGAGAGCACTGCCCCACTTTCTATTGCAGCCCTCACAAGCTTCTCAAGATCAGAAGGTATCTTATCTGCGTCACAGTTCAAGATAATAGAGCTACAGCGACTGGAGAAAAATCGTTCCCCCTGATATACCTACCTTCCTCCGGAGGATACTCCGGATGCGGACTCACTTTTAACATCTTTGGTCTCTCTGTCGAAAGAGTGAAATGCCTACCCTTTAGCCCGCGACTTCTATTTGAACGAGGCAACTATTGCAGGCAAAGGCGCCGCCCGGGGACATTTCATCTCTGGTGAGGACATTGACGCAGCCTCCTCGGTCCAGTCCTTGGGGGTCCGGGTAAAACCAAGCGCCCGCGTCCAAGCTGGCCACTCCAGGCATGATGCGGTCTGTAACTTTAGCAGCCGCGAGCAGCTGGCCTCGATCGTTGAACACTCTGACCTTATCACCGGTGTTGACGCCCCGAGACTTGGCGTCAGCGGGGTTGAGCCAGATCGCGTCATCGGCCAATGACTGTAGGCGGGGGATGTTGTAGAAAAGGGAATTGACTCTGGCTTTCGAATGGGGACTTACGAGCTGAATGGGGTACTTGCCCGCAAGGGGGTCCTTCGGGCCCTCCCAGGGTTCATTATACTTGGGGATGGCTGGAATCAAGGGGTTATTCATCTCGGCCAGCTTCTGGCTGTAGATCTCGATCTTTCCCGAGGGGGTCGGGAAGGGGTGATGGTCCGGGTCCTCAATCTGTTCCCTGAAGGCTACCCAGGGTTGATCGAGTTCTATTTCGTGAAAGCCTTTGCCTTTGAAGGCCTCGTATTCCGGAAGGTCAGGGGTGGCATCTACGAATTCCCTGAGCCATTCCCCGTCGGACTTATCATTGTAATTGGGTATGCCAAGGCGTAAGGCCAGCTCATTAAAGATGGCCAAATCGGACCTGGTTTCGGGTAGAGGCTCTATGACCTTGTCCATGTAGATGAAGTAGGGTCCGCCGCCCCAGGGTTGTCCTATGTCTTGACACTCAAAAAAATGCATAACCGGGAGAACGATGTCGGCGTACCGGGCCGTGGGCGTGAGAAAGAGCTCGTGGGCTACTATGAATTCCGGCATCTTCAGGGCCTTCACCCCTTTGTTGGTATTCAAGAACTGGTTTAAAAGGTTGCAGCCGACAATGTAGAGTAGCTTGATGTCACTGGGATAACCGCCGGATTTTCCCCGGATGAGGGCATCGTAAACCTTGGTTACGTGCACAACAGGGGCGGAGATCTCGGGTACCGGGAGAGATTTCCCAAGAATGCCCAAGGTCGTGTAGCCGGTTCCACCGGCCACATGGCCGCCCTTTATTCCGATATTGCCGGTCATGGCTGCCAGAGTGATGGCTGCCCGGTGGTATTGTTCCCCGAAAGCGGTTCGCCCGGGGGCCCAGCTCGCCCAAAAGGCTGCAGGCTTAAGGGTTGCGTAGTCCCGGGCCAGCTGGATGATTATATCGGCAGGTACCCCGGTTATGTCCTCGGCCCAAGGGGGTGTCTTGGGCAGATTATCCTCTTTACCCACCACGTAATCCCTAAATTTTTCAAAGCCCACCGTATGAGTCTCGATGAAGTGATGGTCGCAAAGATCCTCAATGATCATGACATAAGCCATGGCGATGATCACGGCCGCGTCCGTGCCCGGCTTTATTGGGATCCACAGGTCTGCCAGGGCCTTGGCCGAATGGCTGTGCCGGGGATCGACACAGATGATCTTCGCACCAGCTTTCTTGGCCAATGTCAGGTAGGAAACGGTGTCAGGGCCGAACCGGGTGATCAGCGGGTTCCAACCCCACATTATGATCAATCGAGAATGGAGCAAGTTGTCACGGCTGTTCCCGGTAAAGGTCGTTCCAAAGGTCGCGAATGAAGCGAACCGGGCCGCTTCATTGGAGGCGCTCCCCCAGGTGGTGGTGCATCCTCCAAAGAGGGAGAAAAAACGGGGGGCAGTTTTTCGTGTCCCGTGCAAGGGGCTCATCGAGCCGGACTGGTCCACCAGGAAAATGGAATGAGCACCATACTGTTCCTTAATTCTCCTAAGTTCCAGGGAAATGGTTTCCAGAGCCGCTTCCCACGAGACGGGCTCAAACGTGCCGCTGCCTCGCTCCCCGACCCTTTTCAAAGGCTGGGTGAGGCGGTCAGGGGCGTGCACGACCTCTTTCTGGGCAAGGCCCCGGGAGCAGGCCTTCAGGCCCGGGCCGCGCCGGTTATCCGTGCGGATTCGGTTAATTCTTCCCTCCGAAACGTGAACCCGCAGGACACAGCGACCCCCACAGTCGTAAGAGCAACAGGTGGTAACCACCCGTTCTTGCCGGTCTGAATGGTTTTTTAAAGTCATGGGCTGCTTCCTAATAGTTTCTAACTTCAAACCCCTTAGATCCAAAGGTAAGGTCAAACTGGATAAATGTCAGGAAAGAAATGAGTACTGCAATAAAAGTTGATCTCTTAATTCCCGTGGCTACCCGAACACCTCCTGTCACAAGGATAGAAAACCCTTTGAAAAAATTAAAAAGTGACGGCTTCGTAAAAAGTCCACCTGCCATTCGACAGGCTCATGGCCCTGAGCAAAGCCGAAGGGCCATTCGACAGGCTCACGGCCCTGAGCAGAGTCGAAGGACTGCGTTACACTTCATCTTTCGTCATTGCGGCGTACTGGAAGTACGCCTCATTCCTCAAGATTCGCAAGCCTTGCATTTGGAACTTTTTACTTTGCCGTCCCATTTTTGACTTTTT
>JAQYWG010000109.1 GCA_030145085.1 Thermodesulfobacteriota bacterium
CAAGCACTTCGGACCAGCCACCCTGGCTCCGAATTAACCCACCGCCCGTGAGCTCTGGATTACGCCCCTCACCCATGCCTTCCCGGACAAAACCATGATATTCTTTGATCGCTTTTCTCTTCGTGCTACCGAACTGGGCGAGGACGTGCGCACTGTCCATCCAGACATAGTTGACCTTTCCGAGTATCGCGCGGTGTCCGCTCCAAGGATGACGATCTAATTCTTCCATCGTGTCTATAAGCTCTGCCCGGATAGGATTGAGATGAATGTAGCGGACGAGGGCCAAAAGGTAGGTATCTTCGTCGCAGAGGATAGACTTATACCGATTCTCGAACAGATGACCGGTTCGATGGTGCCGGCGATTGTAGTACTGGGCATACCACGTAAGGAGCCGTCGCATGACCGAAGAGATGCCTGCCTTGCCGCTCCGAAATAGCAGGTGTACATGGTTGTCCATGAGCACCCAGGCGTAGACGGCACACTGACCTTCCATTACTTTCTGTTCCAAACGATCAAGAAAACGAATTTTATCCTGGTGGTCATTGAAGATGGCCGATTTATTGATGCCCCGCACCATGATGTGATGTAGAGCACCGGGGACATCGAGGCGAGCTTGTCTTGGCATAGAGCAATTCTATCGAAAGCGACCATATACGTCAAGCACAACGCACTCTAAGAACCAACGTCCCTAAAGACTAAAGACGTGCACCCTCAAGGGGCATATCATTGGAGGCATCATAGACCACCCCATCGATGTAACCGGTGTCCGAGGTAGGCTGAGGGGTAATGATCCCACCTCCATCCCCACCACACCTCAAAAGCATAAGCAATACCAATATCGAAATGATCGAGCCCAAAGAAAGCCAAAGCCCTTTATTCCTCATTACTTGTCTCCCTTTGCCCAATGCCAAAGAAAAAGCCGGACTGCCTTCCCTGATCGGCAGTCCGGCCATCATCGCAACTAATTGTGCGCTGACCCGTGACTTTGCGACCCACCCTCTCGAGACGGTATGCCCTTGGCGATCAGCTCACCTCGACTCCGAGGTTTTCCTACATGAATACTTACGTGTCAACCACCTTAAGCAAGAGCCTTGGAAAATTCCAAAAAAAAATTTCAAGCGTCAACTCATCAGGTAATCGATTCATAATGTGGACTTCACAACCGCAGCAACGCGTATTTAGGTCTTTATTAGCTGCACCGAGCTTCTTACTGAAAGGATGAAAGCCAGGACATCTATTTAGCTCCCAACGACTTCAGCAGATAATGAATATTGACCTGATCAATCCCCTTGCTTCTCAGGAAATCCCTTACCTCGTTTGTGCCAATTTCGGGTCGAACAGCATATCTTTCATAATCCCAGGGATACGATTTATGCAGCAACGTGAGGAAGTTGTGCCTCAACCGATCCAATTCGAAGGACTTCGATTGCAACCGCCTCAAACTGGATTGGTCGAGACCCTTCCCCCGGTCCGCTACGCCCCTTTTTTGTGACATTCCGTCAAGAAATCGTCTGAGTCGTTTCAGGCATTGATGGGACCTGGCTTCGAAACTAATCCCAACATCGTATTTTCGATTCGTCGACTGGCTCGACCGCACTACTTTTCCGAGTGGTTTGATGGCTTCGTTTTCGAAAAGGATGATGAGATTTAGCCTTTCATCAACGGGAATTGGCCTATCGGTTTGGATTCTTGTCCCGCCCAGGCTCACGTCAACGGTTCTAAGCGTATCCTTCGTTGCACCACACGTGTACGCCAAGGCCAATGGCAGTGCGAAACGGGGATATCTTCTCCTTTCGGTGGGAAATCGTGATCTTCCCATCTCTTCCTTCTCGTATTTATCCAGCCAAATCCGATTACAAGCGATGAAAGGTTTTTGCTCTTGAAGCAAGACCTTACGGAAAATTCGAAAAAGGATTTCTAAACATCAGCTTATCACATCGTTGAATTAAAACGTTCACTCCTTAACCCCAGCCTCGGTTTTCCCTGGACCTTGACCTCGACCTCAGCCTCTGGCTTCAGCACATCCCCCGCCGCATGACTGCAGCACTGTAACACTGCAGAACTGCAATTCTAGGGATTGCACACCACCTCGCCGGTGAAGGGATCGCGCCATTTGTAGTCCACGGCCGTCCGGTCGCGATTGCCGAACCCCCCACAATCGATGTTATCGCTGAAGCACATCCAGTCGAGGTTCCCCCAGGCCGGCGAACGGGGAGACGGCGTACAGATGCTCTTGAAGAGCAGAACCCAGGTAACCAGCGTACCATCCGGCTTCTTGCACCAGAACTTACCTAATCTTCCCCTGAAGGGGAGCCACTGGAGATCATGCCACGCCGGCTCGTGGTACGCATGGTCGAACCATTCCCAGCCGTGGGCATTGATGTATCCGTCCCCATCGGTATCAGGGGACTGCTTGATCTCGCCCATGTTGACCAGGTAGTCATACTGGAAGAAAGTCTTATTATAATGACCGGTCCACGGATCAGCGTCGTAGTCGACATCGTCAGTGTAAACATCACCCGAGACGTTGATTTCGTACAGGAGTTCGCCCCAGTTGTACGAAGCATGGGAGTTACGTGCGATCCACACGTGGGGGTGCGTATGGGATTCGTCATAGCCCAGCTGCGGCGGAAGCTCCATGAGATGGCCCGAGGCATAGGAACCCCACCAACACTCGTCAACCGGGAACTGACGACCCCCTTCGTGCTTGTAGAAGTTAACCCTTCGGGGGACGAAACGATCCCCGACATACTCGACCTCGATGGAAACGTGCTCGAAATCGCCTTCGTGCCACGTACGTTCGTTGGTCTGATCCCTGATGTCGTTCATGGCCATGAAGTACCAGTACTGAACGTAGTAGTAGGGGCCATTCTTATAGACGTGGTAGTAGAGCGGCCGTTCCCCGGGAACCTCCTCCTTGTACAATTCATTATTATCCATGTCCCATCGGTAGTAGCCCGACCCCTGCCCGTATCCCCACGTGTCCCAGTAGTAGCTATAACGCCAGTGAAAGTCCGAGTACTTCGTGATCTTGGAGTCGGAGTACTGCTGCCCACGAATATTGTATACCTTCCGCGATGCCCAGCGGAGGTTGTCCACATTCACCAACCCCTCCGGCTGCAGGTCATCGGGATGCCGGTGCAGCACCGGCTTGAACTTCTCCGCAATGGCCTCCTCGACGCAGAGATTGGCATAGTCCCCTACCGTGGCCCTTACCAGGTTCGAGTAGGTGAGATGAAGTCCGCCTCCAGCATCACGCCAGGTGAGGATAGCCCTCAGCGTATAGGTATGGCCGCTCCTCAAATTGTATGTGGTCGGGCCACAGACGATGTCACCGTGAATGTTGTCCCACCGGTAGCTCGGTGAACGGGCGGTTTCATCGGTGTACCACATCCGCCCGTCGGGGGAATATTGGGTGGTTACGGACTCCGCCTTTCGCCACGGGGCATCCTGAAGCTTGAGGTCGATGAAGTACTCCATTCTCAGCCCGTACCCGTAGGGAATGGGAAACTTCTGGGCGTAAGCCTTGTAAATTGTGATCTTCGGCCGCGGTGGAGGCGGCTTCGCGGCACTATCCCCGCAAACGAGCATCACACCCAGGCATCCGATGACGAAAATACTGCGCACTTTCATATCGGGCTCCTTTCGGAACAACCCCCGCCCCTTTTTTCGGGGACCCCCGCCCCTTTCAGCGATACCCCCCGCCCCTTTTATCGGAAGAACCCCGACGAATCGGGAAGTCTTACTTCGTCACATTCCACATGCCTTGTGGTTCTGTCCCTAGCACCCATGAGATCACTACCCTCTCCTTGAAAGGGTGGCCAAGGTTACGCAACTTCTATGCCAGGCACTGATGATAAAGCATGGTCGAATCTCAATCAAATATAAGTAATTAACATCATTGAATAATTTGCACATCCCCTTTGATTTCGCATCATTATTTGGCGAGAATGTGACCATTGGAAAATGTGCCAAAAGGCGCATAAAAGGTGGGGAGAAACCGCTCTTTTAAGGAAATATTCTTTTATTTTCATAGGTTACGCAAATGTTCCAAAAGGTAACATAAGGGAACCAATCGGAACATTTCCCCTCTTTTCGGCCCTTGCTTTATGGCATCACCTTTTTTAAGATAACATCTATGAAAAGACGACTCTCCTTTGCCATTTTTCTCATCGGATTTGTGGCCATTGTGGGACAAATCCTTCTCATCAGGGAACTTCTGGTCATCTTCTATGGAAATGAGTTATCCACAGCCATCATATTGGCCAGTTGGCTCGTTTGGACTTCCCTTGGCAGCGCGATCCTGGGAAGGATCGCCGACGCCATTGCACACAAGCATCGGACCTTCGGATCTGTCCAGATTGTCCTGGCCCTTCTCCTTCCCTCATCCATCCTCATAGTTCGATTATCCAGGACCCTCTGGAATATCCCCGTGGGGGAGGTCATTGACCTGACGATGATGATGGTTATCTCCTTTGCCATCTTGGCTCCCTTCTGTTTTCTATCGGGATTTCTCTTCGCCCTCGGCTGCAGTCTCCACAGCGAGGCAACGGGGGGAAGGGGTAAATCCGTTGGATCCGTCTACCTCCTGGAAGCTATAGGATCAGGGATCGGCGGCGTCGCCTTCACCGCAGTATTTGTTCACTTTCTGAATCACCTCCAGACCTCATTTGCTCTATCAGCTTTGCTGGTCCTGTCCTCCATGTTCCTCCTCCTTCATCCCTCTGGGCCCAAGAGGGGCCGGTCCTGGATTTGGGTCTCAGGCTCGGTTCTCATTGGGCTCTTTGCGCTCCTGGCCCTTCAGGGCGAAAAATGGGAACGAATGAGCAGAGGCTGGGAGTGGAAGGGATATAGACTCATCGAGTCTGAGGACACACTCTACGGCAACCTGACAGCAGTATCGGCAGAGGCACAGATCAGTTTTTATGAAAACGGGCTCTGGATGTTCACCTGCCCCGATCTACTCACGGCGGAGGAATCGGTCCATTTCGCCCTGCTTGAACACCCCGATCCCAAGAGAATCCTCCTGGTAGGTGGCGGGATTTCCAGTTCCCTGGCTCAAATATTAAAACACTCTACGGTTGCCAGGGTAGACTACGTCGAATTGGACCCCACGGTCATCTCCATGGGACGGAGAATTCTCCCCCATGAAGCGACCGTGGCCTTGGATGATCCCCGAGTCCACATAATCCATACCGATGGTCGCAAACACATAAAGACCACCGAATCGCGATACGATGTGGTCATCGTCAACCTTCCGGACCCGATGACGGCCCAACTCAATCGATTCTACACCGTGGAATTCTTCCAAGAGGTGAGGAGAATTACCCTTACCGGGGGCGTCTTCTCCCTCAGCCTCACATCATCGGAGAACATCATCGGCCCAACCCTCGCCCAGCTCCTCAAGTCGCTCCATCGATCCATGTCCGTGGCATACCGAGACGTTCTGGTCCTTCCCGGATCAACGGCCCGCTTCTTCGGATCAATGGAGCACGGGGCTCTCGTTTCCGACCCCCAGGTCTTGGTGAACAGGATCATGGAGAGGCATTTAGCATTGAAATATGTTAGAGGGTACTACCTCTTATTTAACCTTTCCCAGGAGAGGCTGGACTATTTTCGGGGAATTCTACAGTCGGCCAAGGGAACCAGGATCAATCGCGATCTCAATCCTTCCTGCTACTTTTACGATATCATCCACTGGAGTGCCCAATACACACCGCGCCTGAAGGAGGTATTCCTCCTTCTTGGCCGAATCGAATCGATGTGGTTTATTCTGGTGATCGCGGCATTCACTGCCTTGTTTTTTCCCGTTGCCCACCGAAAAGGCAAGGAAAAGGCCCTGAAGCCAACGTTGACCTACGCCGTTTTCGTCGCCGGCTATTCCGAGATGACCTTAAACGTGGTCCTCATCCTTGCCTTTCAGATCCTCTACGGCTACGTCTACTATAAGATCGCCATGCTGATTACCGCTTACATGATCGGGCTCATCCTCGGAAGCTGGCATATAACCCCCTCAATAGAACGCATAACGAAGCCCCTGCGGATACTCATGCCCATTCAAGGAGGCCTGGCCCTCTATCCCATTCTCCTTCTGGGAATAATCATTCTCTTCCAGAGCTCAGGTCACCTCTCCCGAACATCCTCCGTGATGGAAGTGGGATTTCCTCTCTTAACGTTAGTGGCGGGATATCTGGGAGGGTTACACTTCCCCCTGGCCAATATGATCTATTTGGGCGAGGGAAGGGAAGTAGGGAAGGTAGCCAGCCTGGTTTACGGAGTGGACCTGGTGGGATCATCGGCCGGGGCCCTCTCGGCCGGGATTATTCTCCTGCCAGTATTGGGGATTGCAAATACCCTCTATTTGATCACAGCCCTCAACCTCTCCGCCCTGGGATTGCTCGGGTTCATCCATAAATCAAAGATGTCTCAACACGAATGAATGGGGAAGTGATAGGTTGAGTTCCTAGAACCATATCCCGGGCAGGGAGTGTCCACAGTACCGGCATTTTCGCCCAATCAGGTGATTTTGGACGATACGGTAGCCGATTCGCTGGATTACCAATTCCTTGCACTTGGAACAGAACGTGTTCTCCCCCTCATGGCCAGGCACGTTTCCAATGTATACATACTCCAGGCCTACCGAGAGGGCTACTTTTCTGGCCCGTTCCAGGGTCGGTACAGGGGTAGGCGGCAGGTTTCTCAGCTTATACATGGGGTAGAATCGCGAAAAGTGAATGGGCGTGCTCGATCCCAGCTCTTCCTTAATCCACAAGCACATCTGCCGAATCTGGTCCATGTCATCGTTTTTCGTGGGGATGACCAAATTGACAATCTCCACATGGACGCCCTCCCTCTTTAAGGTCTTGAGGGTTTCCAGAACCGGTTGCAGCGTCCCCTCCGTGAGGGTTTGATAGTAACCCTCCGTGAATCCTTTCAGGTCGATACAGGCGGCGTCGAGGACCTTGCAGAGGGCTTTTAAGGGCTTTTGATTGATGTAGCCATTGGAATGGCACACGTTCAAAATTCCCGTTTCTTTCGTCAAGACACCGATATCGTACATGTATTCGTAAAAGATAGTGGGTTCCACATAGGTCGAGGCTATGGATTTGCAACCCGTCCTCTTTGCGGCTGCCACCACCAACTTGGGAGGCATATCAAAATTCGCCGTCTTCTCAGGCGTCGTTTGGGATATCTCATAATTCTGGCAGAATTTGCAGTCGAAATTACACCCCGCCGTGGCAATGGAAAAAGAAACTGATGCTGGCAGGACATGGAAGAAGGGTTTCTTCTCAATCGGATCGATATGCCAGGTGACGGGATTTCCGTAAACCAGGCTATAATACTTACCATCCCTATTCTCCCTGACCTCACAGTATCCCCTCTCCCCATCCGAAACGACACACTCCTTTGGGCAGAGTTCGCATTGGACCTCTTTGCCCTTCAAGGGAGTGTAGTAGGGGGTAAGTTTTGTCCTGATAAGACCCCATTCCCTTCTGATGTTGAACGCCTCGGCCTCTTCGACGAAATGGAAAAGGGAGGAAATGCTCGCCAGAGAAGAAAAAAGAAGGGAGTATTTCGCGCAATTGCCCAGAAATTCCCTTCGACTCATCTCCTTTCGGTAAGAGCTCTGTTTCATAGCCAAAACCTTCTCTTGATTAACCGAAGTTTCATCTCACGGGCTGCCCTTCCCCCTCCTGCTGTCCCCGTAGGCTTCCCATCCTCTCAACAAGCTCGGGAACCTCCATCCCTCTCCTTTAGTGAAACCCCCGAATGTCAAAAAGGTTTAAAATATATCCGCAGAAAAGACGGAGATGACCGTATCCTCATCCTTCCAGGCGTCCTTGGGCAATCCGGCCTTGAAACAGGTGTGTTCCAAGAACGTCTTGCGGTCCCACCCGTATTCCGTAGCCACCTGGGGAAGGAGAAGGCCGGAATGAAACCCCTTCTCTATGAGAATCCCGTCTTTCCCCACCTCGATCTCCTCGACGTCCTTGATTCGTTTCAGGGGAGTGAGCACCGAGATCTCGATCTCCAGATCGGGCAGTTCCCTTTCAGTTACCGGGTCAAATCGGGGATCGTTAAAGGCCGCCTGGACAGCCATCTCCTCAATCGTCTGGTAAAGCGGCTTATAGGGTTGGATATAGCCGATACACCCCCGAAGCTGACCCTTCTTGTGGATGGTAACAAAGGCCCCCCGTTTCTCCTTCAAGGTTTGGGATTCCACCGTGAAGCCCGGTACCGGCTTCCCCCGAGCCCTGCTCTGGATCACCGTTTCCGCGATATGCCGCAGGGTCTCCTTTTCCTCTTCGTTCAGCCCGAGGTCAACTCCTACCCTCTTGCTACTCATCATCTCTTCCCCGTCGGTCTCCCCACCCGGGAGACTAGGGTGTTTCTTTCCGGATCCCTGTTCGATAAAAGACCCCTGCCAAATACCCCACGGTGTAATTGCCAGGTCTTTTATCCCCGGTCACATCCCCAGAATTGGTGAGTCTCAAAACCTTTCCCTTGTCCCCACCTAGTGTCTTGGCTGCTAACATGGCCGTCAAAATGGGACCCTCGCCGCAGGCCTGACACCTCTCCTCCCGTAAATCCTCCTCCAAGCCGGTGATATCGAACTGCTCGATGTGGCGGGCAAGTAACTCATCCTGCTCTACCACTTGCCCGTAGTTATAGCTGTGGGTCAAGTCGGAGCTGGCAATAATCAGGGCGTTCCGCTCCCCCACCGACTCGGCAATGGCCTTCCCGAGCGATTGGCATATCTCATAATCCGCCCCACCCATCAACACAATGGGCACCAGCTTATACCCCTTGAGGACGACTTGGAGGAAGGGGAGTTGGACCTCTAAGGAATGCTCCCTGAGATGGGCCTCGGGAATGAACTGAAAACGCCTGTCCGACGTCATGATCTCATCACACATACCCCC
>JAQYWG010000010.1 GCA_030145085.1 Thermodesulfobacteriota bacterium
GAATGACGGCTTCGTAAAAAGTCCATCTGCTGCGTTCCGCTTCATCCTTCGTCACTGCAGCGTACTTCTCTGTACGCCTCATTCCTCAGGATTTGCGCGCCTTGCATCCGGATCTTTTTTCTTTGCCATCTGATTTCAACTTTTTACAATGACGTCAAATTTGCTATACATTATTTCATTATGCAACAAAAAATTTAAATTTCAAGCAGTTATATAATAAAAAGACAAAAAAAATTTGGAAATAAAGTATTCTCCTTTGATTATAAAGGGTTTTTTGTTCAATAGCATCCCCAATGGGGCATCTACAGGGGACGAGACGGGTCTTCTCACCATCTGAGGCCCAAGAGCAGGAATAGGAAGAAGAAGGAGGGGATGACTGTGAGGGCCAAGACGAAGCGAACGCTCCCTCTTTTTGTATTGAAGACTATAAACGATTCGAAAGTTTCCACACTTTTGTTGGGAGTATTGTTGCAATCTTTTCATTATACAATAGATAGTATTCCCAATGAGGGAACACTGTTGTCCCTGAGCGTAATCTGCAGGACAAGGGTCATCTGGGAGGAGAAATCCAAAACACACTTTTCCCTCACCATACCTACCGACTACTCCTTACTGCCTACCCCCTCCTCCTGGCTCTAACCTCTACCCTCATCCCTGCTTCCTTTCGACCGCAGCACAGCAGCACTGCAACACCGCAGCACCCAAACTCGCGAACCATTTCCTTGACAGCTGTGGAGGGGTGTACTATATGGTGTGGATTGTATCCCGTTACGGGGTCGTTCATGAATAGTTTAGCGAAGGTGGTTAAGCTCCTTTTTCTCGAGACCAGGCCTCATTTTCTCCTGCTTTCGGTTGTTCTTTCGTGCGTGGGGACGAGCATGGCATGGTATGAAGGCCATTTCAAACTCCTCTTCTTTATTTTGGCCTTCGTGGGGCTCCTCCTTATCCATACCAGTTGCAATGTCCTGAATGACTATTTCGATTATATGAGCGGCATCGACAAGGAGACCCTGAGAACCCCCTTCAGCGGAGGGAGTGGGTTTCTTGCTTCCGAGGCCTTAACGCCCAAATTGGTCTATATCTTGGGAATCGCTTGTTTTGTCATCGCCTCGGGAATCGGACTGTTTTTCCTGAAGGTGAGGGGATGGGTTCTGTTGCCCATCCTCATCGTTGGCGGGGCGTCCGCCTATTTTTATTCCACCCACATTGCCCGATGGATGCTGGGGGAATTTTTTGCGGGTCTCAACCTGGGCGTATTGGCGGTTTTGGGGACGTATTTCGTTCAAAGCGGCTATTATTCATGGGAGGCATTCGTCGGATCCCTTCCCTCGGGAATCCTTACCTATAATCTCCTCCTGATAAACGAATTTCCCGACGTGGGTCCGGATAAGAAGGCGGGCAGAAAAAATGTCGTCATTGTCCTGGGCAAAAGGCGGGCGGGCGTCTTCTATCTCATTACCAGCGGTTTGGTTTATCTTTGCATTATTCTTGGGGTCAGCTTCCAATTCATGCCCCTCGGGACGTTGTTGGGCTTATTGACCATGCCCATAGCCTTGAAAGCCGTGAGGGGGGCTTTATCCAAATACAATGCGAGTGATGGGGGTTTCTTACCCATAATGGGATTGAATGTAGCGGTGGTTCTCGTGACTCAAGCTTTGATAGCCCTGGGGTACGTCTTCTCACGATATTTGGTTGGCTAAAGAGTCTTCGATGCTCGCACCCGATTAGAACGGGTAATGAAAAGGGGAGAGCTCAACCCTTGAGTGGTTGACTTCGCCCGATAGTAGACACAAACGTTAGCTTCTAACGATATTTGGCTTTTCGTCAGGTACCGCCTTCAGGGCCTTTATCTTCCTCCATCGATATAATCGATATAGGAGATTGAGGGGGCCGAGGAGCACATAGGCGGAGCAGAAGAGGAATAACATGATCTCGGGTTCGGCTACGATGACCACAAGGGAGGATACCACGAATACGAGGACGCTGAAAGGTTTGCGCCTGATTAGCCCGAGCTCTTTGAAGCTCGGATATCGGATGTTGCTGACCATCAAGAAGCTCAGCCCATACATCATGATGAGGATGGCGACATGCTCCGTGGTTAATTTCTCCCCAAGGCGGTGATAGAGAAGAACCGTGAGGGCGATGAAGGTTGCAGCAGCAGGGATGGGCAACCCCGTGTAGTACTTGGGGTCAGCAGTGTTTGTCTGAACATTGAACCGAGCTAACCGCAGAGCCCCACAGGACACAAACAAAAAAGCAGCGAGCCATCCCAACCTTCCAAAATCCCCCAGGGCCCAATAGTAGATGAGCAAGGCTGGGGCAACGCCGAAGGATACGAGATCGGCGAGGGAATCGTATTCGATGCCGAAACGGCTACTTGCTCCTGCAAGTCGAGCAATCTTGCCATCCAGTTGATCGAAGACTACAGCGATCAGGATTGCGATGGCACCATCAAAGGACCTTTCCTTGAAGGTGGAAATGATGGCATAAAACCCGCAAAAGAGGTTGCCCGTGGTGAGGAGATTGGGGATGATGTGGATTCCCCTTCTAATACCTATTTTCCGTTTTTTTGCCATTTCTATACCCCAAAATGGTTTCCCCCGCCTTAACACGGTCTCCAACACGAACCCGGATATCAACGCTCGGAGGGAGATATATTTCCACCCTGGAACCGAATCTGATCATTCCGAAAACTTGCCCCTTTTTGAGTAAATCCCCTTTTTGGGGATAACAGACGATCCTACGAGCGATAATCCCCGCAATTTGTATAAAAAGAATCTTAAAGCCGTCCCTTGAACACAATAATACGGCATTTCTTTCGTTGAGTAAAGAGGATTTATCGGTATTGGCCGCAAAGAACTTTCCGGGATGATAAACCCTTTTCATAACCCGTCCTGTAATGGGGGAGCGGTTGACATGGACATTGAACAGGGACATGAAGATGCTGATCTTTACTGTCTCCCGATTGAGAAGGTGATTCTCGAGATGTCTTTCGATTTCCAAGATTTTTCCATCCGCTGGCGAGACGATGCCACCCTCGGAGGAAGGGGTGGTTCGGGTCGGGTTTCGGAAAAAAGAGATGACGAAGAAGGTGATCACACAAAAGATTCCGGTGAGATAAACCCACCCCAGCGACACAAAGAGGAGGGTGGCCATGGCCGTGGGTATGATGAAAGGATAGCCCTCTTTTGCAATGGGAAGTGCCATGGGGCGTTTACCCATCGGTTCCAGGGATTTACTCAGTATCCTCATTTCCGGTCTTTCCTATGCGACGGTGACGGATTAGGATCCTCTCCATTGCATCCTTGCACGCCAATTTTTTCTTCTTAATCTTTTTCATTTCCAAATCGTCTAAGGGGGTGAGAAAGGGTCTGGTCTCATATTCCTCCAGTCGTCTTGCCAAGTCCGAATGTCTTTGTCTGATGAGTTTCAGCTCCTCGTTTTCCTCGGTGGAGAGATGTTCATCATTGGCCATGGTTTGAACCTCCTTCCCTGGGTTCCCCTTAAAGAGTTGATGCAAAAAACCTTTATCCAAATAGAGAAGTTATGCTTTTTTGACCAGTATTTTATCATTCCATTTAAGCTCAGCTTCGGACTTGCGGAGGTACCGAGGGGTGAACCCCTCGAGATCAAGATATTCACCCTTTCCCAAATTTTGTCTCCCCAATTGGGCGACAATGGCCCCATGGATGAAATTGAAGGGGAAAGCGGCTATATGGGCCATACCCCCCAGTTTACGGCGGATCAAGTCGCCATACGGATAAACGCCATTTCCCAAGAACAAGGTCTTTTCCTCGATTCTCTCGAGGAGATCAACGGGCTTGATGGCCATTTCAGGGGCGAGTTTGGTCAACCCGCCTTTTTCGCTATGCCGATAAAGGGCAGAATAGACTTCGCCCTTTCGAGCGTCTAACGCGGGGCAGATGAGATAAGGGGAGTACCGCACGTTCTGTGCCAATGCATCCAAGGTAGACACGCCGGCAACGGGTTTCCCGGTAGCGAATGCCAAGCCTTTTACCGCGCTGACGCCGATCCTCAAACCGGTGAAGGATCCGGGTCCTAAGGATATGGCAAACCCATCTATATCCCCAATGGAAACTCCTGAATCCTCCAATACCCGGTCGATAGTCTTTAACACCCTTTCGGAATGACTCGCCTTCTTCTCGAGGGAATATTCGCAGAGTATTCGTTCATCCTCTATAAGACCAATGCTCCCACACGAAGTCGATGTATCAATCCCCAACACCCTCATGGCTATCCCTATTTCAGAAAGAATCGGGTTATGTCGTTGTAAAAGACCAAGAGCATGAGCATGATAATGAAGACTAGTCCGACCCGATAGGCAAATTCCCTTACCCTATCACCGATGGGCTTTCGCCGGATAGCCTCGATTCCGAGAAATAACAGGTGGCCCCCATCTAACATGGGGATTGGGAGGGTGTTGATAATTGCCAATGTGATGCTGAGGCCAGCTATGAAGAGCATAAAATTCGTTATGCCCGATTTGGCTACCCGGCCCGCCGTTTGGAAGATTAAGATTGGCCCTCCTACCGCCCGACGGGAGATTTTTCGGGCGAGCAACCTCCAAAGAACCGTCAGGGTCATCTCGGTTAGCTTGAGGGTTTCACGTCCCCCCCATACAATGGCCCCGAAGGGTCCATATCGCTTAAATATCGTGTCTCCAGGATTACTGATTCCAATGAGGCCGATGGTCTTCTCCTGAACCTTAACGGCCTTGGGCCTTATGGAAAAAGAGAGGATCTCTTGGCCTCGTTTGACCTTGAACGTTAAGATCTTATCGGGGTTCTTCCTGATAGTCATGGCCATCTGAATCCAGTGACTCATCTCCTCGCCATCGATGGACAGGATCAAATCATCCTCTTTCAACCCCCCGAGGTCGGCGGGGTCTCCTTTTATTATCTCCTTGACGATTGGGGGCCGTTCGGGCTGAAAGCCCGCGTAACCTCTCCCAAACAATTTTCCTTCCTCGGGGACCAATTCCTTGACTACGATTACGCCTTCCCTTTCGATGTCCAGGCGCAATCTCGCATTGGGATTAGTGGCAACGATAAGATTGACCTCCTCCCAATTGCTTACCTTTCGATCATTGATCCCGATCACTAGATCACCCGCACGTATCCCTCCCCTTTGGCCGGGGGAATCGGGTTCGACCCAGCCTACTCTTGGCGGTTCTTCCATAAAGGCCGGCATTTTGAATCCGATGAGGGCGACCAGGCAGAGAAAGATGAACGCCAAAAGCACGTTCATGAGGGGGCCAAAAACGATGATCGCCATTCGCGTCCGTATCGGCTTTCCGGAGAATGACCTTTCCCTGTTCTCTTCGGAAACCTCCTCCTCGGGATTCTCCCCGATTATTTTGATATATCCACCCAATGGAAATGCGGAAATCTGATATTCGGTCTCTCCGATCTTTTTGCCGATGAGTTTTCGCCCAAATCCCAGTGAAAACCTGAGGACTCCAACACCGGATTTCTTGGCGATGATGAAATGGCCGAGCTCATGGACGAAGATCAAGATACCCAGTGCAATGATGAAGGATATGGCGCTCCATATGAGGTTCGTTGTCACGATCTCTTCTCCTCGATGAGCTCTTTAGTCTTTTCCCGAGCCCATTGGTCTGCCCTTAACGCATCATCCAGGGTCGTCAGGGGTCTAACCTGATGGTTCTCCATAACTTTCTCCACTACTTGTGGGATATCGGTAAATTTTATGATTTCCTCCAGAAAACTGTTTACCGCCACCTCGTTGGCGGCGTTGAGCACCGCCGGCATGGTCTCTCCCATCTCCATTGAGCGGTAGGCGAGCCTGAGGCAGGGAAATCGTTCGATATCCGGGGGGAGGAAGGTCAAGCCGTCCATATGATAGAGGTCCAAGGGAGGCAGGTCCAGCCTTAATCGCTTCGGGTAGGAAAGTGCATAGGATATGGGGATTCTCATATCGGTTATTCCCATCTGAGCTGCGATGGATCCATCGATATATTCTACCATAGAATGGACGACGCTCTGTGGATGAATTTGAACGGCGATCTGTTCCGTGGAGACGCCGAATAACCATCGGGCTTCGATGACTTCCAATCCCTTATTCATCAGTGATGCGGAATCGATGCTCACCTTTCTTCCCATGTCCCATGTGGGGTGGTGGAGGGCCTCTTTCGCTGTCACCTCCGTCATTTTTTCATAGGGGAGATTGAGGAAAGGTCCCCCGGAGGCGGTCAGAATAATTCGATTAACCTCGTCTTTCGAACGGCCAACCAGGGCCTGGAAAATGGCACTGTGCTCGCTATCCACCGGCAAGATGGTAACCCCATTTTCGCGAGCTTCTTCTATGATAATCTTTCCGGCCATAACCAGGGACTCCTTATTGGCCAGGGCGATGGATTTCTTTGCCTTTATTGCGGAAATGGTGGGAATCAAACCCGCCGCTCCCACCAAGGCTGAGACGACCAGATCTATTTCGGGAAGGGCCGCAATTTGGATGAGGCCTTCCACTCCGAAGAGAACCTCGGTTTTTTGGGGCGAGATTTCCCTTTTTAGGGTGTTAGCCAAGGCTTCATTCAATACGGAAACCACTTTGGGCTTGAACCGTTCGATCTGTTCCCTGAGCAGCCGAATGTTAGTGCCTGCCGATAGGGCTATTACATTGAATTCCCTTTCAAACCTGCAGGCGATGTCCAATGTATTGACACCGATGGAACCCGTTGATCCCAGTACAGCCAAGCGTTTCATGGGGCGTCCTATCCCCCCCAACGGATGTAATAGTAAAGGAAAGGGGCCGAAAAGAGAAAGCTATCCAATCGATCCAACATCCCGCCGTGCCCTGGGACGAGACCGCTGGAATCCTTCACGTGGGCGCTCCGCTTAATCATTGATTCGGTGAAATCCCCCATCTGTCCGAATAGGGTGAGGGAAAAGCCCAAGAAAATACAGTGGAAAACGTCCAAATCGGAGAAGAAGAGTTTGCGACATAACAGAGCGGCCGCTATCGCCCCCCCCACCCCACCTCCCAAGCCTTCGATGGTCTTGTTGGGGCTTACTTTGGGAAACAGTTTGTGTCTGCCTAGCAGAGATCCGATGAAGAAGCCGCCGATATCTGCGGCCCAGACGGTCGAAACGAGAAAGAAGACCCATTGTTTCCCCGGGGCGGTTTTATCGATTAGAGTTACATATGACAAGAGGAGACCGATGTAGAGTATTCCAAAGAGGGTGAGAGCCATCTTGGATATGGCCAACGCGAAATTAGTCGATTTTAGCATATAGGTGATGGATAAAAAGATAATGGTGAAGCTCAATGGAGCGTATAAAAGGGAGGGATTCCCGAAATAGATGACGGAGGCCAATACCATTCCCAAAAGGATTCCGATCGCCTTCTCGTGCCGTTTATTTTCCGGGAGTACCAGGGAGTAGAATTCATGTGAGCCCAGGGCAACGGCAATCAAGACCAAAATGAAAAGGGTTGGTTCAGGTCCGTATCCGATGAGCAAATATAGGGAGGGTATGGTGACGGCACCGGTTAAAACTCGTTTCTTCATCACTCTGACCTCGATGGCGGCCTTTTTTGGCTTTCATTTTACGCCATTAGTCAGGCTCCATAGCCAATTGCTCGCTGGTGAGACCAAACCTCCTCTCCCTGGACTGATAATTGAGCAGGGCTTTGATCAAGTCCTCTTTTTCGAATTCGGGCCATAGGGTCTCCGTCACATAGATTTCAGTATAAGCCATTTCCCACAGGAGGAAATTGCTGATTCGATATTCACCGCTGGTCCGGATTAATAGGTCTGGATCCGGGATATCCTTTGTCGAGAGGTAATTGGAGAGAGTTTCCTCGGAGATCTCTTCGGGACGGATTCTCTTGTTTTTTATATCTGCCACCAGGCGACGAAAGGCCCTGATGATTTCATCCCTTCCGCTGTAGCTGAGTGCCAAGGTTAACACCATGCCGTCACAGTGGGCTGTCTTTTCCACCGTATCAATTAACGTATCGTGAGCATCAGGCGGAAGGGAGTTTATATCCCCGATGGCCCTGAGGCGGATGTTATTCTCCAACATTTTATCTAATTCCTTCCTCAAATATCTCTGAAGAAGACCCATCAAAGCCGACACCTCGTTTACAGGACGTCTCCAGTTCTCAATGGAAAAGGCATAAAGGGTGAGGAATTCAATCCCCAACTCTCGGCACGTGGTTACTACCGTTCGAACGGACTGAATCCCCTTGATATGGCCTTCGATTCGGGAGAGGGATTTTTGTCTTGCCCATCGGCCATTTCCATCCATGATGATGGCTAAGTGTTTCGGGAGTTTTTCCTTAACCAAGCCTTTCATCGTCGGCTAGTAATCCCTCATAGTGAAAGCCCATAGGGTGAGGGAAAAGAAGCATGCTCTCCAGGGAAGTCTCGCCTGAATCTTCCCATAAACATTGACGGCTTCGTAAAAAGTCCAACTGCCATTCGACAGGCTCATGGCCCTGAGTAAAGTCGAAGGGCCGTTCGACAGGCTCATGGCCCTGAGCAGAGCCGAAGGGCTGCGTTACACTTCATCTTTCGTCATTGCGACGTACTGTAAGTACGCCTCATTCCTCAAGATTCGCAAGCCTTGCATTTGGAACTTTTTACTTTGCCGTCCCATTTTTGACTTTTTACGAAATCATCAACATTAGATTTATCACAGAGATATCTATTTTTCAAGGAAATTCGAAGCTGGGGTTTTCTCACTTTCTGGGGGACTCCGTTGCCCTCGAGCGTAATCTGCGGGATAAGGGTCATCTAGGAGGAGAAATCCAAAACACACTTTTCCCTTACCCTGCCTACTGCTTACTGCCTACCCCCTCCTCTTGCCTCTTACCTCTACCCTCATCCCTGCTTCCTTCCGACCGCAGCACAGCAGCACTGCAACACCGCAGCACTGTTATTTATCGCAGTACCCGAACTCGGCTGGAAGGGAAGTAACGGTTAACTTTTGGTCACAGACATGAAAGGGTTACCACGGAAGCAGTGAAGTAAATAAACAGAGGATTTCCCAGGTTTGAGGAAACCCTCCGGGCAGGATAGCTCCGGCTTGAGTTAGTCAGGGGCCATTCTCTCCACCACCAGTTGAATCGCACATCTTTTCCCAAGGGAAGAAGGAGATATAAGCTTCTTCCTTCTTCCCTATTACTTCTCGACGATGGCCTCCGTTGGACATACTTCGATACATGTGCCACACTCCGTGCATTTTCCCTCATCGATCACGTAAATGTCTTCTCCTTCTCCAATCGCATCTGCCTCACATTCGTCAGCACAGGTCCCACACGCCACACAATCCTCGGTTATTACGAACGCCAAGTGATCACCCCCTCATCGTTGAAGATCTATCCTTTTGACTCGGAAGGTGGATTCTAAATCTCGAGAATCTCGTGTTCCTTTGCATGTAAAACTTCGTCGATTTTTCGGATAAAGCCATCGGTAACTTTTTGTATCTTGTCAAAATTCTGATGGAGTTCGTCTTCGGATATCAACTTTTCCTTCTCCATTTCCTTGAAGTCTTCGTTAGCATCCCTCCTAATATTCCGAGTCGCCACTTTGCTCCCTTCCCCCATCTTTTTGATTATCTTAACCAGATCTTTCCGGCGTTCCTCCGTCAACCTGGGAATGGTGAGGCGGATGAGCTTTCCATCATTTGTTGGGGTGACGCCTAGCTCAGATTTCAAAATGGCCTTCTCGATTTCGCCGATCATTTGAGGATCCCATGGTTGGATGATAATTAATCGGCTTTCCGGAACGGAGAGGGTGGCCACTTGATTAAGAGGGGTAGGAGTCCCGTAATAGTCCACCCGGATGTCATCGAAAAGGACAACGGATGCCCTGCCAGTTCGGACCTTATTGAGATCCCCTTGCAGAGCCTTCAGCGTCTTATTCATCTTTTCCTCGAGATCATTGAGGGTTTTTTCTGGCATATGTTACCCCCGTACCGATAATTGTTCCCAGTTTTTCGCCCATGACCGCTCGGAGGATATTCCCCTTTTTCCTCACATTAAAGACGATAATGGGCAGCCGGTTATCCATGCACAGTGAGATGGCCGTTGCATCCATCACCCTGAGGTTTCTCTTGAGGACATCTATATACGAAAGCTGGTCGAACTTAATGGCATCTTTGTTTTTTTCTGGATCCGAATCATAGACACCCTCCACCTTGGTAGCTTTCAGGAGAGCGTCTGCTCCTATCTCCATTGCCCTCAGAGACGCCGCCGTATCCGTGGAGAAATAGGGATTCCCCGTTCCTCCAGCAAAAATGACGACCCTCTGCTTCTCCAGATGTCTGATGGCCCTTCTCCGGATATAAGGCTCAGCCACCTGGCGCATTTCGATGGCCGATTGTACACGGGTATAGACCCCTATCTTCTCCAATGCATCCTGGAGGGCCAGGCTGTTAATCACGGTAGCCAACATTCCCATATAATCGGCGGCGGTGCGATCCATTCCCTTCAAACTGGCATCTACCCCGCGAAAGAGATTCCCTCCCCCAACAACCACTGCAACCTGGATCCCATGTTCCTTTATCTCCTTGATTTCATGGGAAATCCCCTGTATTACCCGAGAGCTTATACCATATTCCTCTTCGCCGACCAAGACCTCCCCACTGATTTTTAAGATAATCCTCTTGAACCGGGGTTTTTTTACCATAGTGGGAATGGGAGGTCTATGAGACGCTCTCGTCAGCTTCCTCCCCTAATTGATATCTGGAAAATCGCCGGATTGCAATCCGTTCTCCGATCTTCCCCACGAGGGAGTTCAAGAGATCCCCGACGGTCACATCGAGGTCCTTTACGTAGGCTTGCTCAAGGAGGCAAACTTCCGAGAAAAACCTCTCCATTCTCCCTTCTACGATCCGATCGACAACCTTTTCCGGCTTGCCCATCTCCAGTGCCTGCATCCTCAAGATGTGCTTCTCTTTTTGTATGGTTTCCTCGGGAATATCCTCCCTCCTTAGATATTGGGGATCAGTTGCCGCTATATGCATGGAGATATCTTTGACGAGATCCTTAAATTCCTGTGTCCTCGCTACAAAATCCGTCTCACAGTTAACCTCCACCAAAACCCCAATTCTGCCTCCCGCGTGGATGTAAGACCCGATCAACCCCTCGTCGGCCCTGCGTCCCACCCTCTTAGTCGCTTTCGCCAGCCCCTTCTGCCTCAAGAATTCGATGGCCTTATCGATGTTTCCTCCCGTTTCTTTGAGGGCTCTTTTGCAATCCATGATCCCGGCACCGGTCTTCTGCCGCAGGTCTTTCACCAATGATACATCGATATCCATGGGAACTTACCTATCCTTCCTCTGGTTCTCCTGGTTTTTCCTTCGGCTCAGAAGGGGAGTCTGCAATCGCCTCCGCGGGGGGAACCTCTACAGGCACTTCTTCTTCTGCTTCAATCATTTCCTCTGGTTCTTCTTCCTGGAGAGTCTTCTCGTATATCTGCCTTCCTTCGATTACGGCATCAGCGATTTTGCTCGAGAAAAGGCGTATTGCCCTTATCGCATCGTCATTACCCGGAATAACGTAATCGATTTCATCGGGATCGCAATTGGTATCCACGACCCCAACCGATGGGATTCCCAATTTTCTTGCTTCACTTACTGCGATCCTCTCCTTTTTGAGATCGACGACGAAGATGGCTCCTGGGAGCCTATCCATATTTTTTATCCCTCCCAGGGCCTTTTCCAAGCGCTTCCGTTGCTTCTCCAATTGTAATACCTCTTTTTTAGGGAGAAGGGAGTATATATCGTCATTCTTCATCGCTTCCAATTTGTTCAGTTGATCGATACTCTTCTTGACGGTTCGGAAATTCGTCAGCATTCCTCCCAACCATCGCCGGTTCACATAGAACATATTGCATCGAGTTGCCTCTTCATATATGGAATCCTGGGCCTGCTTTTTCGTCCCCACAAAGAGGATATATTCCCCTTGGGCCGCAAGGTCCCGGATAAAATTGTGAGCCTCCCTAAATAACAGAACCGTTCTTTGGAGGTCAATGATATAGATACCATTTCGGGCCCCATAGATATAGGACTTCATCTTGGGATCCCACCTCTTCGTTTCATGCCCAAAGTGAACCCCTGCCTCCAACATCTCTTTCATTGTAACGTTGGCCATACTCCCCCCCACGATTTTCCCGTTATCTCTTCCCTATGCCATGATGATCTGTACTTTCAAGAAAGCGAGCCTTGACGGCTTCGTAAAAAGTCCATCTCCCGTTCGACATGCTCACGGCCCTGAGCAAAGCCGAAGGGCTAAGTTCCGCTTCATCCTTCGTCACTGCAGCGTACTTCTCTGTACGCCTCATTCCTCAGGATTTGCGCGCCTTGCATCTGGATCTTTTTTCTTTGGCGTGTTATTTCGCCTTTTTACAATGACGTCAGCCTTACCTTGCCCCAAATTGGACTAAACCTAGTTACCCTACCCTATTTTGCCCAACAATTCAAGATCATTTCACGCACCAGCTTCGAGGTTACAATGGATGAAACTTCCGATGGGTCATGATTGGGCGAAAGTTCAACGACGTCAAACCCAATTACCCGGGCTTTTCCAAGGATTTTCAGGGCGGATATCATTTCGTTGAAGTCGACTCCTCCTGGTTCAGGATTCCCTGTTCCTGGGAGGATGCTCGGGTCAAGGACATCTAAATCGAGGCTTATGTAAAGGGGGCTGTCACCAATGCTTCTGAGGGCCCTGTGGAGGCCATCTTCACTGAGCTCATAAAGGCTACCAATAGTATTGGCGTGGCTGAACTCCTCTTTGCTACCGGAGCGGACACCGAACTGAAAGAGGTGCCCCGCTCCGATGATTTCGAGAAGCCTCTTCATTACCGTGCTATGGCAAAGGGTATCCCCCAGGTATTCATTCCTTAGGTCGGTGTGGGAATCGAATTGAATTACGCTCAAATCACCAAAACGGTTCCGGAATCCTTTGACGATGGGTAAGGTAATCAGGTGTTCACCACCGAGAAGAACGGGATATTTCCCGTCATCGACGATCTTCCGAATCACCTCACTGATTTTCGCGAAGGCCATTTCTTTATTCCCGAAGGGGATCTCCAAATCTCCGAGATCGCATATTTTTAGATCACGCAGATCTTGGCCAAGATCGGGGCTGTATGTCTCCATCCCCCAAGAGGCCTTACGGACGGCATTTGGTGCGAATCTGGAACCTGGTCGATAAGAAGAGGTGCCATCATAGGGAATGCCAACGATGCATATTTCGCATTCATCGTACGAGAGGTCCGCGGATAAGAACCGGTTTTGTTGAAAGTCAATCATGCGATTAATTCTTGGATGAAATTGGGAATGGCAAAGGCAGCTTGATGGACGGCTTCGTTGTAATACCTCATATTGAGGTTGAGGCGCCGCAGGTCCTCACACCTATTGTCCAAAATCGGATCATACTTCTTGGAACAGAATACAAAACTCCATAAGCCACTGGGGTATGATGGGACTGGGGCCAGGTACATCTTCCGAATGGGGAAGAGGGGTTTCAGAGTAGTGTATAATTCCCTGACGATCTGCTGGTCGAAGAAGGGGGATTCCGATTGCGCAACCATAATTCCATCATCCTTCAAGGCCTTATGGATATCTTGGAAGAACTCTTTCTGGTAGAGGCCCGTAGCCGGTCCGACGGGATCAGTCGAATCGATCAGGATGACATCGAAGATTCCCGTATATGGTTTGACATATTGAGTACCGTCTTGGATGACGACTTCCACCCTGGGATTATCCATTTCACAGCTTACGAAGGGGAGGAATTGCTTGCTCTTCTCGATTACCAATGGATCGATCTCCACCAGCTTGGCCCGGGTAACGGTGGAATGTTTCATTACTTCCCGAATGGTTCCGCCGTCTCCACCGCCAATGACAAGAACATGCTCGGGGTGAGGATGGGTGAAAAGAGGGATGTGGGAGATCATTTCATGATACGTGAATTCATCCTTTTCCGTGAGCTGAACCGAACCTTCCAGGATGAGGGTTCGGCCGTAGTGGTAGGCATCCAGAACTTCGATCTTCTGGAAGTCACTGCGGCCACTGAATATCCTTTTTTTTATCTTTATGGTATTGCCGACAGTGTCGTTCACCGTCTCGGTAAACCAAAAATCCATTTTTATTCCCATAGGATAACGGCGGCGAAAGCCGCTCCAATTTCCTTAACCTTATATTCGGCGGAGATGGACTTGATCTCCTTCGTCTCCTGCTGACGTATCTTCATTCCCTCGGAGGCCATATTTTTGGCGATGAGTTCTATCTCCTTTCTGCGCCCACGGGCCGAATATTCCATGATCAATCCCGATTGCTCGTCGTCTTTTGGGAGGGCGATAGCCACAGCAGCGGATATAATTTCCCCCGGTAGATCACTACTGATAGAGGCATAGGCTGTAGGTACTATGGTTCCTTGGGGGAATGTGATGGGCTGGATTTCCTTACAATGAGGGGGAATAATACTACTGATCTTGATGAGGTTCGTATTTCCAATACCGGCGTTGAGTAAAGCTCCATCAAAGGCATTCAAAGGGGTATACCCTTCCGAGGCACCGCTAACGAGAAAATAGGTTTTGGGAATTTTGTAAATCACGACTTAGTGCTTCGACTCGCAATTACGGTGACGTATTTTGGCGAATTATTTCAGAGATATTGCTCACTCCATTTGGCCCGAGCGCTCATGGCCGAGGGCAGCACTAAGTCCTGAGTGAATAAGTTCGTCATCGAACTTATGAATCGAAGGACTTAGCTCCGGTGAATATTCTCTTTCCTGCGGTCCCAAAGGCTTATGCCTTAACCCCTTACCATGCGAACTAATGGCTCCTCGAAATATCTCCACGGTGGAGGTAGAACTCGCCCTGAGTTTCTCCTTGAGATAATGATGGGCTCTCCAGGGATCAACTTCTTCCCCACAGGTGAAAATGTCCACGGCGGAATAGCCATACTCGGGCCACGTATGGATGGCCAGATGGGATTCTGCGATTACCACCACGCCACTTATTCCGTGGGGGTTGAAGAGGTGGAATACGCTCTGTACGATGGATGCTCCGCTCGTGATCGCTGCTTCTTCCATGATTTTCTTGATTCGGTCCGGATCATTGAGGGTTTCGCGGTCACACCCATAGAATTCCGTTAAGAGATGACGCCCCAGAGATTTCATCCTTCTACCCTCCCTTCCTCATGAGTTTTGAACGAGATCTAAAAATATGGTGGAGAGGTGATCCACAGCAAGACGGCTTCCCGGGACCCGACATTGGTTAGGGCATGGTCTCTCTCCGCAGGAAAATAGAAACATTCGCCCTTTTTTGCCCTGTGGGTTTTTTTCCCCAGTTGGATTTCTATCCTGCCCCCCAGAATGAATCCCATCTCTTCCCCTTCATGGGGTTCTTCGATTTCGGTCTTTTCACCCGGCTTCAATGTCACCATGACGGCTTCCATTTTCTTGTTCGTAGAGCCGGGAATGAGCAACTCGAACTTGCTCGCCCCCTTTTTTTCAATCTCAACCCTATCCTCCTTTCGGTAGACGATATCCTTTTCCTTGGTGTCCATGAAGAAGTTGGAAATATTCTCGTCAAGGGCATCTAAAATCTGTACGAGGCTGTCCAGGGAGATGGATGTCTTATCGCGTTCGACCTGAGAGATGAAACCCTTGGTTAACCCCGCCCTTTCAGCCAGTTCTTCCTGGGTTAAGGAGCTCAAGTGTCTGAGGTTTCTAATGCGTTCCCCAATCTTCATAGGTGTACCTTTTGAGGAATAGTATAAGAAGAAAATAGTTTAGTAAAATAAACTCCAGAATTATACCTACCCATCCTTTTTTGTCAAGGTTTTTATCTCCTTTACTCAAAAAACTTTTTTTGTTATTAGTCTTAAATAGTAGGCATACTCTATCCATGAGGCTTGAGGCGATATGGCAGCGGGAAAAATCATCATCAGAGGCGCAAAAGCCCATAACCTAAAAAATATCGACGTGGAGATTCCCAGGGATCGTCTCATCGTAATTACTGGCCTGAGTGGATCGGGGAAGTCGTCCTTGGCCTTCGATACCATCTATGCGGAGGGACAGAGGAGGTACGTGGAATCCCTTTCGGCTTATGCCCGTCAATTTTTGGAGCAGATGGAAAAACCCGATGTGGAGCTCATAGAAGGATTATCGCCGGCCATTTCCATCGATCAGAGAACTGTTATCAAGAACCCTCGGAGCACGGTGGGGACGGTGACGGAAATTTATGATTACCTCCGGCTCCTCTTCACCCATATTGGAAAACCCTTCTGTTACCAGTGCGGTAAGGAGATCTCTTCACAGACCATTCAACAGATTGCGGACCAGATCCTGGCTTTTACCGATGGGGAACGGGTGGTCCTTTTGGCCCCCGTTGTGAGGGGAAAGAAAGGGGAGTATCGGAGAGAATTGGAGAATCTTCGGAGGGATGGATTCGTTCGGGTCAAGATCGATGGCCAAATACGGGATCTCAGCGAGGAGATTCATCTGCACAGGAACAAAAAGCATGATATCGATGTAGTTATCGATAGGATGACAATAAAGGATGGGATTCAATCGAGGTTGACAGATTCCTTGGAGTTGGCGGCCACATTAGCGGATGGAATTATCAAGGTAATCATTGGGGATTTGGAAGAAGTCATCTTCAGTCAGCGGTTTGCCTGTATCGATTGTGGAACCAGCTATCCCGAGATCACCCCCAGGATGTTTTCCTTTAATAGCCCATATGGAGCATGTCCAGCCTGTAGTGGACTGGGGACAAAGATGCATTTCGACCCAGACCTGGTCGTTCCCGACAAAAATGTATCGGTCTTGGAGGGTGCGATTTTACCGTGGAGAAAAAAGATCCCTGCGTCTTTACACCACATGGCCAGAGTTAAGGGGATCGATTTGCATACTCCATTTAAAGATCTACCGAAAGAGGTTCAGAGGAGTTTTCTCCATGGAGAGGATGGGATAGAGGGGATGATTCCCGAACTGGAGAGGAAGTACCAAGAGGTCGAACGGGAGGAATTTCGAGAGGAGATGGAGAGGTACATGAGTTATTTTCCCTGCTCCGCGTGCGGGGGAGCGAGGCTGCGCAAGGAAGCCCTCTTTATCAAGATCGACGGAATGTCGTTGGCCCATATCGTCAAACTTTCCGTTAGGGATCTCCTCCAGTACTTTGAGAGCATTACACTCAACACAAGGGATAGGAAGATTGCCAGGGGAATTCTCAAGGAAATCACCGAAAGGTTGAGGTTCATGGTCGATGTGGGGTTGGATTACCTTTCCCTTGACCGGACGGTGACAACCCTATCAGGGGGTGAGGCCCAGAGGATTCGGTTAGCCACACAGATTGGCTCCAATTTGGTGGGGGTGTTGTACATCTTGGATGAGCCCAGTATTGGCTCGCATCAAAGGGATAATATCCGACTGTTAAACACCCTCAAAGGACTGCGAGACAAGGGAAACACGGTTATCGTGGTTGAACATGACGAAGAAACAATCCGGCGAGCAGATTATGTCATCGACATGGGCCCGGGGGCGGGTATGCATGGGGGCGAGGTAATCTTTTCCGGGGCACCACGGGATATGTTCAATTCTCGGGAGTCGATCACGGGGAGATACCTATCCGGAGACCTTTCAATTCCCATTCCCAAAAGGCGCCGAAATGCGGATGATGGGAAGTTCCTCGTCATGAAAGGGGCAAGGGCGAATAACCTTAAGAATATCGAGGTGAAAATTCCCATTGGACTATTTACCTGTGTAACGGGGGTTTCTGGGTCGGGGAAAAGCACCCTCATAATCGATACCTTGTTCAGAACTTTAGCTCAGAAGCTTTATCATTCAAGGGAAAAGGCCGGTTCACTGGAAGGGATAGAGGGATTGGAATATGTGGATAAAGTGGTCAATATCGACCAGATGCCCATTGGGAGAACTCCTCGATCCAATCCGGCCACGTATACCGGGGTATTTACCTTCATTCGAACCCTCTTTGCCCAACTACCCGCATCGAGAATGAAGGGGTACAAACCGGGGCGATTCAGTTTTAATGTAGCGGGAGGCAGGTGCGAGTCGTGTAAGGGTGATGGGATTATTAAAATCGAGATGCATTTCCTTCCAGACGTTTACGTAACGTGCGAGGTTTGCGGGGGGAAGCGATATAATAGGGAGACTCTGGAAATCCACTATAGGGGAGAGACTATCGCAGATATCCTTGACATGACGGTCGATCAAGCTTACGAGTTTTTCGAAAACATACCCACTATTAAGAGGAAGCTCCAAACCCTCTGTGATGTGGGGCTTGGATACATAAAGCTCGGGCAATCTGCTACGACCCTTTCGGGAGGGGAGGCGCAGAGGATTAAGTTGACAAAGGAATTGAGTAAGAAGAGCACCGGTAAAACCGTTTATTTTTTGGACGAACCAACAACGGGCCTCCATTTTGCCGACATTCAGAGGCTTTTGGATGTCCTCAATCGTTTGGCCGATTCCGGGAATACGGTCATTGTCATCGAGCATAACATGGAGGTGATCAAATCGGCCGATTATATCATCGATCTCGGCCCTGAGGGTGGTAGGCAAGGAGGAGAGATAATCGGGCAAGGGGCCCCGGAGGAAATAGTCAACATCCCGGCCTCTTATACGGGACAGTTCTTGAGGAGGTCATTTGAGAAGGCCCTATTGATCCATTCGTAGATTCTTTCTTGGGTGTTGCCGTTATGCGCTTCTGCAGTGTTGCGGTCGGAAGGAAGCAGGGATGAGGGTAGAGGTAAGAGGCAGGAGGATTGGGTAGGCAGTAAGCAGTAGGCGTAGGCAGGGTAAGGGAAAAGTGTGTTTTAGATTTCTCCTCCTAGATGAACCTTGTCCCTCAGATTACGCGAAGGGACACCGGTTTTCTCCCAGAACCTCAGCAAGCTTCAACAGGAAGGATATTGACGGGAAGGGCCTTAAGTGATAGTATTTTTTAACTTTTTTGAAAGGACATTGGGATAGCGCTTATGTTAGACATCAAGTTTATCCGGGAACATCCCGATGAGGTAAGGGAAGGATGCCGTAAGAAGGGGGTGGATGTCGATCTTGATCGCTTGCTGGAGGTCGATGAAGGGCGCCGAAAGGTCCTCATGGAGGTGGAGGGATTACGGTCCCAACAAAAGAGGATGAGCAAGGAGATCTACCGGAAAAAGGGAGAATCGGGTCAGCCAGCGGGGATCGATGAAATGAGGGACCTGAAGGCACAATTGAAGGATGCCGAGAAGCAATTGAGGCCCATTGAGGATGAATTCCATACCCTTATGGGGATAGTTCCGAATCTTCCACTTCCCGAAGTTCCCGAGGGGAGGGATGAAACGGAGAACGTGGTTGTTCGGGAGGTTGGGCAAAGGCCGACTTACGATTTTACCCCTCGGGATTATATGAAGATCGCGGAAGGTTTGGATATCATCGACACGAAAAGGGCGGCTAAGGTCTCCGGGTCGCGGTTCGGTTATCTTAAAGGGGCTTCAGTTCTTTTGGAGTTTGCACTGGTTCGATTGGCCATAGATACCCTTATGGAGGAGGGATTTATTCCAGTTATCCCACCCGTGATGCTCAATTATAAGGCGATGGATGGCATGGGATATTTAACGAGGGGGGGCAGTGAGGTATACCAGGTCGAAAAAGACGATCTTTATCTCGTTGGGACATCTGAGCAGTCCCTCGGGGCGATGCACATGAGTGAGGTCTTGGATCAGGGGGATCTGCCAAGGCGGTATGTAGGCTTTTCCACGTGTTTCAGGAGGGAAGCGGGTTCCTACGGCAAGGATACAAAGGGAATTCTGAGGGTTCATCAGTTCGATAAGGTTGAAATGTTTTCTTTTTGCGAACCGGAGAAATCCCGGGATGAACACGATTTTATCCTGGAAATGGAGGAGAAATTGGTCCGTATGCTGGGGATTCCCTACCGGGTCGTCCAAATGTGTGGCGGCGACCTGGGGGATCCGGCGGCCGATAAACGGGATATTGAGTGCTGGATGCCCGGTATGGGAGAATATCGGGAAACCCATTCCTGTTCGAACTGTACGGATTTTCAAGCAAGGAGGCTCAATGTTCGATATCGTGCCCGCGGCCAAGGATCCGGTGGGACAAAGCTCAGATTCGTCCATACCCTCAATGGGACTGCCTACGCCATCGGCAGGATAATCATCGCCATTATCGAGAACTTCCAGCAGGCCGATGGAACGGTTCTCATCCCCGATGTCCTGAAGGGCCCTATGGGCGGGATTGAGAGGATAGGGAGGTGATAGGAGGGATGGCCGAGTGGATGAAGGCGGCGGTCTTGAAAACCGCTTCTCCGAAAGGAGACGGGGGTTCGAATCCCTCTCCCTCCGCCAAAACTCCCGCCCCCGAGTTAGAGGGCTGAGTTTTCCATCCCCTATAGCGGAAAAGTATGATATTATTGAAACGATTAGCCGACGGAGAGATGGCCGAGTTGGCTGAAGGCGCTCGCCTGCTAAGCGAGTAATCCGGGAAATCGGATTCGAGGGTTCGAATCCCTCTCTCTCCGCCATTTATCTTCGACCCACGCGCCCATAGCTCAGCTGGACAGAGCAACGGACTACGAATCCGTAGGTCGGGTGTTCGAATCACCCTGGGCGCGCCACTCAAATTAAAGGGTTACGTGATCGGCGTAATCCTTTTTTTATGCTAGAGGAGGATAGGAGTATCTACCCCACTTCATTTGGGAAAAGCTGATTCTTCCGACGATTGATTCTCCTTGGCCTGTCGTAGTACATCCCCCTAAGGAGCCAATGGTCCCCCCTTCGAATGGGCTATAGCATAGATTGAAAAGCTACGCTGCGGTTTTGGCGGGTGAGCGAAAAGCACGTTGACTTTCTCCAGTTTGGGTGATAGAGTTTTGAGTGCAAGTAGGCCGCACATTATACGCGGGTTGCTCTGTTTGGCAATTCTAACCTGCTGAAATCATAGAAAATATGCTTCATCAGACGCTCTAGGTATTTGAGCGGGGTCCAATCTCATAGGTTCTTACCTCATATGATAACGGCGGCGAAGGAATTGATCGAAAGGGTCGTAAAAGAGGTAGCCATTGATGAGAAATTCATGGAGATGGCCCTGGAGGAGGCGAAGAGAGCGACATCGGAGGGCGAAGTTCCCATTGGTGCCGTCCTGATAAAAGGGGGGGATATCATCGCGAGGGATCATAACCGCTGTATCCAGCTCAATGATCCCACCGCCCATGCTGAAATCTTGGTTATTCGAGAAGGAGGACGGGTATTAGGGAATTATCGACTTCCCGAAACTACCCTTTATGTAACCGTTGAACCCTGTCCTATGTGTGTGGGTGCGATTACCCAAGGGAGGATTGGGAGACTCGTTTACGGTGCTCCTGAGGATAAGATGGGGGCTGTAAGCTCAAAATTTCCCCTCTTGAATGACCCTGGTTTAAATCACCGGGTAGAGGTAAACGGAGGCATTTTGAAACGGGAGTGTTCCGAAATAATCCAGGGTTTTTTCAGGGGAAGGCGTTGATAGGGTTCGGGAGGGAATTCGGAGAGGTACCGAAGCGGTCATAACGGGGCCGACTCGAAATCGGCTGTCCTGGGAAACTGGGACCGTGGGTTCGAATCCCACCCTCTCCGCCATTTCTCTACCTTGCGGGGATGGGGATGGGAGATAACGGGTTTACGCCCGTGTTCTATTGTCTCATCAATTCAGGGAGAGATGCCCGAGTTGGTTTAAGGGGCACGACTGGAAATCGTGTGTACGCCCAAAAGGTGTACCGAGGGTTCGAATCCCTCTCTCTCCGCCATAATTTTTGCTTTGAACAAGGCGAGCTGTAGAAAGAATTGGATGTCTCTGAGTTGATAGCCGGGTCCTGCGCAGCAAAGGATTACAAACCCCGTCAGGTCCGGGAGGAAGCAGCGGTAGTAATCATTTTGTGTGCCGCAGGGTTACCTGGCTATCAACTTCTTAAAAATATTTTGAGCAGGGAAGAACTCCTTTTTCAGAAATCTCATAAGTCCCTGAAGAACGCCGGAAAGGTGAATACCCGCGGTAAAGATTTGAGGATGCGCTGATGTCCTATCTGGTTTTGGCTCGAAAGTGGAGACCTCAGAGTTTTGAGGATGTGATTGGACAGCGTCACATTACGAAGACGCTCCAGAATGCTATCGCCGCCGATCGAGTTGCCCATGCCCTCTTGTTTGCTGGGGCGAGAGGAGTGGGGAAGACCTCAATGGCTCGAATCCTCGCTAAAGCGCTCAACTGTCAAGAGGGGACCAAGCCCGTTCCCTGTAATGGGTGTGAAAACTGTAAGGAGATATCATCGGCGACTTCGATGGATGTACTCGAGATAGACGGAGCTTCCAACAGGGGGATCGATGAAATCAGGGAACTCCGGGAAAACGTGAAATATTCCCCGGCCAAGAGCACTTTTAAGATCTTCATCATCGATGAAGTCCATATGTTGACCCCCCCGGCATTTAATGCCCTCCTCAAGACCCTGGAGGAACCCCCGCCTCGCGTGGTTTTCATCCTCGCCACCACGGAACCCCATAAAATTCCGCTGACTATCCTCTCCCGTTGTCAGAGGTTCGACTTCAAGAGGATCCCCGGAAAGGAGATTTTTCAAAGGTTGAAGGAGATAGTTTTCCAGGAGGGTGTCGAGGTAAGCGATAAGGGACTCCTGCTTATGGCTAGGGGGGCCAGGGGGAGTTTGAGGGATGCCCAAAGTCTTTTGGATCAGACCATCTCATTTGCAGGAAAGAAGATAAAAGATGAGGATGTGAAGGAGGTCTTGGGCGTTGTAGACAGCGCCATAGTGTTCGAAATCTCCACTGCCATTGCCAAAGGTGATACGGGGAAATGTCTCGATATCGTCGATGACATCTATACGTCTGGCCACGACATTCGCCGGTTTTGCCGAGAGCTTCTTGAGCATCTTAGAGACCTCATGGTGGTCAAAATCGGCGGAGACCCAAAGCAGTTGACGGACTTGCAAGGGAAGGAGATCGAGGATTTGGTGAGCCAGTCGGAGGAGTTCTCCCTCGAACACATTCATCGATTGTTCACTATCCTCCTCAAATCGGAAGAGGACATCTCCAGGTCGACCTTTCCAAAGGTGATCATGGAGTTAGCCCTTGTCAAAATGGCCACCCTTCGGCCATTGGTCCCACTGGACGAAATCATGGATAAGCTCAATGAGTTGGAGTCGAGCCTTACGGGTTACTCGTCTAATATGACAATTGGTGAATTGGGGGGGGAGGAAGGTCCGGATTCCCAAACCTGCGTTTCCCCCATCTCAGTGGAAGAGGGGGAGGAGGTCCAGCTTGACTCCGCCAAGGAAATGGGGAAGGAAGATCCTGGGAAGGCCAACTTGGAGGAAAATTGGGCCAAGTTGATCGATTATATTAAGGCACAAAACCCCATCTTAGGGTCATTCCTCAGGTATGGGCGGCTTCTTCGTTTGGACGATGAGAAGATCGAAATCGGATTCGAGAAAGGCTCTTTCTACCTGGAGAAGATGTCGGAGGAGGGAAGCAGAAGACAGTGTGAGGAAGTTTGTCGTAATTTCTTTAAGAAGGAGCTGAAGATAGTCTTTAGGGATTTTGCGGGAGAGATGAGTGGGACCGGTGCTGAAAAGGGAAAAGGTGAGGAGCCGACCGATAGGGAAAGGCACCTTCGAAAAGAGGCTATGGAAAATCCTGTGATTCAGGAAGCGGTTAAGATCTTCGATGGAACCATTGAGGATATCAAGACGGGGACAGGGTTTAAATCCTAATTCCTCGATACGAATGGAGGGCACGTTTATGACAAAAGGCCTTGGAGGAATGGTAAAACAGGCACAGAAGATTCAGGCCCAATTGGCAAAAATCCAAGAGGAAATGGCGGGGAAAACGATCGAGGCCTCTTCCGGCGGAGGGATGGTGAGCGTCGTGATGAGCGGGAAACAGGAGCTGATCTCCATAAAGATCGAACGGGAGGTGGTCAATCCCGACGATATCGACATGCTTCAGGATTTAGTCCTGGCGGCCGTAAATGAGGGGATCAGAAAATCTCAGGAGATGGTCACCGAGGAGATGAAAAAGCTGACGGGGGGCCTGAGTATTCCGGGATTATTCTGAGTTATCATAAGAACGCATGGAGGATGAGAAGAGATGCCGACCCACGCCGAACCCATTGAGCGATTGATCAACGAGCTGACCAAACTTCCGGGCATCGGGCGAAAGACTGCAGCTCGGTTGGTTTTTCACATCCTCCGGATTCCCAAGAGGGAGGCCCAGGAACTGGCTCGGGGGATCATCGACGTGAAGGAGAAAATTCAACTCTGCTCGGTGTGCTTTAACCTGGCGGACAAAGACCCGTGCCAGATCTGTGGCAATTCCAGGAGAAACGATGAGGTTATTTGCGTGGTTGAAGAGCCCAATGACCTGATGGCCATCGAAGAGACTGGGGATTTTCATGGCAAGTACCACGTGCTTCATGGCACGCTATCTCCGTTGGAGGGAATCGGTCCAGAGGATATCAAGGCCAAAGAACTCCTGAGGAGGCTGGAGGCCGGCAAGGTGAAAGAGGTAATCATGGCCACTAATCCCAATGTTGAGGGGGGGGCTACCGCCCTTTACCTTACCGAGCTGATTAAACCCCTTGGGGTGAAGGTTACCCGCATCGCTTATGGTATCCCCATGGGGGGTGACATTGAATATACAGATGGGGTTACCTTGGTTAAGGCCTTGGAGGGGCGGAGGGAGGTTTGAGAATGCCACGGGGTAGCTGGTATAATTCAATGGAATTTTGTGTAGAAAAAACTGGATTTTTCCCCTAAAATTTTTTATAATAGTTTGTTCTTTTTTTAACAAAGAGGGAGTGAAGATGATCGAGATCAGATTTCATGGTCGTGGAGGGCAGGGCGCGGTAACTTCGGCGGAGCTCCTCGCCTATGCAGCCATTAATGAAGGTCGATATGCTCAGGCATTTCCGAGTTTTGGGCCTGAAAGGAGAGGGGCTCCTGTCGTGGCCTATTGCCGAATTTCAGACGACCCCATCCGAATTAGGGCCAACATCTCTGAGCCGAACCTCGTGGTAGTCTTGGATTACTCCATTTTGCGGATCGTGGATGTCACCGCTGGCCTGAAACATCCCCATGGGATATTGGTTACCGATTCCAAATTCCCGGGGGAGAAGGTGAGGGCGGATTTGAACATCAAGGGCAAATTGGCCGCTGTGGATGCCACGCGGATTGCCATGGAGGTATTGGGTCTGGCCATTACCAATACCACCATGCTCGGGTCTCTTGTTAAGGCGTCGAATGTGATTCAAAAGGATTCCCTCATCGAGCCCCTGAAGGAACGATTCGGCCGAATTGCGGATAAGAACATCGCCGCATATGAAAGGGCCTTTAAAGAGACGGTGGTATTGGATGGATAGATGACAATTCCAAGAACAAAGGAGATGAGAAACGGTGAAGCCGGAGCAGGATTATAAATGGAGAGATTTTGAGAGAGGTTATGTGATCACGGAGCCGGGGAGCTCCCGGGAATACCACACGGGGGACTGGAGGTCTCAGCGACCCATCTTCGATAAGGAGAGGTGTATCAAGTGCGGTGTCTGCTGGATTTTCTGTCCCGATTGCGCCATCCGATTCGATGCGGAGGGATATGCAGAGATGGACCTCGATTACTGTAAGGGCTGCGGAATTTGCTCCAGGGAGTGCTTGCCCGGAGCCATTACCATGGTAGATGAGGAGGGATAGAGATGGGAAAGAGAGTGGGTATGGAGGTCTCCATCGCGGCCAGCGAAGCGGTGAGGTTAGCCAACGTCGATGTGATTGCGGCCTACCCCATCACGCCTCAGACCCATATCGTTGAGCATCTGTCGGAATTCGTCAACAATGGGGAGCTGGACGCTGAGTTCGTACCGGTGGAATCGGAGCATTCGGCCATGAGTGTCTGTTCTGGAAGTCAGGCTGTAGGTGCGAGGAGTTTTACCTGTACCAGCTCTCAGGGTTTGATCCTCATGAGCGAGATCGTCTATTGCACGGCGGCCATGAGGCTTCCCGTCATTATGGTGCTTGCCAACCGCTCCCTTTCAAACCCCATCAGTATCTGGAACGACCACACCGACGTCATGTCCATTCGGGATTGCGGATGGATTCAGTATTTCGCCGAAAATGGGCAGGACGTCTTCGATCACGTCCTCATCAGCTATCGGGTAGGGGAGGACAGAGATGTTATGCTTCCGGTGATCGTCAATATGGATGGATTTAGCGTGAGCCATGTGATTGAGCCGGTGGAGTTAGTGGACCAGGAGACGGTGGACAAGTTCTTACCTCCCTACAAACCTGATATCGTCTTAGATCCTGCTCACCCGGTAACCATGGGGGCTATCGTTCTCCCTTCCTGCTATACGGAGGCGAAGAAGGCTCAGGATGAGGCAGTGAAAGCTTCCATGCCGACTATCCTGAAGGGTTGGCAGGAGTTCGGGGATCTAACGGGTCGTTATTATCATCCTATCGAGGAATATCGGACCGAGGGTGCGGAGGTATTGTTGGTGACCATGGGGGGGATTGGTGAGACGGCTATGTGGGCCGTGGACCAGATGCGAGAAAAGGGGCGTCCCGTTGGTCTTCTCAAGATGCGACTCTGGAGGCCTTTTCCCTTTGAGGAATTTCGCAAGGCCGCCTCGAAGGCGAGGATGTTGGTGGTCGTGGATCGAGCCATCTCCTATGGAGGACCCGGTGGCCCGGTGGCCAGTGAGCTGAGGTCGGCCCTTTACAATGAGCCGAAACGACCCCTTGTGGCGAATTTCATCGCCGGGCTTGCAAGCCGGGATGTTGCCCCGTTCGATTTCATTGAAATGGTGGATAGGGCCGAGGGGGCTTGCAAAAAGGGAATGGAACCCGAATATGAGATTTATGGGGTGAGGGAATAATGGAAAAGTTGAATGTCTATTCGGCGAGGTTGGTTCCAAAAAACGAGAATTTCGGTCAGGGTCATCGTGCGTGTCAGGGATGTGCCGAGGCCCTGGCGATAAGGCTGGCCGGGAAGGCTGTGGGGAAGAGCGTGGTCGCCGTCAGCGCCACGGGCTGTATGGAGGTGGTATCAACACCCTTCCCCTATACCTCCTGGAATGTGCCCTGGATACACGTGGCCTTCGAAAATGCGGCCGCGGTTGCCTCTGGCGCTGAGAGCGGATTAAAGGCCTTGATGCGAAAGGGGAGGATCCCTCAGAGGAAGATATTCGTCCTGGCCCTGGCAGGGGATGGGGGGACCAGCGATATCGGGGTTCAGGCCATTTCGGGGGCCCTGGAGAGGGGACACGACTTCCTCTATATCTGTACGGACAACGAGGCCTACATGAATACGGGAATCCAGCGCTCCTCGGCAACGCCATGGGGGGCCTCAACAACGACCTCCCCAGCGGGGAAGGTGATTCCCGGGCAGACTACCTGGAAGAAGAATATGGCCGCCATTGCAGCGGCCCATGACATCCCCTATGTGGCCACGGCGTGCCCGAGTTATCCATTCGATTTGATGGAGAAGGTGAAAAAGGGATCTCGAACCCCTGGACCGGCGTATATCCATGTCTTGGCGGTTTGTCCGACTGGGTGGAGGTCAGCGCCGGATCTCGGCATTCGATTGGGGAGGTTGGCGGTGGAAACCGGGATCTTCCCCCTCTATGAGGTGATCGACGGGAAGTATAAGCTGAGTGTAGATCCACCCCAGCTGCGGCCGGTGGAGGATTATTTCCGCCTCCAGGGAAGGTTCCGACACCTGACAAAGGATATGATCGAGAAAATTCAGGAGAGGGTTGCACGGGAATACGAGAAACTCAAGATGCAGGAGAGGATGACCGGAGGAGAATAATGGAGCTGAAGGAAGTAGACCAAGTCCTTAAAGAGTATGGATATGAGGAATCGGCCATTTTGCCCATTCTCCAGGATATCCAGGACAGGGATCGCTATCTGGCAAAGGAAGTTTGCGAGCACATCGCAGAGAAATTGAGCATACCTGTTACACGGGTCCATCGGTTAGCCACCTTTTATCGGGCATTTAGCCTGACCCCCCGGGGTCGTCACTTGGTCAGTTGCTGTATGGGGACGGCCTGCCACGTTCGCGGCGCCCCGCGGGTATTGGATAAGCTCGAGATGGATTTGGGCATCGAGTCCGGAGGAACGACCAAAGATCTGATGTTCAGCCTGGAGTCGGTTAATTGTCTCGGTGCCTGTGCGACTGGTCCGCTGGTTGTTATTGACGGCCATTACTATGGCCACATGAGTTCAATAAAAATAGATTCGGTTTTGAAGGAATATAAGAAACCGCCGAAAGGTGAAAAAGATGAGGGAAAGACTAAGAAATCCGGAAAATCTCGAAAGACTGAGGCAAAAGCTTCAAAAAGAAAGGGACCCCAATAAACGGCGAATCACCGTCTGTGCCGGGACGGGTTGTGGTGCCTACGGTTGTGGAGAAATCATTTCCGCCCTCAAAAAGGAGCTGAAGAAGAGGAAGCTTCAGCAGGATGTGGAGATCAAGGTGACGGGTTGCCACGGGTTCTGCGAGAGGGGTCCACTCTTGGTGATCAACCCCCAGAAGCTCTTCTATCAAAAAGTCCAGGTGGAGGATGTACCGGAGATTCTCTCGGAAACCATCGAGAAGGGGAATGTTATTGATCGACTCCTCTATGTCAACCCCGTAACAGGGGAGAAGATCGTCCATGAGGATGAGGTTCCCTTCTATAAGCTCCAGGAGAGGATTATCTTTGGGAGCAATGGCAGCATCGACCCGACATCCATTGAAGACTATATCGCGATAGGGGGGTATAGAGCCTTGGCCAAAGCCTTCTTCGATATGTCCCCAGAGGAGATCATCGAGTCCGTGAAGAGGTCGGGGCTTCGGGGGCGTGGGGGTGGCGGATTTCCCACCGGGCTCAAATGGGAGAGCTGCCGGAAAGCGCCTGGTGAACCCAGGTACGTGATCTGCAACGCGGACGAGGGGGACCCGGGGGCCTATATGGACAGGAGTCTCCTTGAGGGAAATCCCCACAGCGTACTGGAGGGGATGGTTATCGGGGCTTACGCCATAGGATCTAACCAGGGACACGTATTCGTGAGGAAAGAGTACCCCCTGGCCGTCCAGAACCTGAGGATTGCCTTACAACAGGCCGAGGAATACGGGTTACTGGGGGAGGGTATCCTCGGCACGGGTTTCGATTTTTCGGTGAGGATCAACAGGGGAGGGGGCGCCTTTGTCTGTGGGGAATCCAGTGCTTTGATGGCTTCCCTAGAAGGACAACCTGGCGAACCGAGGGCAAAACATATCCACACAGTAATAAGCGGTCTCTATGATAAACCAACCAACTTGAATAACGTGGAAACGTGGGCCAACGTTCCCCTCATCATCGATAAAGGGGACCAGTGGTATGCCCAGCTTGGAACGGAAGGGAGCAAGGGGACCAAGATCTTCTCCCTGGTTGGAAAAGTGAACAATACGGGGTTGGTGGAGGTGCCCATGGGCATCACCCTGAGGGAGATCGTATATGACATTGGTGGTGGGATCCCCGGGGGGAAGAAGTTCAAAGCCGTTCAGACGGGGGGTCCCTCGGGCGGGTGCATTCCAGAATCGCTGTTAGACCTTCCCGTGGATTTCGATAGGTTGACCGAGGTAGGGTCCATGATGGGTTCCGGGGGAATGATCGTCATGGACGAGGGCAACTGCATGGTGGATGTGGCCAAGTATTTCATCAACTTCCTGAGGGATGAGTCCTGTGGGAAGTGCACCTCCTGTCGTGAAGGGACCCAAAGGATGTACGAGATCCTGGACGACATCACGGAAGGGAGGGGGAAGAGGGGCGATGTCGAGCTCCTGGAGGAATTGGGATGGGTAGTGGCTGAGGCTTCCCTCTGTGCCCTCGGCGGAACGGCCCCGAACCCAGTCCTGAGCACGATCCAGTACTTCAGGGATGAATATGAGGCCCATATCAAGGAGAAACGGTGTCCAGCCGGTGTGTGTAAGGCGCTGATTCAGTATACCATCGATTCCGAACTGTGTACGGCCTGCGGCCGTTGCCGGAAGGCCTGCCCGAGCGATGCCATTTCAGGGGCGAAGAAGGTTCCCCACAAGATAGACCAGGAGAAGTGCATAAAATGCGGCATGTGTGTTGAGTCTTGTAAATTTGATGCGGTAAAGGTCCAATAATATTCCCATGGAAGGCGGAGAGGCATGAAGACGATGATTGAATTTACCATTGACGGAGTCGGGGTTGAGGCGGAGGAGGGCAGCACCATACTCCCCGTTGCCTTGGAAAATGGCTTCGAAATTCCACACCTGTGCTATCACGATGAGGTATCGCCCTATGGGGCCTGTCGGCTCTGCTTGGTGGAGGTGGAAAGAGGGGGCAGAAGGAGGCTAACGGCTTCCTGCACGTATCCCGTTCTGGAGGGGATTCAGGTCTTAACCGATACGGAAAAGGTCCGAAAGGCAAGGAGGATGATTATGGAACTCCTGCTGGCCAGGTGCCCGGACAGGGAGGCTCTCCAAGAGTTGGGATCTCAGATGGAGATCGAGAAGCCCCGGTTCGAGTTGCGCGAGGAGGAATGCATCCTCTGCGGGCTGTGCGAAAGGGTATGCCGAGAGGTTGTTGGGGCTAATGCCATCAGCTTTTTCAGCCGGGGGTATAAGAAGGAAATGGGCCCTCCTTTCAGGGATCCCAAGGCTTGCATAGCTTGTGGGGCCTGTGTCTATGTCTGTCCTGTTGATTGTATCAAAATGGAGGAGACGGAGGAGGAACGGACCATCGTGAGGTGGGAGAGAACCCTGCCGATGAAGAAATGCAAGGCATGTGGCCAGAGTTTCGCCCCATGGTTTCAGCTGGAGTACATCAAGGAAAAGGTCAAGCTTCCGAAGGATTTCTTCGATGTCTGTCCGGATTGTCGGGGGTAAGGGAGATCCCCCAAGATGATCCCTTGGGTCCCGGGGAGAGGGGCTAGGAGGAGATGGATGTGGCATTTATGAGATGGGATCCTCTGAAGGACTTGATGGAAATCCAGGAGAGGATGAATAGGCTCTGCGACGTGACCTTCGGCCGGAGGAGGGGGGAGGTGCTGCCGAGGAGCACGTGGACTCCTTCGGTGGATATCTACGAGACGGGAGATGAGATTGTCGTCGAGGTCGAACTTCCTGAGATCGACGTGGATGACCTTACCGTGGACATAGAGGGGAATATTCTGACCATCAGGGGGGAGAGGCCCCTGAGCAAGGAAACCAAGCCGGAACAATACCATCTCGTCGAGAGGTGTTATGGCCCCTTCAGTCGCTCCTTTACCCTTCCCGATTCAGTTGATCCCGGGGGAATAAGGGGGCACTATAAGAATGGGATACTTGCGTTGAAGTTGCCAAAAAAGGGGGGGCCAAAACGGATCGCTATTGAGGAGTGATGGGGAGGAGATTTCCTCCCTATTTTTTTGGGGGAATCAAACGGATGGTTCCACGTATCTTAACAGCGTATAAACCCAATTTATCCCCAGACTTTCAGAATTCCTCCCTAGGTGAAATGAATCCATAATTATTGTGGAAAGTATTTCTTTTCGCAATTTCCTCTCAGGAAAATTTCTTGAAATCTTGAGAAAATCAGAGTAATTTCAAGGAAATCTTAGAATTCATGAGATGTTTGAATTTTTGAACGTTCATCACACTATTGTAAAAATTGGCTATTTGATTGTATTCATACAAAAAATTAAAAAAATCATGGCTATATAATTTCCCGTAAAACTGCCAAAAATGGGGCTTGACTTTGGCGTGGGCTTGATGTAATTAAATAATATAAATATATTCAATGAAATAAATATAATAAATAAAATAAACATGGAAAAGACCGCATTTACGACCTTCGATATAGCCCGAATGTGTCACGTTTCAGGGGAGACCGCCAAGCGATGGGTTGAGGAAGCGAAGATCAAAGGATATCGGGTCGGAACCTCGGGACATTGGCGAGTACTACCAAAGGATTTAGCTTTGTTTCTGAAGAGTAACAACATCCCCTTTCCAGAACCTGAGGAACTAGGTATTGACCTGAAAGCCTTGGTGGATGACAAGAGCTCGGCAACATTCTGTTGGGAATTCTTTAAAAATAAAATGAATGCTCACATCCGCCCTGAAGGGAGCTGTGAAGATTGTCTTGTTCATAAGACTAAGTCCATCAATTGCTATGCTCTCAGAGGGGAGGTGGAACATAAGAAGATTTACTGCATCCATTTCTGCGAGGATTGTGCGTATTTCCTTTTTCAGAAGAAGGAAATACTCCCCAAGATTTAACCACATCTCCATACGCTAGGAACTTCTCTTATGCTTGGAGAATTATGACCTCTCGGCTATAGCAACAATTACTCTGTGTTTCTGAGCCCAGAGTATCTATTTTGATATTGTATGCTTTCGAGGTCCACCAGTCAGAACGGGCATTTCTGGAAACGCAAAAGTAAAATGATCGCAAGATACCCATCTTCTCCAAAACCATCCGGGGGATGACCTCTTCGTCAGGGAGTGTACACCCTCTAGGAGATTGAGATAAGGCTACAATTGAGGGAAAGGATGTAATAAGGATGCTGCGGCCAAAGGGCAAGAGGATCTAAACTTACTTCTATTTTTCTCCAACCTTAGT
>JAQYWG010000110.1 GCA_030145085.1 Thermodesulfobacteriota bacterium
GTCCTGGAAGTTAGAAAGGCCTCCAGTTTTGACGCCGTCATCTTCCTTTCGACACCTCATCAGTGGTTCGCTTACGCTCGCCTCCCTGACCCTCACCTGCCACGATCCTCAGCCGTGACTTTTCCTTAACGCTCACCACCATGGCTTTTGACCACAGCAGCTTAAGGTGGTTTGAAGCCTGCTCCTGCAAGCCGGCTCCGAGGGGCCCACCCTCATCTCCTCTGCAGCCTCGTGGCGCAGTTTGCGTCAGAAATCTGTATTTTGAGATAGATTGTATCCCAATTGCGGGATGATCTTGCCTTAATCTCCTTCCGACATAAATAACCTTACCTTAGAATCCGTCGGAATTCTATATAACTCCCTACTTATGGTAAGGCAACCAAGGATTGAATATGAATGCGCATTTTATCACATCACCTCAAGGGGAAACCTGAGGCAGAACATATTCTTCGAAGACAGTGGTGATTGTGGTTGATTGTGATTGAGACCCTAAGGATGCCCTTTTTCGACAGAGCCCTTAATTTATGAAGGCTCTATCCAAAATTTTTTTAACTACATTTATATAAACAGATTTTTCATCTTCAGAGAGTTTACGAAAATTCTCTGGGCTAAACATTGCCCTTTCAAAATATTCCCTTGGTTTGCCACTTTTTCGAGTTTCTTCGGGTAGAAAATTTAAGAGAACATCCAGAAGCCTTCTATTGCTTAAGTCTTTAGGTTTCAAATCAAGTAATCGGAGAGATAATAGCGTAATTGTTTGTATTAAGATTTTTTTCCTCATTTTATTCTATTCTTTTTTCGGTAAGGCCCTCAAAGGCTTTATCTTTTGACTGAGCGTTCTTGATAAGTTCCTTTCCGACCGATTTATAAAAATCTATCACTGATGAAGCGTCTTTCGCTGAATTATAGATTTCACCCTGTTTATTTTTCCCTGTTGTCCTTTCCACCACATACTTACCACCCTTGGTTTTCCACAAAATTAATTCCGTCATTCGATCTGCTGCACGTGCTATTTTTTCGCCCTCAAACACAAGATCTTTTCCATCTGGTATTTCAATTTTAATTTTTTTCATTCTCTACATCCATTCTTCTTTACTTATCCCTTCCTCATCAGGTCGATAATTATATTTACCCTCCCTGTACATATTCATCTCTTGCTCTACAACTCTTTTTATCCCTGTCAGCACATCTGGTGGCTTTAATTCTTTTATAATGCCGTTTTGGATAAATTCGGTAATGGTAGGTGTCTTGGATCGATCAATCTAAGGCTGAATGAGGGCTTAATGAAAAATCCAGAACAAATGTATTATAAATCTTTTAAAACACTATGTCAAATCCTAAAATCACTCATTTAAAGTAAACATATTGTCTTTCCTTAGATTCCTTTCGGTTTTCTGCCAAAAATACTCATTTTCATACCAAAAGGCCATAGAATAGGGATCATCTATTGGTGGTCGTGTAACACTGTCACAGTGGCGCCGTCATTAGAGCTGTCATCGGAAATCAAAATTTGTAGTCCACAATGGTTGCTTGGAGACGCCCAATGACATTCACCAAAGGGCTGAGATCGCGAAAGTTCTCCCCCTCCGCCAATTTAATGTGGGTAGCGTCGGCGGGAATCTGGTCGAAGGTTGGGTCCACCGCAATCCAATACCCGATGAAGCTCTCGGCCCAGGCATGATAGAGAAATCCTACCTCCTTCATATAGACCAACCCGGACACGACCTTAGTCGGAATCCCCGCAGCTCGGCAGAGGGCGGTATATAAGTAGGCATGGGCTTGGCACTCCCCCTTCTTCCCATGGAGGGCATCCAAGGCTGAAAAGGAATCCACCAATGCATCCTCTAAGTGATCGCTCACCCAATGGGCCAGCTTGGCTACGGCCAGGAGGCTGTTGCTCTCTCCATCCAAGACGGCCCTCGCCCTTTGGATAATTTCCCTATTTCCGCTCTCGATTTGGAAGGAGGGTTGGAGGTAGCGCACATATTCCCTTTTCGAAATAGGAAGCGGCAGCGGGGTTCCTTTCAACTGTTTTTCGATGGAAACCATGAATTCCACAACTGAGGTATCTCCCTCCCTTTTGATGGAGGCCCTCTGCCTTTCATCCGAGATGACCAATGTCGGTTCATTCAGCCCTTTCAGCCTTACGTGGAGCACTCGCAATGCCCTGGGATTCGGGATGGCCCGATCAACTTTGACCAGACTATAATCCAAGAGGATGTCCTTTTTGGATAGGCTCGATTCATAGATAAATCTTTTGGCCGAAAACTCATCCTCCTTCGCCGTGATGAGGGCCCCGACCATCTCGAACACCATTTCCCCCCGCATGTTGATCCACACCTTGGGATTGATTCCGGAAACCTCGGTCTTTATCTCGAAGGCCGGTCCATCGAAGAGGTCGCTTTCCTTGAAAGCCAGCACCCTTTGATTAACCTCCATCACCGAAAGGCTCTGGGGACTGAATATGTGGTATCGATAGTGCCTCCCGATATCCATCCCCCTGAGAGCCGGGTAGAGATATTGGGCAAGGGAAGGATAGATGGGACCTTCCACGGGGATTTGATGTTCCGTGCGCTCCCCCTCCGTTTCCGTTTTCACCATTATACCCCCATCAACCACCTCTGCCTCCACCCTCCGTATCCTCCCGTCCAGTTTTTGCTCCCCATTGACCTTAAGCAACCGTAAGTCGGGGCTGACGTAATCGACCTCTTTGAAAAGGGACTCCTTTTTGATCCCCAACATTTTGAACCGGAAAACGGCCTCGGAGGAGATTTTAAAGGCCCCGGGGAGATCCTCCGCTTCCTCAATCCAAAAATGGGAAAAGCCAATCTTCTCCCCATACCAAAAGAACCCCTGCCAATGTTCTCGAAACTTTAGGTTGGAAATCACCTCCACGGGGGCAGAGGCCTTCTCAAGAGGGACATGGTGAAAATAGAGCCCAGTACATCCCAACAGGGCCATTGTCAAAATTCCTATGAGAGGTCTCTTAAAAACTTGGGAAAGGAGCTCTGAGCGCGAATTAAGATTTTTTCGGTAACCATTCTTAGTGAAACGGAACGGTCGCAAATCCATTGTTTGAGCCCGGAGGGCGAGTTTTGGATTTGCAGTGAAGCGAACTTTAGGATGGTCGAAAAAATATTTTGAGCAGCGAAGAGCGACTTTTCCAGAAATCCCTATGAGAAACCACTTCTCCCATGTCCTCTGGTACAAACCTCTTCGCCCTTCCATTTCCTTCCCTGATAGGAGGGAGAAAAAAAGGGCGGGCATTCTCAAATTCCCCGCCCCAATTCACCCCTCCAGATTTGAAATCGAAAAACCCTATCCCTTGATTACGCCCATGGGAACGAGCTTCGCCACCTTTTTACTGATCCCCGCATGGTGAACCACATCCACTACTTCGGTAACATCCTTATACGCCTCGGACATTTCCTCAACAATGGTGGCCCTTCCTGCTGATCGAACGATTATTCCCCTGTCCTCTAATTCCCTGGAAATGATCCTTCCTTTGGCGGCTTTCTTAGCCTGGCGTCGGCTCATTACCCTGCCTGCGCCATGGCACGTGCTACCGAAGGTATCGGAAAATGCTTTCTCCGTTCCTACCAACACATAGGAACACCTTCCCATATCTCCGGGGATCAAAACGGGTTGACCGATGTCTCGATAATCTCCTGGGATATCGGTATGGTTTGGTGGGAACGCGCGAGTCGCTCCCTTCCTATGGACACAGATCCTCCTTCGCTGCCCATCGACCTCGTGGTCTTCGAATTTGGCGATGTTATGGCAGACATCATAGATGAGGTCCAACTGGAGCAGCTTGGGACCCATCCTCATCACCCGCTCAAGGGTCTTCCTGACCCAGTGGGTAATCATCTGCCGGTTGGCAAAGGCGAAATTAGCCGCACAGGCCATGGCAGCCCAGTAACGCCTGCCCTCATCGGAGGCAATCGGGGCACAACAGAGCTGTCTATCGGGTAATTCGATTCCAAATTTTGCCGCCGCCTGAAGCATAACCTTGATATAATCATCGCACACCTGGTGCCCTAACCCCCTTGATCCGGTATGAACGATAACGGTTATCCCATCCTCCTTCAGCCCGAGTCCATCGGCCAATTTTTCATCGTATATCTCGGCCACGTAACCCACTTCCACGAAATGATTACCCGATCCAAGGGTCCCCATTTGTGCACGTCCTCGCTCGAAGGCCCTTTCCGAAACGGCGCGTGGGTCCGCTCCCTCTATCGCTCCTTTCTCCTCGATGTGTTCCAAATCTTCCCACAAACCATAGCCATTCTCGATCGCCCATCGGGCTCCCTTCACGAGGACCTTCCTCTCCTCTTCTCGGCCCAACTTCAGGTCCTTCCGTTGTGATCCCACCCCGGATGGGATATTCCTGAAAAGGGCCTCCACCAATTCCTTGATGCGTCCCGAGACATCTTTGCGGCTCAAACCTGAGCGCATAAGCCGCACGCCTCAGTTGATATCGTATCCCACCCCCCCAGGCGAAATGATTCCCTCATCCAGATCGAAGGCCGCTACTCCGCCAATGGGAAACCCATACCCCCAATGGATATCCGGCATCGCCAAGGAGTTCCCCACGATTCCCGGAAGCCACGCAACATTCGACACCTGGACGAGACTTTGGTCCTTCCGGATATCGGCAATCATCCTCTCATTGGCGTAAACAAGGCCATCGGTCCGCATCTTTCCCTCCCGGGGAATACGCCACCGGTGATCGTCTACCTTCTGAATTTTTATGTGGCTTCCTTCCGACATCTTTCCACCTCCTTGCCTTGGATTTCCTTCACTCCTTAAAGGTCGAATATGATCCTCGCACTCCACCTCCTCTTGTCCTTTTTCACCTGGATTTGATGGTACGTCACCGCCTTGATCTCCGTCTTAATGACATGGCGTCCCTCATCAAATGCTTCCCCCCTCGCCCTCGCCTTCAGCGATCCATCGCGAAGTTCATCGATGGAAAAACTTTTGAAAAGGAGGCCATCCACATCATGCATGTAGAGTAATTCCCCCAACCAATGAACCATCAAATCCTCCAAATTCGGACTTTCGACTCGAATGATCCTCTCCGTGCTCTCCCTTACCCTTTGCAAATCCGTAATGATATTGAAGAAGGCCTCCCCAGCGTTGCTGAATAACTCCTCCAAGTCTTTGCCATAAACAAGGATCCCCAAATCAGCGGTATGATTTAAAAACCTGAACTTCTTCCCTCTGCCCAATGAATCTTCTCCATCCTCCACTGGTATAAAAAATTGTATATCTCGCCTTGATCCGCGTCAATCTTTATAATTTGGAGTTTCCCGAGTTTCTAGCGGACATCGCTGTCCATGAGCGTAATTTGCTGGAGAAGTGGGGCACCCATCGAGGGTGAGCAGAGCTTGTCCTGAGTCCTCAACCCTGAGCCCGGACCGAAGGGCGCAGTCGAAGGAAAGGGGAAGACCAGCCCTTTAAAGGCTGGAAGGGGTAAGTATTCCCCACCTGCGAACTCCGAGAGGGTCACTTCGGAAGCACGGAAGCGAAGGGACAACGGTGTTCGCTTAGGAAAAATAATTGACTTCATTTCCTCATTTTGTCGCCCACTCCCCCTCTCTTCCTAAATGCCTCCTCGAACTCGACCACCACCCTCTCTCCCATGGCCTTAAATTCCTCCGGGATCATGACAGCGGCCCACCCCTTTTGGGGAATGTAGAGACCATCATAGGCTGTATCGGAGAATCTTTTTAACATTACGGGAATTCCCTCTTTCTGCAGGGCCTGGGAGACCAAATCGGCCTCGAATTTATTCTCTACAACAAAGATCTTGACGAAATTGCCCAAGAATCGACTCCACATGCTCCTTTGGAAAAAACCAATCTAAAATGATATTACTATACTACAAAGCTAAGGAAAACTCAGCACAAAAGCATTTTTGAGTTGAAACGTCCTGCCGATATTCGTATAATCAGGCGTAATATCTATCTCCTTGGATTTCCTATTGGGAGGGAGAGATGCCGAGACCTAAGGAATCCTTTGAATCAAGGATGAAGAAATTGCGGTTGAAAACGGGCCTATCCCTGAAACAGTTGGCCAATGAGACGGGATACAGTTCCGAATATCTCAAGAAAATCGAAAAGGGACAGGTGATCCCGCCGGTTTCGGCAATTATTCAGATTGCAAAGGCATTCTCCGTGGAATCGGGCACCTTCCTTTCTGCTGACCAACAGAAGGTTTCTGAAGAGCAAAGGAGAAAGAGCTTCCTGGTCCGGACCGAGGCATATGCCTATCAAACCCTTACTCCAAGAGCCGAAACCAAGCATTTAAAGGCCTTCCTCGTGACCGTAGATCCCCGAAAAGAACACATGGGTGTTGATTATCACCACGAAGGCGAGGAATTCATCTACGTATTGGAGGGCAAAGTGGAGATGATGGTAGGAGAGGAAAAAAACGTCCTCGCAAAGGGCCAAAGTCTCCATTTCAATTCAGCCATAAGCCACAAACTGAAGAATTTGGGGGACAAACCCGCCAGATTCATCGCTGTGATCTACACACCCTAGTGCTTCGATTCGCAATTACGGGGACGTATTTTGGCAACTTAATTCAAAAAAATTGCTCACTCCATTCGGCCCGAGCTCATGGCCGAGGGCAGTACTAAGTCCTGGATGATTAAGTTCGTCATCGAACTTATGAATCGAAGGACTTAGCAACACCCTCAAGGAGATCGGTCTGCGCCTCTTGGATTCTATTCAATTTGCTCAGGGATGACTTCCCGATTCTCCAAGGACCTCTCGCACCTTTGCCTTTAGCTCCCCCAAATCGGCCGATTTAACCACGTAGGCCTCGGCACCCCAGCTCATAAAGTCGTCCTTGTAACTCGAATAGGCAGTATTCAAAATGATGGGAACTTCCCTATGCTCTCTTATAATCCTGCCGATTGTCTCCATTCCATCCATCACGGGCATAACGATATCCAGTACGATCAAGTCGGGCTTTTCCACATCCAGTTGCTTCAACGCCTCCCTCCCATTAGCAGCCAGTATTACCTCGTAGCCAGCTTCGGCAAATTCGTCGTGGTATAAAATTCGCTGGCTCTCATCGTCTTCCACCACCAATATCTTCTTCACGCCCAACTCCCCTGGAGGGACATTTTCGTTTCGTTATATGATATCATAACTCCCATATGAAATCAAGTCAAAACATCGTTTTGGATAAATCCCCCAATTTACCTCCCCTTCCATGAATCACACCGTTTTCTTCGGTTAGAGGAGGGTTGTCTTGAGGGAATCAATTCCTTATAATCGTCTCATCATTGCATTCAAAGGGGCGATGGAGCGATTTAAGCACCAGGGCAGACATGGTGGCCATCGAATCCCAACTCCTCGCTCACCTGATCGTGGGAGTTTTAGGCCATGTCGTTTCGAAATCAATGCATTCTCGGGTTAATCCTGCTTGCCATTATCGATGCCGTCATTCCTATTCCCTTCGCCGCAATCATCCTCCTCTACGTCCTTATCAAGAAGCCGGATTGGTTCAGGGAAATGGTCGGCAGAGTCTACAACGGGATATAGGTCGAGATTAGTTTGGCTTCACCGCGCAAGGCCGGTTTTTGCTTTCACCTCATCCATCACCTCGACGGCGATCGCCCTACATCGCGTCGCCCCGTTTTCCAATACCTCCTTTACATAATCGATATTCCCTCGAAGCTCCCTTATCCTGTTCCGAATTGGGGCCAAATGGGCCATCATATCCTCATACAGCATCCTTTTGTGGTCCACACAACCTATGGTTGCCTCTCGGCAACCTCGGTCTATGGCCTCCAGGTCTTCCCGGCTCCCAAATCCCCCATGGATGGTAAAGATATTACACCTGTCGGGATTTCCCGGGTCCCTTCGTCGTTTTCTGGCTTCATCGGTCACCGCCTTTCGCAACTTCTCCCAAATTTCGTCCTCCGGTTCCGTCAGTCCCAGGTAGTTATTCATGCTTTTGGACATCTTCTTCTTTCCATCAAGCCCGAGGATCCTGGGGGTATTCGGTGAGAGGACCTGGGGTTCGGGAAAGACCTCGCCAAATCTCCTGTTGAATTTTCTGGCGATCTCCCGGGTGAGCTCCACATGTTGAAATTGATCCTCCCCAACGGGGACGAAATGTGCCTTGTAGAGGAGAATATCCGCAGCCTGCAGCACCGGATAATCCAAAAGCCCTATATTAATATTATGGCGATGTTGTTTCGACTTATCCTTAAATTGCGTCATCCGCTCCAACTCTCCAATGGAAGTAATGCAGTTGAAAATCCAAGCCAACTCCGTATGTTCCGGGACATGAGATTGTACAAATAGGGAACATCTTTCCGGATCCAATCCACAACCCATGTTGACAATGGCCGTCTCCATGATTTGAGATTTCATCATATGGGATTCGAAGTCGATGGTAATGGCATGGTAGTCGACAATACAGTAGATACAGTCGTAATCGTCGATCAAAGAGACCCAGTTCTGGATGGCACCGAGGTAGTTACCGATATGGATTTCCCCCGTTGGCTGAATTCCGCTAAAAATCCTCTTCATCTTAAGACTCCCCGGAGAAAAAAGGCCATGGGGTAATGTGCCGCCCACGGCCTCAACAGAACTTCCTGTCCCGTTCAATTACGTCATAAGAGGCCCAGGGCCAATCTCATCAATAATCCCCCGCGGCAAGAAAGCCTTCCCGGCCACGTTCATTCCCCTTATAATGAAATTAAGCTACCCATTTGGTGATAAAATGTCAATGCCAATATCTGAGGAATTTCCAGACTTTTGGGCTCTTCCCAACGCCCGATCG
>JAQYWG010000111.1 GCA_030145085.1 Thermodesulfobacteriota bacterium
GCCTCCTCCACGCTCTTGACGAAGTAGGAAGCCTCACTTGCCCCTTTGCGAGGTGAAACCAGGATGGTCAACCCCCGACCTTTCAATGCCCTGAAGGCATCTTCGTCGGTTTCGTCATCTCCCATATAAATGGGGTAAGGTCTTTCCTTCAACAGGTAATCCGATAAAGAGGCCAATATCCATTTCACCGCGAATCCCTTATCCCAAACCACATTGGGCCTTACCTCCAAGATCTTCTTTCCCCGTATAACGATAATCGTATTGGAGGCCGAGAATTTCCCCATCTCCCGGTAAAAGGATCTCTTTAAATGGGGATGACGCTTAACCGGCACCATTCTGTAATGCACGCTCACCGTTAGCCCCTTATCCTCAACCAGGACGCCTGGGAAATCGTTCAACTTCCTTTGCAACATTTCGGCTATTTCCTTCAACAGGGGTTTCGCCCGTAATGCACCCTCATTCACATAGGAAATACTCGGTCCGGCTATTTCCATACCATGATTTCCTGCCAGGACGAGGTCCTTGAGAGGGATGAACCCCTTCAATTGTTCGATAGCCCTTCCGCTAATGACGCAGACGAAATTCTTTTCGTCTGCAAGGAGTGAAGCGATGACCTCCCTGTGGTTGGGAGACAGGTAGGCCTTTGGTGGATCCTCAACGATGGGGGTGAGGGTTCCATCATAATCCAAGAAGAAAGCGCGACGATCTTGAGCCATCACCTCCTCAATAATACCGTCTTTATCATCGAATAGATATTTCATCTCGAAGAGATTACTGAAAAACTGGAAAAGGAAGCTCCAAACGCGAGTTTACCCTGTAGTTGAATTAAAACGTGGATTGATCGCTCGCAGGCCTTTCCAAATCTCACAAGGTTTGCCTAGTGCTGAAGCCAACATTTTGTCAACAACAGGGTGAAGATTCTTTCCATAAGAATTCCGAGGAAAGCGGGATAGGTGAAAATTCACCCTCTGAATCCAAAGTGCAATCTTTGGCGCAAAGTTGCGCGTGAGCATACATGTGCAATGAAAGCGCGAGCGGCGGCTAATTAACCTCTTCGAAGAAATCCCTCACCCAATAGTAGATATCCCTTTCTTCCAGGAGATCTTGCATCTTTTCCATCCGTGCCCTTTTCTCCTCCAAAGGCATCTTAATGGCCTTATAGATCGTCTCGGAGACGGTTTCAATATCGTATGGGTTTACCAAAAGGGCCTCCGTCTGTTCTTCGGCAGCACCAGCGAATTCGCTCAATATTAATACTCCCCGCTTGTCCACTTGCGAAGCTACGTACTCCTTGGCAATGAGGTTCATCCCATCCCGCCCCGGTGTTATGAGGGCGATGTCGGCAATCCGGTAGTAAGTAACCAATTCCTCCCGAGAAAGCAATCTGTAGATATACTGGATGGGGGACCATCCCTCTCTCGTGAATCGCCCGTTGATTCGCCCTATAGTTTCATCCACCTTTTTCTTCATCACACGGTATTCCTCTACCCTGGTTCGGCTGGGCACGGCTACCTGGATGAAGAGGATCCGGTTTCTATACCTGCTGTATCTCTCCAGAAATCGTTCGACGGCCAAAAGCCTCTCCTTTATCCCCTTGGTGTAGTCCAACCGATCCACCCCTAAGATTACCACTCGATCCCCGATTCTGCTGCGGTGTTTTTGAGCTCGTTTCACCACCCGCGTCGTCAGGGCCATATCGCGAAAGGCATTATAGTCGATACTGATGGGATGCGAGCCCACCTTGACCTCCCTCCCCGGTAATTCGACGACTCCCGATTCTCTATCAACAGGGGCATTGAGGATTTTTTCAACGCAGTCAAGAAAGTTATCGGTGTAGCCCTTTACGTGAAACCCGATCTTCTCGCTTCCCAAGAGCCCCTCCAGGATCGGTTTGCACCACGGCAAAACGCGAAAGGTATCATAGGGGGGAAAGGGAGTATGGAGGAAGAAGTATGGCTTTAGGTCAGGGTTCTGGTAACGGATAAAATTGGGGACCAGGGAGAGGTGATAGTCCTGAACCCAGATGATATCCGATGGATTGGCTTCTTCCAGAATTGTCCCGGCAAAATAGGCATTGGTCTTGAAGTAGGTCTTCCAATGAACACTGTTGAAACGGCTCATCCCAATGAAGTTATGGAAGATGGGCCAAAGCGTCCTGTTGGAAAAACCGTAGTAGTAATGGCCCGCCTCCTTCTCCGTTAAATCGACGAACCGGAGTTGATAGCTTTCCTCGCCCTCGGGTTCGGAAATGGTAACCCGTTTCCCCTTCATGGAGGCCCCGGTACCCCCCCCATCCCAACCAATCCACAGGCCGTTGGAAAGCCGCAGAATGGGATCCAAGGCCGTAACTAAACCTCCGCTTCCCTTTGTGTAGCGAATTCCTTCACGTGCTCGATGGGGATTATAGGGAAGCCTGTTCGAGACGACGACCAGCCTCCGAGAGGCAAAGAGGTCGCTCAACTCCCCCAATCTATCCCTTGCGTCCACTTCAACCCCCCCAGAATCCATCCAAGGCCCATGGTCATGTAGTAATCATCCGGACATCGACTCAATCCAATCCTTCTACATAATGGATTCGAAATGGGATTCCCTTCAATAACGGATAATTATTGCATTACGTACCATCCACTCGCAGAGTACCATTCCCATCGCGGATTGTCAAGAAATCGTTCTCCACCCTTCTCATGTGGGCCTATTGCCTTTACTAATTCAAAATAAATCGAAAATAAGGGAATAAATCCGAAATTTCCCGAAAATGAAGCCATATTGATCAATTTCTCCCCATACGGTCTAGGAATTCCTTTGACAAGGTCAGCTCAATGGTATTTTAATAGATATAAGTTCATACAGAAACGATTAGATCCTTGAAATCGATATCATCTCCCTTGTGAGACTTTTGATGGGAACATGGATATGAATTTACTCCTCAACAGGATAAGACAACCCTCCCATGGATATTCGGGAAAGGCCCAAGACGCCCATGAGAAGCGGAAATTCCCCCGATTTGCTGTTGAAAAAAAGGTCATCTGTTTCCGTTACGGAAGAAAGATGACCATGCAAACCGTAAACATCAGTCTGGGCGGGTTGAAACTGCAGGCCAATTTCGATTTATGGGTTGGGGAGTCCATGGATTTCTCCATTCTCACAAATGGCACCAGGATACAGTGTAAGGGAAGGGTTCTTGCAATTGAAGACTTCAAAAATAAGGTTCACGCCAGGTTGCGGTTCGCCCACACCTCGGATCTGAATTTTCGGAAATTGTCCGAGTATGTGGATACCCTTTCTCGGGGAAAGGCAATGCTGGTCCAAAAGGGGATAATCGGTGGCCTATTCATCCTCTCGGCCTATATTGCTTACCTCATCATCCGCACCTACTTCTTCCGATGATCTCCCACGTCCACTTGGTCCATTCATTGAACCATAACCAGTGGAACTTTCCCTCGCCCCACGATCCCTCGGGGAGGGTGATGATCTGTTGTGGAGGGTTGTTATCCAGATACTCCCTTCCCGACATCCCGGGGAAAATACCGCCATGGAACACTTTATAAAATTGACTACCATTTCCATTCGTGATATTGAACGTCATCAGATCCTTAAGATAGAATCGCTATAAAATCCGTCAAACCTGGGAAGGTTTTGGTATCCCTCTGAAGGGGGACATGAAGGACCGAGGAAACTCTAAGGGGAGAAGCCCATTAATGCGGCCGAGTCTCGTGGCTTCGATTTGAAGATGACGGTATGAAGGCAAGATTATCTGAATTTTCAAGGGGTTACTCCGAGGAGATGCAAGGAAGATGAGGGATGAAAGGGTCAAGATGAGGGAATTGTCCGGATTTCCGGATCTCAAATCAACCCGCGTACAACTAAATGAATTAAGGGAGATCTTCTCCTCCGAGGACCGGCTGCTCATACTCATCAAGCCCGACCCCGATTCCATCGCCAGCAGTCTCGCGCTGAAGACCTTGCTTTTGAAATCCATAAGATACGCCACGACTGCCTATGATGGGGAAATTACTCGGCAAGAGAACATGGCCTTGATCAGGCTTCTTAGCATCCCCATGGAAAGGATTGCGGACATTGATTTTACCGAGTTCAACCGAACGGCTATTCTGGATGGGCAACCCCCTCACTTCGATCTCCTTAAGAACCGTCATTTCGATGTAATAATCGACCATCACCCCATCACGAAGGGCTATAGTGCTTCCTTTAAGGACATCCGTCCCAGCTATGGCTCAACCTCCACCGTCATGACCGAATACCTCAATGCCGCCCGGATCAAGCCCTCAACCAGGCTTTCAACGGCGCTGCTCTATGGCATTAAGACGGATACCAACAATTTCGAACGTGATACCCGAGCGGAGGATGTGTGGGCCTTCCGCTACCTCTTTCCAAGGGCAAACAAAAACGTGCTCCGTAAGATCGAACTTTCCGAACTCTCCCCTGAAATCCTCAACTACTTTAAAATGGCCTTCGATAGGATAAAGATCTTGAAGGACAAGATCTTCGTTCATATGGGTGAGATTGACAACCCGGATGTCTGTGTTCAGCTGGCCGATTTTCTGCTGAGGGTAAACAATATCTCCTCGACCGTCGTATCATCCGTGGTCGATGATAATCTGGTGATCATCTTGCGGAGCGACGGATACCGTAAGAATACGGGGAAAATGGCTTCGAAACTCTTCGGGGATTTGGGCAATGCTGGAGGACATAGATCAGCGGCAAGGGCGGAAATTCCCCTGGAAAATATGAAGAAGAGATTACGGGTGTTGACGGAGGAAACGATCGAAAAATGGATAACCCGAAGGATCAAGGGGTACAGAACAGATCAACTCCCAGGGTGAGGGCCATTCGGATTCGGAGGGGAATGCAAAGGTCGGAGGACATTGAGCAATTCCCCACATCGGTTCATATCATTCTTTGCGGATTTCCTTGGAGGCGGAGTTCATTCGCCCCTGAGCGAATTGAATAGATCATTCGCCTCTTCAACAGACGCACTTTCATGAATGATGGCCCGGAGGGCTTTCATCATGGCCACCGGGTGTTCATGCTGCCAGACATTTCTTCCCAGGTTTAGACCGATGGCCCCTTTTTCCATGCCGTCATAGACAAATTCGAATACCTCACGTTCTGTCTCACACTTGGGTCCGCCCGCCATGACCACAGGCACAGGGCAGCCATTGACAACCTTATCAAAATTTTCGCACCAGTAGGTCTTAACCACTTGAGCACCCAATTCAGCGGCGATCCGGCAGCACAGCCCGAGGTAGCGAGCATCCCTCTTTTCCAGCTCTTTTCCAACAGCCGTAACCGCCATGACCGGGATCCCATAGTCTTCACACTTATCCACCAGTTTTCCCAGATTTAAAAGGGAGTCGTGCTCATACTCGCTCCCCACAAAGATCGACATGCCAACAGCGGCCACATTGAGGCGGAGGACCTCTTGGATCGATGTGGTGATTCCCTCGTGGGAAAGGTCATTTCCGATGATGCTGGTCCCACCGGAGACTCTCAGAATAATGGGCGGGCTGGTCCTCGGATTAACACAGGAACGTAACACTCCTCGTGTCACAAAAAGTCCATCGGCATAAGGAATCAGGGGTTTGATGGTTTCGCCCGGTTTTTCCAGCTTTCTGGTGGGACCCTGAAAATAGCCATGATCGATCGGTAAAAAGAAACAGTGGCCGTCTGATTGAATCAGCCGAGATAGACGATTTTCCATTCCCCAATCCATGATAACATCCTCCTTTTGAAATCTGCATTGCAACTTGATTTCCGGCGATCTCTCCATTCCTCAAGAAACCGGGGAATAAAAGACCAGCAACGGAAACGTTTCCGCTACCTCTGGGGCTCGATGATGACCTTGATGGAATCCCTGGCCTCGGCAACCAGTCTGAACGCCTCCCCAATTTCCGCCAAACCAAACCGATGAGTGATCATCTCCTTGACATGCAACCGCCCCAATCGAATGAGCTCAAGGGCTTCCCCATGGTCCCCCGGGCTTCCCGCGTACGTGGTTGCCAGTGTTATATCGTTTCGAAAGAAAAGCTCATTGATGGAAAGGGGAACCGTTACCCCGGGATCTGTCGGTGCAAAAAAGAGCACCGTGCCTCCTCTTTCGACCGATTCCATACCCTGAATCTGAGCAGATCTCGCCCCAGTGCAGACCAAAACCAGGTCGGCCAACCATCCATCATTGACGCCCCTGAGCCGGGAGGGGACATCCTCTCTTGCATCAAAAGCCACATCGGCCCCCAATTGCCGTGCGACCTCCAGACGACTTTCCACAATATCCGTTGCCACAATACGGCCCGCCCCCATGGCTTTGGCCAGATGAACATGGATCAATCCGGCAATACCGCTCCCTATGACAAGGACCGTCTGCCCTGGCTCGAGTCGGGCTATCCTCAGAGACCGAAAAACGCAGGCCACTGGTTCGATAAAGGTCGCCTCCTCAAAGGAGACTCCATCGGGCAAGAGATAGACACCTCTGTCCACATTGATTGTGGGCAGACGAACGTACTCGGCGAATCCTCCCGGGTCAAAATGTGTTTGCCGCAACGTTTCGCATAGCGTGTGATGTCCCCTCAGACAATAGCGACACGTGTTGCAGGGCACATGATGAGAAGCGGATACACGGTCCCCCTCTTTGTATTGCCGGACGCCCTCGCCCACCTCAACAATTTCCCCCGCAATCTCATGGCCCAGCACCAGAGGCACCTTATCGCGGCGATACCATTCCATCACATCGCTACCGCAGACACCGCTGGCCTCAATCCGAATCAGCAGTTCGCCCGGACCGATTTGGGGAACAGGCATCTCCTCAAGCCGCACGTCATTATTGTTATAGTACATCCCTACCCGCATGACACCACCCGTTTGGTTGCTCGATTGGAGCAGATACAACTGCCCGACATAATAGTAAAGATGCCCGCTTGGTGTCAAGTATCCGGGGGGAGATGACCGAAAAGCTGGAAGAGGAAGCTCTGAGAGGGAGACAAATATGCGGTCTTCAAATCTCCCGCAATTGGAGCGCCTTTGCGCTGCCCGAACGAACTCCCTCACTTTCCCAAAAGACCATCGAAAAGAATGTCCTCAGTAATTCAGCAATGCAAGATCTAACACCTCTCAATCCCAAACACTGCGCGACGACCATTTTCCCACTATGTGTTCCGTGCCTCTCGAATGGCTTTGAGGAAGGCACGGGCGTTCTCTGTAATGACGGAAAATTTTTTCTCCTTCACCGCCTTCTTATCCACCAGCTCACCACCCGCACCGAGCGCTGAAGCTCCGGCCTGGATGAAGGCTCCTGCATTCTGAAGGCTCACACCGCCCGTCGGGACAAGGAGAATTTGTGGCAAAGGCCCCCTTAGCGCCTTGATATATGCGGGTCCTCCCAATTGGGCAGCCGGGAAGACCTTCACCATATCGGCGCCAGCATTCCAGGCGGTCAGGATCTCCGTAGGCGTCATCGCCCCCGGAACGACCACAGCGCTATAACGGTGAGCGAGTTGGATGAGATCGAGATTGAGGGTAGGGCTCACAATAAATTGAGCCCCGGCAAGCAATGCAGCCCTCCCTGTCTCTGGATCCAAAACGGTCCCGGCACCCATGATGATTTCATCCTTATATTTCCCGGTTAGCTCTTTGATCACATCGATGGCCCCTTGGACGCTCATCGTGATCTCGATGAGGCTAACCCCGCCCTCCTTGATCGCACCTGCAACATCGATGGCCTCCGAAGCAGAGGTCACCCTAATCACGGGGATCAGCCCCTCAGACATCATCTTATCAAAGATCTCCCTCTTTTCCATGTTGTCACTCCTCCCCCTTCTCTTTGAGGGCCTGTTTCAATTTCTCCATGTGATCCTCTCGGGGAGGGGAGAAGATATCGATTCCCTTAAACCCGGTCTTGGTTTCACCTCCGTGCTCCACATTGGGTGGGTGAATACAGACATCACCAGCCTTCATCAAGAACTTATCGTCCCCGCAGATGTGTTCCTCCTCGCCCTCCAGAATGATGAGAACCTGCTCTGAGGGGTGACTATGGAGGGGAAATACGCAACCCGGCGGGTTCTCGATGAAACTCACCAACATATTCTTCCCGGCAACTAAACGACTCTTCGACTTTTCTGTTAATGGAACAAGGGGTAAATCCTCGATGTGATAGAGGTACTTCGATTTTTTTTCCGACATATTCCACCTCCCGCGAAAAGAGTTTCAAGAAGGTTAAAAGAGCTTGAACCGGCCATCAAACTCCGGTTGTACCGTAACCTGGGTAAAGACCCGATCCTTTTCCTCCCTAATCGCCGCCATCATCCATAGGAAGCCAATGGTGGTCCCAGGGCTGGCAACATTGTAATGGTAGCCCTTCTTGATGGCGACGGCATCCCCCTCCCAAACCGGCACGACCATCTCCATATCACTAAAGTCCGTATAATTGAGGTGAATGCCGAAGTTCGGGCCGGGCATGTCAATGTAGAGGTAAATCTCCTCCTTCGCCTCCGAGTGGTCGTGGGGTGGCCAGCTCGTCCAGTTGCCGTCTTTGCTGAACGTCACCCCTGCCAGCAGTCGGGAGGCCTGCACATTGTCCTCACCGATCAGCGTGTGAAGGGTTCGCTCATAGGGTTCAAATCCAGCCTGCTTCACCAATTTTGGATCTTTCAGCACCTCCTCGAACCGGACGAATTGAACGGGGTAGTTCTTGGTCGCAGGCGCTGCAATCTCAGCAAGATCAAACGCGCCTGAGGAGGAAACGGTGCAACGGCTCTCCCTGGGCAGGTAGA
>JAQYWG010000112.1 GCA_030145085.1 Thermodesulfobacteriota bacterium
CTCCTATTCCGACCTGCATGTCACAATATGAGACCTATAGAAAACTAGGAAAACGAGGTCTGAGCGATAAATTACCGCGTAGCTGAACTAAAATATTTATCACATAAGGAACCGACCGCAGCACTGCAACACTGCAGCACTTCAGAACCGATTTTAGACAGCGAAGAGCGACTTTTTCAGAGATATGTTCGCATATTGCCGACATGAATAGTGGGTTCACGAGTGTCCTGAAATTGGGATAGCCGGTTGGTCCGAAGGTAAGAGGGTTATGAGTTTCAAGGCCTCTTTGAAGTGGCGATGAAAATCCTTGATGGAAAAGTTACTTTGAGAGGCCGTGAGGAGAAGGGATGAAAGGACGGAGAGGAGTGGAGAGGAGGAAGTTGTTGCGCTTGAAATCCCCTCTGCCCGTTCAGTTCAACCTGTACCATGTGTTGGGCAGACGGGAAACCTCGAGGAGGTTGGGAGGTATGATCTGCAACGTTTCCTTCGAGGGGATTTGCCTTGAGACCAATGTGGTCTTGGTAGATGGTTCGCACGTATTCTCCGAAGCGATGACTGAGGAGAAGAGTCTAAAAGTCGAGATCGATCTGCCCGCGGAATCGGAGAGGATAACGGCCACGGGGAAGGTGATTTGGTATGATCTCAATCCATCTAGTTCCCCTTATCGGTTTCGCGCTGGCGTATATTTGACGGAAATGGATGGAGATTCCAAGGAGATATGGGGACGGTTCCTTACAGCCCTCCAGAAATAGGTCGTCGGTTTTTTCCTGCCATTCACCCCGCATTTCGTTACGTCCCGGCAAAGGAATTATTGGCATGTTAATTGCTAAATCAAACCCTTCGTGAGGCCCATAAGACGGTTTTTTCAAGCAAGGCGTTTCGCTACGAATGGCTTTTCAGACGAAAGGGCACGTGCCACTATAGCCCGAGTGGAGTGGCTAGTAACTGATACCGATAGCAAGGGGGCTGAGAGGATTCGAGCATAGGATGAGGGGAAAATGGAGAGGACGGTTAAGTGTAAATTCTGTAATAATTCTTTTACCTTTGAAGGGGAGGAGGCGTTGCCGGATTCCTGTCCTGCTTGCAAGAAACACGAAAATCCCGATGTCCTCCAATTTTTCGCGGATCAAAAGAAGAGAAGAGAATTCGTGGCAGTTAGTACACCAGAGGTTGGGGGTAGAAAGGTGGCTAAATCCCTCGGGCTGGTGACGACGGAACAGGTAGTCGGGTTCAAAATATCTGGAAAATTAGATCTCAGTAAATTCAGTGGGGGGATGGCCCTTTCCCTGGTGGATAAATTGATGAACGGAAGGGAATGGGCGATCCGGACTCTCACCGATGATGCCCTTGCCCTGGGGGCAAATGGACTTGTGGGCATCGATATCCGTTATGAATCCCTTGGAGTTAAGGAGGAGGTTTTGATGGTTCTGGTATACGCCAAGGGGACGGCGGTCATCGTTGAATAACCTTGTCCATCAAGGGGGAGAAGATGAAAGGGTTTTTTTTGATCATGGCAATTCTTCTTTTTGCTTCAGCGGGAATAACGGGCGAGGTTTGGAAGTGGGTGGATGAACGTGGAATCATTCACTTCACCGACAACCCAGATTCAGTGCCGGAGAAATACAGAAAGCAGATAGACCACAGGGAGATGCCGGGAGAGAGGGAGACGTCATCGGGGACTGCCCGGGAGGCCAAAAAAGTGACGGAGGAACCACGGGATCGACATGGCCGCGGAGAGGATCATTGGATCAATAGGGCAAACGAGATTAAGGATCAATTGAACCGAGCACAGAGGGAGTATGAGCGGGTTAGGTTGGAATACAACGATCTCATTGCCAAATATAATGCCACCCGTTCCCGTGCTAAAAGGAGGCAGTACCAACAACGGATCGAATCGCTCCAGGGTGAGTTGAATCGCCATGGGGAGGATATCCAGAAAGCAAAGGAGATCCTGGAAAAGACCTTACCCGAGGAGGCGGAAAGAGCAGGAGTTCCTGTGGAATGGGTGAAATAGGGGGATTTCGTGGTTCCAGAAGGGGATCAAAATACCTATAAGGTTTTATTTTTCGGTATTACCAACAATTCGGCGGAGGGCAGGAGAGGCTTCCTCAGGGATATTTCGAAGCGTTTCCATATCTCCCCTGAAAAGGCCGACTACCTGATCAGGAAAACACCCATTTTGCTTAAAAGCGGGCTTTCCCTTGCCAAGGCCGATGCCTTGGTGAAGGAATTTGAATCCTTGGGGGGCAAAGCGCAATGCACAACGGAGGAGGGGACGTCATTGCTGGAGCTGGAATTCGGGTCCGATAAAACACCCTTTCTCCAACTTGAGTCCTTCACTTCATCCTCTAGAGGAGGGAGGATAGAGGTGATCGGAAGGGTGAAGAACATCTCATCCAGTCCCCTTAAGGGTGTGAAGATTGTTGTTCAATTTTTCGACTTCCTCGACCAGTTCATCATCTATGAGGAATCGCCCATCGCCTTCAGCTTCCTCAACTCGGGACAATGTTCTCCCTTCAAGGTTATAGGCGAGGGAAATGCCGGGATCAGGCGTATTTCCATCGCTTTTAAGGGAGAGGATGGGGCAATGATTGCGACCCGAATAAACAAGAATTCCCCGCAAAAGGTGGCACTATCGAGGGGAAGCGATCGGCCCAAGGCCACCAATAGGGTGATTTTGGAACGGCGGATCCTCAGTTCAAAACGCATGTATTCGGTATTGGAGGAAGTGTTCTCCAGGATTTCGAAGGATGAGTTTACCCAGGCCGATGTCGAGGAAGTATTGAGGGGAATTTTCCCCAAAGCGTGGGCTTTACTGGAGAGGAAATATGAGTGTGTCTCGGCAAGGCAATATCTGGCCCGTATCCTGTCGTGGTACGCTCAGGATCAAGGAAGTTCCATTCAATACACAGGGACCCTTGTGGAGGGTCCGCCGGGCTGGGGAGTTCCTAAGATGGCAGTATATAAGAAGGGTGGATCGGGCTCTACTCCTTCCCCACAAGTTCCCCCAATCGAATTCGATGGACAATCCCCCCTGAGAAATTTCTCATGCCCCAAAATCAGCCAAAAAAGTCCATCGAGCATCGCAAGAGCTCTCATTAAGGGATACAACGAGGAAAAAATTCCCCATGACCTGAGGAATTTTAACCATCTGGGGTTCAATGCCAAATCCCTGGTCAGCGAAGAAGATGTCCTTCTTGGGTTCCTTTCCCTGGTCCTTTTTGATAGATGGCCCTTTCGGCCTTGGGAAATGGTGTGGGATGAGGAGGGTGGATCCATCAATTCATTGTTGAGGAACCAGGGCCTGTTTCATGCAGGGGAGATTCGAAGGGCCAGCTTGGATGAAATCGAATCCAAATTGCGCAAGTGTGTGTTGAAGGGGGAGCTGTGGCTCCATGCAAATGGTGGAAAGACCCGGTTTGCTCGGACGTTAAAGGAGCTATCGCTCCACATCGGCGGAATAGCCTCCTCAATGAGATCGGCCTCCAATGAGTCCGATATCATGCTCCTCCACCAGGATGTCATGAATATCCATGGATTCGGTGCCCTCATCTCGGCTCGATGCATCGCCTATGCTATGAGGGAGTTGGGCGCCGGGAGGACATCTCCTAAAAAGTTTGAACCCATTGCCCGTTATCTGAGGGAGGAGTGGCGAGCGAGCGATTGGGGTGAGCGGTTGGAATTGCCCATATTAGGGGGGCGCCCCCACCTCTTCGATGAGATCATAGATCATTTATCCGATGACCCGTTGGGCTTCGATTACCTCTACCTCCTTGGAGCCGACTATTGTCAGGATGGGAATTGCGAGCATTGTTCCCTATCATGAATGAATGGAAATTTATGAAAAGTTTTCATAGTTCGGTGAAAAAAGGTATGCATCAATGACCTTTTTAGCATGTTCAAAATGGATTATTAATCTCCTTACCCCCATCGATACGGCCTGAGTTTATCCCTCTTTGGACAATAAATTCATGCTGTATCCCCCTCTTCCTCTTTATCCGGAGTTTTCATAGCTCCTCCCTGGTTAAACCGGTCTTGGTATAATTCTTGCTTCAACATCGATTGAGTCAAGGCAGAGGGGTATGGGATGTTTTTTAAACTCATCTTGGAGAGCGGTCACGTAGGTGCAGGGAAGAGTTACGATATGGTGAGGTATCTCGAGGGGAGGGATATTTTTTCCGTATTATTCTCCGCCTCCCATTTTCCAAGGGTCAAGAAAAAGAGATATCACAAGGGCATCAAACTGATCGAGGAGATAACCAGGAGGGAATACCTCCAGGGGAGAATGAGGGAAAGGGAGGATCCCTATCTAAATACCCATCGGAGGAAGTCGAAAGGGGCCTTCAGGAATGTGAATTCCCCCTTGCCCCTGGGAATGGTTATGCACAAGAGAGGAAATCGAGAGAGCAAACATTATATGAACGATGGGCATGAGATCATGCCCTGATGCGGATACATCACCGGAAAATGAGATTTTCGGATACCCCCCCAAGGGGTTCTTTCCTTAGAAATGAGGGATGGTGGGCCGGTGAGATCAAGTTATCAAGGTAAAAAAACCCCCCGCCCCAATAACCTCAATAACTATCGATTTCATCGATCCCTCCATCCCTTTTTTACTCCGTTTGACCCATGGCCTTGGGCATCTTTTTCTCGAGAAATTCTTCGTTTTCTTTCTCTTCTCCTACTCCACCTCCATCAAGAGAGCAACTTCGGTCCCTAAAACAATTTTTCGAGAACTCCTCAAATCATGGAGGGGATTTTTGTAAAAACCCCTCGATGGGACAGGATTCAAAATCCACCGTCTAATTTAGGTATCAAGTCTAAAATCAGCAGGTTATGGAGCATTCCTGATCACCAGCAAGGTATTAGGTGCAAGGCGCCGAGGAGCGACGACTGAGGCGTATGGAGCACTACGCCGCAAGCCTGTCGAGAGCCTCAAGGTCGAACGAGAGGAGCGATCGAAGGCAACGCCGCCCTTCGGCTTTGCTCAGGGCCGTGAGTCCTTCGACCTTGCTCAGGACCGTGAGCTTGTCGAACGGCAGATGATGCCTTGATGGTGGATCAGGGCATTTAAGCTCCGCTTGCTAAGGATACTCTTTTGAGATACCATGGAAATTTGGGGGTCTTTGCCGGAATATCTAATTTTCAATTTACCCATGAGGAATGTCGGTGGCCTACGATCCGGTTGCAAGACATAGAGTCATTGAAAAGAACGCGGTCAGGGGGAAACTCCGAAAATATTATCGATTCCGAACGGATAGATGGTACGGAGGCATCGCCACCGGTGATTGTGTGGGATGTGGCCTTATCTGCAAATTTTGCTGGGTAAGGGATTCTATTCTCCTTACCCCCCAAGGGCAGGGTAAATTCTATGACCCCCATGAGGTCGCTCGGAAGCTTCTCTCGAAAGCTCGAAAGAAAGGGATCAAACAATTGAGACTTAGCGGCGGAGAACCCACTGTTGGAAGGTCACACCTCCTTCGATTGCTGGATAACCTCCGCTGGGAAGGGCATCTTTTTATCCTTGAGACGAATGGAATTTTGATCGGTTCCGACAAGAGCTATGCTCGAGATTTGGCCCCTTTCCCCTTCCTACACGTAAGGGTTTCCATAAAAGGCTGTGACCGGGATGAATTTACCATGCTCACCGGATCCAACGGCGATGGATTTGAACTCCAACTCCGAGCCCTTGAGTACCTTTGCAATGCCGGCGTCGGTTGTAATCCCGCGGTCATGACTTCCTTCTCCTCCCCCAAAAAACTGGAAAGGCTGAGAAGGCGAATTTTCGCAATGGTGCCGTCCCTAATGGAGGAATTCGAAGAAGAGGAATTGATCCTCTACCCCCATGTCTTGAACCGCCTAAACCGATTCAAGCTGAGCTACCGGAGGGCCTTTGAACCCGGCAGTGTACCACCTGAAACTGAATGAAAATTTGGCCGATGCCAATCAGTGACGGGGTTTTCCGGGCTCGATGAATCCAGCCCTGGAATCCGGATGGCGAGGAGAACCGGTCATTTCTTGCTGAAGACCTTCAGCATAAATCCCTTTCAGGGTCAGTATCCGACAATCGCGGTCAGCACCAAAAGGCCACCGACGACAATGGATAGCAACTTCCAGAATCCAGCCAGAAAAAAGCCAAAAAGGATGAGCATAACGCCTAGGATAACGCGTAGGATCCTCTCACCCCTTACCACATTATTAGTGATAACCACATATGCCTCCTGATCAATCCACGTTATGGGATGGTTTTCTGTGTCAGGGTGTTAAGCGTTATCCACATTTCGTCGGCGGTTTTACAGGCCAACAATTTCTTGCGCGCGCTATCCTCCCGAAATGCCTCTATCAAACCGGAAAGGAGCTGTAGGTAAAATACGCTGGCGGCCGAGGGAATGACGATGAAGAAGATGATGCGGGTCAACCGGCCCTTGGGGCTACCAAACTTCAACCCTTGCTTCTTCAATCCCAGGGATAAGGTTAAACCCCCACCCTCAACGCCACGAACATGAGGAAATGCGAGGCCATGCTCCAAGGAGGTCGATATGATCGATTCTCGCCGAAGAGCGGATGATAGCAAACTCTCCGGATTTTCCACAAACCCCTTGGTGGCCATCAATTGGATCAATGCGGAAATAGCATCATCCCGGTCCTCCCCCTCAATGAGGGGAAGCATCAGTTCTTTGGAAGAAAATCGGGCAACACCAGCCCTCGGCCTTCCCGTCTGCTCGAGACGCTTTTTCAGTTGCCGAGGTGCTCCCTCGAGGTGATACAGGATTCTCCTGCAATTTGGACACTGTTGAATTCCCTTCCCGGTTCGAATTTCCGCCGCCAGCGAGGTGGGCAAGGAGATGCCGCAACCGGAACAAGTCCCATGAGCTTCAGGGACGACCGCCGCCTGGTGATGGTGACGTTTCTGCAATCCTCGATAAAGGATGGCGATTTCCTGGGGAAGGTTTGTTATCAATTCCTTGACGGAGTTTTCGAGATCCGTCAAACGGGATTTGGGAACCAAGGTCCGCTGTTCCGAAAGGACGAAATTGAGTTCCTGCAACTGAATCAATTGATTCAAAATGCGGTCCATAAGGGCATCATATCGAATTCCCTTAAATCCTCACACTGGGAATCCGAATCTCCGCGATAAATCCCTCTTAAGCCTAACCCCCTGCCCTGTATCCCCTCCTCAGATTCATATTCCTTCATTACGGAGGAAAAGTCAAGCTATTTCAAACTGCATTCAGTATCTATCGTCAAGCACTCCTCCGGAATGGTTCTGTACGAAACAGGTTCTGGCACAGGTCGATGACAATCCTGAGGGAGGCGGGTGGGGTCCCTGTCAGTTTGTGGAGTTCCTTTGAATTTGGGCGTCAAAGTATCTATTGAGGGCCCGAAGATATGCCTCTCTGGGAGCTATTTCGCTGGCCGCCTTTTGGCGTGTCTTTTCCGAAACAACGCCATTTTCCACCAATTCCCTCCCCGCCCTTTCAAAGGCCCCCATGGCTCCTCCAATTGCATCGGAGTCCCCTTTCTTCACACCCAGACTATAAACCGCCGGCCGAAGGATCTCTCCCACATACTCCATATTGAGGTTTTTTGCGACCCGCTTGACATGAAGGATCAATGGGTCGAAGTTGTCCAGCTCGTAAAAGGCGCAGACGCTAACAAGAAAGATCTTGCCGCAGTACTTTTCCCTCACTACATGGCGGAAGTGTTCGTTCCGAACCTCATAATGGGGATCCAACAATGGAATAAGGCGGTCAATAAAATGCTTACACTGACCCGTCATCCCGTCCACATAAACTGGAGTTGCCAGGATCATGAGATCCGCCCCTTTGAGCTTCTTAATCACTTCAGTCATATCATCTTTTTGAAAACATTTGCCTGGAGTTTTAATCCAACAGGTAAGACACCCGGTACATCCCCCGATCACTTCCTTTTGGAGAAATACAACCTCCGTAATAGCCCCCGCCTTCTCGGCACCCTTCAAAAACCTCTCTAATACGAGATAGGTCTTTCCCCTTTTCATACTCGGACTACCGTGGATGGCAAGGATATGCATGGGATCCTCCATAGCCGCACTATCTTTCTGGGAATGTCGAGGCAAATTGCCTCATCAAAGACAGACGTCCTCAGGAGGACCTCCTGTCCATTTTTTCACAATCCACCGGAAAAAAACTGAAGCCCGGCCACCTTATTTCTTCAATTCATCCCATGGATAGTCGATCAGCTCCAGGAGTACACCGTTGACGTCCTTAGGATGAATAAACACGAATTCGCAATTCCTGAATAGCCTTGCGCCGCCTATGAAAGTATAACCCTTCGCCTTCAGCTCCTCCATAGCTTCTCGGGTATTGTCCACATTCAACCCGATGAGCATAATACCCTCTCCCCTCTTCTCGATAAACTTAGCAACCTCGCCATCAGGGCTTGTGGATTCCATTAATTCGAATCCTACATCGCCCAACCAGTACCTCGCTACCCTGATTTTTTCGGGTTCATCTACGTAGGGATCGTCGGGTTTGGGTTTCCCTAGAATTGGTTCCCAGGTTTTTCTCGCTGCTTCGAGATTCTTCACCGCAATGCAGATGTGGTCGATTTTATTCACCTTCATGGGACACCTCCTCTCTTTTTTCGGGACCTTCAATCTTCCTATTCATGAGCAATAGGATCCCATCTTCTCAAGCACGATCTCGAAACATCTCCGATTATATCGCCGAGGAGTTCAAGTCAAGGAAAATCTGGCATTTCAGTTCGAACAGAAATGATAAATCCAACCCCCAAAGGAC
>JAQYWG010000113.1 GCA_030145085.1 Thermodesulfobacteriota bacterium
CATCAAGGTTCGTCAAATCTCGTATAAGGGCGGTAAGCCCTCGGTTTTGGGCTGCCTCCAGGGTGAAATCGATGTGGCGGCAAGTGGTCTTCATGAACAGATTGAATTTATTCGAGCGGGAAAATTGAGAAACCTTGCGGTATTCGTCAAAGAACCCATTCGGCTCAAGTCAGGAAAGGTCTTAAAGCCGATTACCGAGTTTGTGCCGGAAACGGCCAAATATGCCCCATTTGGTTCAGAATATACCTTGGGTGTGAAGAGAGATACACCGGTTCCGGTCTTGGAAAAAATCAAGACCGCTTTCATAGCCGCGGTTGATTCCCCTGAGTTTGGGGCACTCTTGAAGAAGAAATTCTTCTTCAAGGCACTTGCGGTAGGGGATGAGGCTGACAAATTAGCTGCACTACGTGAGAGCGTAACCGCCTGGCTCCTTTGGGATCTGAAAGTTCAAGGGGTCAAGGTCAACCCGGCCGATTTGGGGATTCCAAGGCCCGAAAAATTTGATGCCTGGTGGCCGCCAAAGGGGTATAAACCTCGGATGAGCGGTAAGTAACGATTGATGTGAGAAGGGGCCGAGGAGAAAATGGAGGACCACGCTGACAGGCAACAGGATTCACGAGAAGATACTATGGCAGCGATCGATTTCATCAGTTCGGTCCTTCTGATGGCTTTCAGTATTGGAGTCGCACTCTGGTCCTTACAAATGCCGAGGCCTGGAGGCTGGAGTTCAGCCCCGGGCCTCATTCCTTTATTCCTTTCTACCTGCACCTTTTTTATGGGGCTGGGTCTGCTCATCTCCTCGCTACGGAATAAGGGAATATCTCAGCTGGTAACGAAGTACAGGGCCTTTTCACCGAGCCAGTCGATAATCGATACAAAGGTGAAAAGGTCGCTGTGGATTATCCTGTTAACCGCATTCTATTTCTTCGTTTTACTTGGTAGGATTCCCTTTGAGTTTGCCAGTTTTATCTACCTGGCATCTAGCCTTTACATTTTCTGGAGAAAGGGTGGATGGCTGAAGATTATCCTTATCTCCGCACTACTGCCCTTTGTTATGAGTGGTCTTTTTCGGGTTATATTTATCGTCTTTATGCCGGGGGATTCCGTTTTCGACTGGCTGGTCAGATATCTGAAGTAACAAGGTATAGAGGCTTCCCATGTTCTTTTTTTCCATGGCCTTTGACCCTTTTTTACTATTGATTTGTTCTACGGGGGCTGCCCTCGGCATTATCTGGGGGGCCATGCCGGGTCTTTCCACTACCATGGCCATGGCTCTCCTGGTAGGGCTCTCCTATGGAATGGCCACCCATGTCGCCATTTCCTTCATGCTCGGTGTCTTTACCGGGTCTGTTTTCGGTGGAGCAATATCCGCGGTTCTGATCAATATCCCCGGTACCCCCGACGCCGTTCCAACCCAGTTGGCGGGCTTTCCCCTGGCAAAGAAAGGGCAGGGGGGGCTCGTATTGGGAACGGGCATCACCGCTTCCATGATCGGCAACTGGGTCGGGATTCTGCTCCTCGTTTCTTGTGTCCCTTTCATCCTGGACATCGCTTTGAAATTTGCCTCCTGGGAGGTGGCCCTGCTCGCTCTTTGGGGGGTGGCTATAAGCGGGACATTGACTGCGGGCGAAGCCCCTCTGAAGGGCTGGATTGCGGGATGGTTGGGACTGCTTATTGCCTTGGTGGGCAGGGAGGAGATTCACGGTTATGAACGGTTCACGTTTGGGAACCCGGAGCTCCTCCTCGGCATTCCCTATATACCCGTCCTCATTGGTCTGTTCGGCATGACGGAGATATTCGATGCCATTTCCGAGCCATCTCCCTATGTAATCCCCCAAAAGATTGGTAGAGTATTTCCCCCCTTTAGGATGATCATTAAGTACTGGAAGAGTATCATCCGGTCTTCCTTTGTTGGGCTGTTAACGGGTGTCATTCCTGGCTGCGGGGCGAACGTCGCCACCTTCGTCTCATACGGTGTGGGAGAGCGATTTACCAAGAAAAACTTCTCCAGGGGAGACCTGGAAGGGGTTATTTGCTCCGAGGTTGCTAATAATGCCAACATTGGCGGTGCCTTACTGCCATCCCTGGTTCTTGGCATTCCGGGGAGCGCACCGACTGCCGCATTTATCGCTGCGCTCAGCCTGCATGGGATCATCCTAGGGCCAACCATCGACATTGAACACCCGGGTCTACTCTATTTTGTCTACGGGGGCCTCATAGTTGCCAACATTGCCATGTACCTGTGGGCCTTTGCTCTCATCAAGCCGAGCGTGAAACTCTTTTCCCTGCCGAGGGAACTCCTGTTGCCGATGATTACCCTTCTCTGCGTTATCGGCTCGTTCGCGGAAAAAATGGCGATGTTTGATATTTACCTGATGTTCGGTTTCGGCTTATTTGGATACATTATGCGGAAGACCGGTTTTCCCATTGGCCCAATGGTTCTCGGGGTTATACTGGGGAACATGGCGGATCAGAACCTCAGGAGGGCAATGGAGGTTTTCAAGGGCGACGTGATTGGGCAGATCTTATCCAGGCCGGTTGGCATGATATTGATCATTGTCGTGATTCTCACATTTGTCAGTGGGGTATACCGGAAGAAGCGTTGAGGGCAATAAGGTGATATTTGATATGCCTTCCTGCGGGGGGTGTAGGACATGTGAAATGGTGTGTTCCTTTCACCACAAGGGGGAGTTTATCCCTTCCCTTTCCAGCATCAAGATTTTGAATAAGGAAAATGAGGCCGGATTCCGCGTATTGCTCGTTGAAAAGGGTGATGAGAGGAGTTTAGCCTGCGATGGTTGTAGAGAGCTCGATGTACCTTTGTGCATGCAGTACTGCAAGGAGAACGAAGATCTGGAGAAGATACTGAGGGAGTTCCTGGAGCAAACAAAGCCAAGGGAGTGGGCAAAGAAAGGACTTATCGGGTCAGGATAGGCTTATACTGATCGTGTTTGGCCTTTCATCTTTGTTCATCAACGCTGGATAGTCCCATGGAACAAGGGGTCGGGGATCACCGGGACCTTCAACGGAACCAGATGGGATGACGTTCAATGGCGGACGACGAAAATCTTTTCGCATATGCTGGCAAGATATTACGGGTAAATCTGACCAGCGGAGAGATCTCCACCGATCCGACCCTAAAATATGCTAAAGAGTGGCTTGGCGCCTCGGGGATGGCCATTAAGATCCTCTACGATGAGCTGAGATCATGGGTGACCCCTTATGAACCGGCGAATAAGCTGATCTTCGGCGCTGGGGCGTTAGTGGGTACAACGGCCCCTGGAGCTTGTAAGAGTAATATGACAACGTTAGGACCGGTGACGGGTGGTTGGGCAAGCAGCTGTAGCGACAGCTACGCGGGAGGACAACTCAAATACGCCGGCTATGACTCCATCGTCATTGAGGGGAAAGCCCATACCCCGGTTTATTTGTGGGTACATGACGAATCGGTTGAGATCCGGGATGCCTCCCATTTGTGGGGAAAAACAACCTGGGAAACCCTTGACATGATTCGGGGAGAGCTCGGGGGTGCCGATCTCCACGCGGTATCCATTGGGCCTGCGGGTGAAAACCTGGTACGGGGGGCCTGCATTACCCAGGACACAGGACGAGCCTTTGGCAGATGTGGCACGGGAGCCGTGATGGGCTCCAAGAATTTGAAAGGGATTGTCGCCAAGGGTAGCGGGGCCGTCAGGGTGGCCGAACCGGAACTGTTTATGGAGACGGTAAGCAAAACCCGAGAAATGTTTAAGAGATCCAGGACCCTGGAGGGGATGCGGAAATATGGAACCCTCGGGGGCCTCGCCAAAAAGCAAAAAATCTGCGGGATCAGTTACAAGAACTTCCAGGAATGTGTTCTCCCCGATGACATGGTCCAAGCCATCGACCCCCGTAAGACAATCGATACCTATGAGGTGGCCAGGCAGAGCTTCCCGGGCTGCGCCTTCGGTTGCGGGAGGCATGTGCATATCACGGAGGGGCCGTACGCCGGTCTCAAGACGGAAGCTCCCCAGATGGAGACAATGGGGACCCTACAGGGAAGACTCGCTATCCATGAACCGACCTTTATGTTTAAGGCCCATGCGTACTGCAACCAGATGGGCCTGGATGTCGATGCGGCAGGGGGGCCCATAGGCTGGGCCATGGAGTGTTACCAGAGGGGCATCATCGATGAGAGGGATACCGATGGGCTCAAGCTCAACTGGGGTGATGCCGACGTGGTCCTCGAACTCATGAGGAAGATCAGCTATCGTGAAGGCTTCGGGAATATCCTGGCTGAGGGCTCTGCCAGGGCGGCTGAGATTATTGGTCGTGGTAGCGAGTACTACGCTCTGCACATTAAGGGCCAGGATCTGTACGAACCGTGCCGTGGCGCCCTCGCATGGTGCCTTGGCACCACCACTTCAACGCGGGGTGGCGGTCATACGACGGGGGCTGTGGCCGACGCCAATCCCGACCACGATGTTGAGAAGGGGAGGCTGATCTTCGGCGTTGACAACCCGTACAATCCGTTGGAGTATGAAGGCAGGGCGAAGATGGTTACGTACATGGAGACGGTGCATCGAGTAAATAACTGCCTCGGTATCTGTCATATGAATACAATTCACTGGGATCTGGAGCATCTGGACCTCCCTCATTTGGCCGAACTCTACTCGGCAGCCACTGGTTGGGAGACCTCCGTAGAGGATCTGAACCGTATGGCCATGAGACAGCTCAATCTGGAAAAGGCATTCAACCTGAGACATACCGATTTTGACCGGAAGGACGACCTGCCCACGCCTCGAGATCTGTCCGAACCCATACCAACGGGGGGTCTGGCCGGCTGGAAGATGGACGAGGAGCAGTACAACAGGATGCTTGACGAGTATTACGACCTGCATGGGTGGGACAGGGAGACGAGTTTCCCAACGAGGAAAACCCTGGTAGATCTCGGTCTTGAATACGTTGCCGATGATCTGGAAAAGCTCGGTAAGTTGGGATCGGGCTGAGGTCCCGATGTTTGGTGATGTGGAGGGATATGCATGTCTGTTCTTGTCACGGGCGTAAATTGCCTCGTGGGCTTGCACATGGCAAAGATCCTTCTTGGCGAGGGTTTCGAGGTGGTGGGGTATGATCAAATGGACATAAGCCGTGCCAAGAAGGAGTTCTCCTATAAGGTCCGCTACGATTTGAAGGGATCTCTCGAGGATTTCATTGAAACCTTGCGCCAAAGGGGGAAGAGGGGGAACATAACGTCTTAACTGAGGGAATAACGAGCACCGCCATGGGTGCTTCGCTATAAAAGCTACCTTTTGTGAGGAGAAAAACCGTGGAAGAAAGGAGCAAGAAAAACACCGGTAATCCATCATGGAGGGAGAAAATCAACTTCAACACCAAGGTGGCTGTATTCCTCATTCTCTTCTCAATTTTATTTTATGTGTTGATCCCCTATCAGATCGCAAAGCCCAAGCTTTTCATGGGCCGTGCTCTGATGGGCATGAAGCCTACCCTGTTTCCCCGGTTGACAATGATTGGGCTCCTGGGTTTGAGCGTATGGTACTTCATTCATAGCTTCAATCTAGAGGAGAGGAATCTCTTCAAAGACCTTGATAGGAAGGGCCTCACGAGGATCGGGGTGACATTTGTGATTCTCGTGGCCTATGCCTTGCTCCTTGAGCCCCTGGGATTTGTGCTCTCCAGTGCCCTCACGGTCGGAGCCCTAACCCTTTACCTTGGAAATCGGAACATCTTCATCCTTTTTTTGGTGATCATTGTCATTCCGCTTGCAATCTTTTTCATTTTTACCCGTGCCCTGCACGTTTCCTTGCCGGAAGGGCTTTTATTTTAAGAGAAAGGGAGGGATTTGCAATAAAAGGAGATCGGTTACCAGAGTTTTTTCCGCCTGGCTGGGCATTGGTTTCAGACTCGACCAGACCTTTTTAACTTTGTTCACTTTTAGGGACAGGGGAGATCATGTGGGATAGTTTCCTTGAAGGTGCTCAGCTTTGCCTCCGGTGGGACACCTTTGGCATGATGGGTCTCGGCCTCATGTTGGGAATGCTCGTGGGAGCGCTTCCAGGCTTTACCACCGTAATGGCCATGTCCATCTTGCTACCCATCTCCTTCTTTCTCCATCCCTTGGTGGGAATTCCCTTTCTCATAGGGGTGTACAAGGGGGGTATTTTCGGCGGAAGTATATCCGCAATTCTCGTCTCCATTCCAGGGACCGGGGCCGCGGTGGCCACAATCTTCGATGGTCCGGCCCTCACCAAAAAGGGCCAAGGACGAAAGGCCCTGGAGATTGCCCTTTATTCATCGGTTTTTGGGGATTTTTCCAGCGATATTTTGACCCTGTTTTTCATTGGCCCCATTGCTCTCATTGCTTTGAAAGTAGGGCCACCTGAACTCGCAGCCATCGTCCTCCTTAGCCTCATCATTATCTCCACAACCAGTTCAGGCTCAGCCGTCAAGGGCCTGATCATGGGCTTTATTGGACTCCTGTTCTCCATGGTCGGTCAGGATCCCCTCGGTTATATGTCGCGATTCACCTTTGGTATCTTTGCGATCAAGGCCGGTATTCCCCTCCTTCCGATGCTGATCGGTGTCTTCGCCATCCCCGAGATTCTCGGTGCAATAGAAAAAGAGGTCTCTTCCTTCATCTCTGAGAAGGTCGATCTTTCCAAAGTCGGGGAGAGGCTAAGATATGAGGAATTCCGTCGTTGTTTCAGAACGATCCTGAGATCAACGGGCATAGGAGCCGCTCTCGGAGCCTGTCCGGGCGTTGGTCAGGTAGTGGCGGCTTTTGTTGGATACGCGTCGGCAAAGAAAGCCTCAAAACACCCCGAGACCTTTGGTAAAGGGGAGCTGGAAGGAGTGGCCGCGGCAGAGGCCGCGAACAATGCCGTGAATGGGCCCACACTTGTTCCCCTGCTTACCCTGGGAATACCCGGGGACAACATCACCGCCATTCTCCTTGGAGCCTTCGTCGCTCAAGGGCTCCGCCCGGGACCAAGGCTATTCGCAGAGCACGGCCCAACGGTCTTCGCACTTCTTGTAGCCATGCTTTTGGCAAACATCCTGTTCTTGATACTGGGATATCTTACCGTTCCTTTGTTCGCGAGAATCGTCACCGTGCGAAAATCGATCTTGCTCCCGGTGATCACCATCTTTGCCTTCGCCGGTTCCTATGTTTTTCGTTCGGATCCCTTTGATCTTCAGGTTTTGGTTTTTTTCGGGGCCTTGGGTTATGCGGCCAGGAAGTTGCAGTTTGATGTCTCCCCGATGGTAATGGCTTTCATCTTGGGTCCGATCCTTGAATATTCCTTTGGACAGACCGTAAACTTGGCAGGAGGAAACTTGCTACACTATATGTTTATCGATCGTCCTGCCGCTGCTGCGATTTTCATGCTTATTCCTGTCGTGAGTGTTCTGTTCGCGGTGAGAGCTGTCCAAAGGCGGCGCATGGCCAGGACCCAAAATTCCCTTATGAAAGGAGGTGAGGCATAAAATCAGGCTAACAAAGCGAGGTATCGAGTGTCCTATGAGGAACGAACCTAACATTTCAAAGGAGGGAACCTTATGAACAGGAAAACTATCATCCGTTTTCTTTTGGTGGGACTTATCTTGGTTTTTGTGTTCGCGGGCACTGCCCTGGCTGCAAAGTACCCCAAGAAGCCGATTACCATGATCATCCCCTTTGGCGCGGGGGGATCCCACGACCTGAATTCCAGGGTCTTTACGAGCATCATCCCCCAGTACCTGGGACAGGCCGTGGTGGTCAAGCTCATGCCGGGTGCCGGAGGGCAGACGGGGACGGCAGCCGCGGTGAGGGCAAAGCCGGACGGATACACGTTGATTTTCACCCACAACTACGTGGACCAGCTCCAGCCCTTGATTGAAGAACTCCCCTATGACACGATGAAAGCCCTCGTTACGGTTTGGCGACTCAACTATGCTCCTCCCATCGTTTTCGTTCGAGTAGACAGGCCCTGGAAGACCTTGGAGGAGATGCTGGACTATGGCAGAAAGAATCCCGGTAAGCTGCAGTTCGCCCACTCGGGTAAATGGGGAGCAACATTCACGCCGGGGGCCATGATGCTCAGCAAAGCCGGGGTGAATGCCCAATTCATCCCCTACAAGGGCGGTGGACCAGCCGTAGCGGCTATACTCGCAGGGGACGCGGATTTCCACCTCGGTTTCCCCAGCGTGGTCCTCTCGCATGCCAAGGCTGGGAAGGTCCGCCTTCTTGCGGTTGCGGGGGACAAGCGGCTTAAGGAGATCCCCGACATTCGGTCCTTTAAGGAACTGGGGTTCGAAGGCGGTAATATGGACCGGATCATCATGGCGCCGAGGAAGATGAAAGAGGACAGGGTTAAGATCCTGCGCGACGCGTTTCGCAAGCTATACGGCGACAAGACGTTCAAGAGATTGATGGGAAAGATCGGTGAAAACATGTTATACATGGATGGCCCTGAATATGAAAAAGTCCGGGCTAGGCAGAAGGAGCAATATAGGGAGTTGGTCAAGAAAATTACGGGGAAGTAAATCCATCCATGGGATAAACGGTTAGACTAGGGGCCGGCATCTCCGCAGGGAGATGGCCGGCCTTTTTTACCGTGCCTGGGGGATATTTTCTCCCGGAAACTCGTCAGTGCATGGCCAAAATACGATAGAGATTTTCATGGGAAAATAGTGATAATTTCGTAAAGAGTCGAAATAAGGCGGCAAAGAAAAAAGATCCAGATGCAAGGCGCGCAAATCCTGAGGAATGAGGC
>JAQYWG010000114.1 GCA_030145085.1 Thermodesulfobacteriota bacterium
ATCATCAGCAAGAGGAAAAACGATCAAGAAATAGATGTTAGATTTACGAGTCCAAGCCAGGTGGGTGTGGGATACTTCTTAACACAGAGATTATCAACCAGGGCCACACGTTCGCATATACTCGTTTTCCTTTTAAGTACATTGAGGATTTCAGGCGATATGAAAGGGAGGCGAGGGAAAATAATAGGGGGTTGGTTACGAAAATCTATGAGACCTATAGCTAACACCTTTGGGAGGCAAAAATGAGAGAAATCGAAATACCTGGAATAACTGAAGGATTACCGGAATTAGAGCCAAGTGTAATTATCGTAATCTTAATAATCATTTTGATCTGGGCAATTCTTTGGTTCTTTGTTCCATTCTGGGTGTTCGGAATTTGGCGCAGGATAAAAAAAATCGAGGGATTGATAAGACAACAGGTGGAAAGCAAACCAGATGAGGAAACAAAGAAAATTCTCAAAGAAATGGAATACGAAAAACGAGTGCATCGGGATAAAGATGATTAGGCAAGGGTATCGGGGCTCTAAACTCGCTAGCCGTTTCGTTAGGAAATGGGCCTGAGAGAAAAAACTATATTTGAGGAATTATGCACGTTCTGCAGGAACGTCCCCCTACCTCGTGTCGGTGGTTCGATTCCGCCTTCCGGCACCTCTTAAAGTCTTCTCATTCAAGGGGTTAGCTACCAAGCTAGTTAACCTCTTTTTTGTGTCAGGGGTCCACTGCAGGGTTGCCTGATGATCCTGTAACTCTTCTGCGATCCATTGCCACAATCCCCTTTTTTTTTGTTACCGCCAACAATGACAGAGCTTTCACAAAGGGATTTATCGAGATATGTAAAAAATAGAACTGTCACCTTTTTAGTTCCCTTTTTATTCCCTTTTTAGGTTCGTAAATAATGGGTGCCCCTTTTCTTTTTTCCCTATCAATCCTTTGTTTCGGTCTCGGTGGATTCTACGCTGTTGCCTTTGACGGCCTGGATGGACCGGCGTTGCGTGGTGTATTTGACGGGTGAGTTCTGGCGCTGACCGGAGACCCGACCGAAGAAATCCAACTGGTGGGCGATGTATATGAGCCTGCCTTGTTCAACCTGGTTGTGACGCTCTTTGATCCATGAGGCAAAAAGATTCGCGTCTAGCTCGGAAGATCCATTCAAGGCGGTATGTATTGTGTGGATGATATGGTGGAGAAAATAGGCCTCCTCTTCGGGATAGCCATTGAAGCCGGCAAATAGCACCCAGTCTGAGCTGCCCGCATCCAGGAGCTCGACCCCACAGGCTCTCAGATTGGCAAAAAGGTGACGTCCGGTGCAGCTGTCGCCAGACCGTTTTCCAGACGTGACCCTGTTGCCCATCGTTCGATGGTAAAGGGTAACGATTTGTCTATCGAGAGCTGGATCAATCTCCGGTTGTAAGATCGTGACGCCGTCAAAGTTGATGGTAAAGTAGACTAACCCGCCTGGTCGAAGAAGAGAAAAAAGGCGGGGCAAGGCCGAAGGAACTTCTATGAGATCCAAGAATGCATTGGCAAGTAAGAGATCCCATGATCGACGGGCTCTTTCGCGCTTGACAAAATCGCCGAATTCAATAGCCTCAAATTCCACAGAAATATCTTGATCGGTCTTTTTCAGAACCATCTTTTCTGGGGATTGTGCACTCAGACGGTACCCGCAACCGCTTGCCCACCGTGGGAGGCGACGGCAGGCTTCGACGATGACATCGGGATCGCCATCGATTGCGGTGTAGGCTGCGTTTCCCAAAACCTTCCAAGCAAGCACGCGCTCCACCATGGTGCCGATCCCCGCGCCGACCTCCAGGACTTCAATAGGCAGCTTTGCCATGTTGTTTGCCAATGCACGAGTGAGACTCCCTAAGACACGCCGGTTGAAGCTCCGGTCGTCAACGGTCTTCTTTGCCGCAAGGTAGCGGGTAAAACTATAAGTCTTTGGTATCACCATCTCTCACCTAATGGAGGCATGCAAGAATTCACGAACGCTTTGGCAACATTCGGTCCATGTGGGATGTTCTCTATAGCGTTCGAGCGCTGACAGGCTAACCTGCGCCAACCGATCTCGGTCTCGGTGTAGCGCCTCTATATGTTGGGCTAAGCCGGCAGTATCGCCCGGACGAATCAGGAACCCCTCTCGACCGTGATTGATGAGCTCGGGGGCGGCTCCAACGTTCGACGCGATAACTGGAAGCCCGAAGCCCATTGCTTCAATGTAAACGATGCCAAAGCCCTCGTATGAGGAGGGCACAGCCAGGACATGGCTTTCAGCAAGGTGGCCAGCGAGTTCTCTGTCTCCAATCGATCCGACCAGTCTGATCTGATCGGCTAAACCCTCCCGAGTGATCTGACGGCGAATAGCACGGGCGTAAGCAGGTTCTATAGTTAAGCTGCCAACCACCTCGAGTCGCCAGGTATCTCGGGGCAGATGACCAAGGGCTGAGATAAGGAGAGCGAGGCCCTTACGAGGAATCACGTTGCCCACAAAGATGACTTGTAGCGGCATCCGCTCGCGTGCTCGTCTAACTATCCGCGCTCCATCCATTCTCGGATGCAACCGGTCCCCCCCCGGACGGGCAACCACGGCTGGTCGCTTTGAGCCTATCAGTCCTTCAACAACACGGGCCGTGGTCTGACTATTGAATACAAAACCATTAACAGAAACGAGGTAAAGGCGTTCGATCCACCGGTAGAACCGGTTTTCCCAGACCGGCCTGTCTTCGCTGCAGCGCAAATGGTGCACAATGGACACGATTGGATAGGACATCTTATCTTTCACCCATCGATTGACCCAGAAAAGGGAGGGATGGTTGAGTTCGTCCTGCAGGAGAACATCCAGGGGAAGCCGAAACAATTGGTGACGCAGCAAACCGGAAATGTTATCGCCCAGGTGGCGAAGATAACCCCGCCAGGGTAAGGAAATGATTTCCACATGGTCTCCTTGCCGACGGAGGTGCTCTACAAGCATGCGATCGTAAATATACCCCCCGGAGGTATTTTTAAGGCCACCGTAAATGATCAAACCGACGCGCATGAGAAATCCTGTCGATAGAGAGCCCAGGCGTTTGCGCCCTCCCATACTCGGATCGTCAGGGCATTAAGATTTGGTGCCTTAAGGCGATCCGACAAGGCCTGACAGAGTATGCGAGAGAAGTGCTCGATACTGGGGTTCAGGTCTCGAAACTCGGGAAGTTCATTGAGGGTTTTATCTTGATAGCAGGCCAAAAGCTCCTTGAGATGGGACTCAACCTCGACAATGTCGACCAGGTATCCCTGCTCATTCAAAGTAGAACCTTCGAGTTCAACCTCCACTCGATAGCAGTGGGAATGCCGCTCTTTTTCGGTCTCCAGGGCATCTCCAATGAGGTAGTGTTGGGCAATAAAGTCTTGTCTGATGGCGACAGCATAAAAACCGCGAGGTTTCTCCTCCACGTCACGTATCATTGTCACTCACCCCCGTATGTGAGCAAGATCTGTATGGCTTGTTCAGGACTTCGGTCAAGGAGTGAATAAGCCTGGGCCGTCTTATCGACAAAAAAGCGGTGGGTCACCAGGTGCACAGGCCTAAGTCTCTGAAGCATCTCGAAGGCCAATTGCCAACGGCGAGTTTTATTCCAACGGCTCTGCAATCCTGGCGAAATCGTGCTTACTTGACTGCTAATCATAGATATACGACTTCGGTGAAACCGACCGCCCAAATGGAGAGGCATCTTTTTCTGGCCATACCAGGAACCGATCACAACCCGTCCGTTGAACCCCGTTGCGGCTATGGCAAGGTCTAATGCTGCTGGATTACCTGAAAGTTCGTACGCTAGATCCGCTCCCTTGTAAGGTCGCCCTTGCTGCAGTGCCTCATGCAACTGTGAAAGGGCATCGGGGACTGTAGGATCCAGGGCATAATGGGCACCAAGTGACAGCGACTTCTCTCGACGAAGGGGAATAGGGTCAAGGGTGACGAGACTTGCTAAAGGGAACTGAGTCAAGAGACTGGTTGTTAAGAGGCCTACAGTTCCTTGGCCGAAGACTGCTACCTGTTCGCCTACAAGGGGACCGCCGTCCATGAGGAAATTGACCGCCGTTTCCATGGTGGGAAGGAGGGTCCCCTCTTCCGGTGAAAGTGTCGGAGGAAGGGGAATCAGCTCTTTTGGACTGGAAATAAAATGGCTTTCATGTGGGTTGTAAGCGAATACGCATCGCCCTTGCCACTCTGTGGAGACCTCTGATCCCACTTCGATCACCCGCCCAACAGCGGCATATCCGTATTTTAGTGGGTAGTGGAATTTTCCGGTGAGGGAGGGGATGGTTTCGTCAACGGGTATCTCGGTCGGGACTTGGCCCCGGTAGACCAAAAGTTCGGTTCCAGAGCTGATGGCAGAGGCAAGCGTTTCCACCAGAACCTGGCTGGGTTCAAGGGGCGGAAGGGGTTCATCCCTCACAGCAACTTGGTAGGGGGCTTCGAAATAGACGGAAAGGCGCTTCATTGGTTTTCCCAAACCGGTTCACCCCACAAGACGATGTCTTCACCAAATCGCCGATAGCCAACGTTGGACAAACGAGGGAAGCAGTTCAGGTCACCTTCCCCCAGGGTCCCCACAGCCCGAAGTCCCCCAATTAAGAACGGGGTCACTGTCAGTACCAGGCGATCGACCAACCGATTTGAGAGAAAGTTCGTAATGACACGTGCCCCTCCTTCCACCATCAGGCTGTGAATGCCTCGTTCAACGAGATATTCCAATAAGACCGTCAGGTCCACGAGCCCTTTCTCATCGATCGGTAAACGGAAAACACGGGCTCCTGCTTGCTCCAAGTCCCGCTGACGCTGTTCCTCGACGTTCTTCCCAGTGGCAATCAACGGTGATCTCGGATGATCTTGCAATAGATTGGAGTCTATCGGCAGGCGGAGTTTGCTATCTAGAATAATGGGCAATGGATTTTTGCCCGTAACCAATCTCACGGTGAGGCGCGGGTTATCGGCAAGAACCGTGCCGATACCTACCAAGATGGCATCATGGGCGGCTCGAAGTCTGTGCGTGAAGGCAAGCGACTGCCGACCGCTGAGACTCAACGGTTTGCCTCGATGGAGGGCTATGCAACCGTCCAGGCTCTGAGCGTAACTCAGGGTAATGCCTGGCCGCTTTCGGTACCGCCGGGATTTGTTTATTGTTCTGAATAAATGGTAGGTATTACTCCCAGATCCTCCGAGACGTTTCAAAGGCGAAAGGTGCAATCCGACCCTCCTGGTGCTTTTTCGCCCATACATGGATGTTTCACCCCTATAGCCACCGATCGGCAGGCCTTGAGGCGGGTCCCTGAAGAATCACACGTTTCTTGGCGCTGGTCGTCCTCCCCCTTTCGTTGATTAGGCTGGAGCATTGAGAGGGTCTTGGCTCTCCAAGGGGGCCAACGAAAGACCCAAGGATACAAAACATTAAAGGAAAGGAGTTGCTAAAAGTCAAGAGAAACCTGTGGTCCTTTTCCTCAGTATCGCACAAAAAAGCCCTCAGACCCTCTGATCTGAGTGCTTGATTTTGCTGGAGCGCAGGGGATAACACCCTGGCTTAAACGACGTATAACTCATTCAGGACAACAAATTTCGATTCCGGCTCCCGGCACCACTGTAGGCAACCTTTTCCGGTTGCCTATTTCATTTTTGCGTTGTCTCGACGGGATTATCGGGGACGTTGTAACGCCACTCCCACAGTCCACCAATTCCACCTTAAACGAACTCCCTTCTGGATGACAACACCACCTCATATCCAACCACGACCAAAAATATGTCAAAAAAAGAGTTGACCGCATTTCTCACTCATTCGGGGAAATCATATCCCTCCGTACCGAAAAGTTGACTTTCCATAGAGTTTCCTCTACCTTCGTTACATTGGTCTTGCTTTTTCGGAGGGAACGCAAATGAGGAATATCAACCTCGCTCCCTCAAGAAGACAGAAGCCGTCAAGGCGGCTTCTTATCCTTGTTTGCCTCTTCTGTCTCGTTTTCGGGTCTTTAGTGTTAACGGCCGTCCTCTTTATGAAGCCAGAGGTCAAAAGGCCACAGCTCGTTGGCGAGCGGATAAGGCTCCCCATTACGTCCATTAAGAAAGAAGGGGAGCCTAGGATTCCAGGAATTGTTGAAGAGGAAGGGACGGAAGAGAAACCATTGCAAGGTGGGATACTGGAGGGAAAAAAGCCGATTGTCTCAGAACCCCCGGAGCCCTCAATGGTTATTCAGGATAGTGGACTAAGTAAGAAGGTACCCATTCTGGGCGAAAAGGAGGCACCGAAGGAGGAAAAAGAGGGAGAAAAAACCCAGGTTACGATGGTTGAAAAGCCCAAAGGTCTGGCAATACCCGAGGGGAAACTTCCAACAGGCAAGTATACCCTGAACATAGCGTCCTTCAGGGATAAAGGTAATGCAGATCGGTTAGTGAGGGAATTGGCGGAGAAGGGCTACGAGGCCTTTGTCGAGAAAGCCAGTATTCCTCAAAAGGGAACTTGGTATCGGGTTGCTGTGGGGAGATTTTCCTCTCGGGGAGAGGCGTTGGCCTTTGCCCAAGGATTAAAAGAGAAGGGAATCAATTATTCCTTTGTGAGAAAACTAAAAGAAGTGAAACAGTAAGGCGGCTATATGGTTTGATGAGGGGGCAATGCTGGCAAAACCACTCGACCCAAAAGAAATCGTCACCGTCCAGGAACTAGCCATCTCTAATATGCTTGAGATCGAGGCATCCCGTGAACTGCTATTGGAGAAGGTAATAATTAAGGAAGACGAATTTATTGCCATGTATATGTGATAACCTCGTAAAAAGTCAAAAATGGGACGGCAAAGTAAAAAGATCCAAATGCAAGGCTTGCGAATCTTGAGGAATGAGACGTACTTACAGTACGTCGCAATGACGAAAGATGAAGTGTAACGCAGCCCTTCGGCTTTGCTCAGGGCCATGAGTCCTTCGACCTTGCTCAGGACCGTGAGCTTGTCGAATGGCCTGTCGAATGGCAGTTGGACTTTTTACGAAGCCGTCATATGTATAAGAAACTTAATAGGGAGATGGAGGCAAAAGGGGGAAGGTAAGCGAAGGGAGGTGGCATAATGGATTCAGAAAAGGCAATCAATTTATTAGCTTCATTGAATAACCGGGTGTCGCGAACCATGGATCGCTTTCACGTCATGATCGGCGCAGGTATCTCTTGGGCCATTGTGACAAGTGGAGTGATACTGGTAATTGGGTGGGACCAAGATAATCCGCAAGAAGTATTCTATCTCGGTATCATACTTATAATAGCCTCGTATATTTCAGTCCTGCATTTTGATCGAAGATATCATAGGTGGGAGACTATCAGTAACACGATTCTCCAAGCTAAAAAGCAAATTGTAGAAGGGGCGACAGACTTCAAACATATAGTTGAGAATGTGTTGGGTGCGGTAAGCAATACGGCCATGCCTACCTGGGGCTCTTCATTTCGTCATATGACGTGGGGACCGTACGGCATAGTATATGGTGCGATGATCGGCGTTCTAGTTCTGTCAGCTCTGATGAAAGAGGGAGAATTACCAGCGAAGAAAGTCGAAGTGGTAAACGAGAACCTGAATGTGAGCGTGGAGAACGAGATTCTGGACGTCAACATGGTGAACCAACCCGTTGATACCAATGTGGTTAACTGGCCCGATATACTAGACGTGAATATGGTTCGCCCCCCCCTTGACGTTGGGATGGTGAGTCAGCCTGGACCGGCTCGATATGAATACTTTGTATTTACCATTTCTGCCGGGGCGGAGGGTGAGGGAATCTTTGAAGAAAATCTCAATCATTATGTTGCCGAGGTTCCTCCCTGGGAATTTGTCGCTTTCACTTATAGCGATGAGGGACCCAAATATATCGGTATCATGCGGAGGCCGGCAGAGGAATAACAGACCCAGCAAGTTGATTGTTAAGATAGATGAGTTTATTGCTAAGTTTGAAAAGCTCGATAATGAGACGAAAGAGAAAGGGGGGAGGTAAATAGAGAATATAAAATCTGTGATCGGCTATCCTCACCGATTCTTACGTATAGGCGTTGGAAATATTCACTCAATTCCTTCCCGATTTAAATAATCCTACCTTCAAAACAACTTCTAATATACCTGTGTTTAAGAAATTCCCATAAGAAAAATAGATGGTGAGTGCAGAGGAATGTCAATTCTCAGGTATATTCGAAGGCCAGAAATGAAAAATGGGAAGATCCCAAGGAAATGTCTGAAATGCGAGGACGAATTCTAAGCTTACAATCGGTTCAATCGGATTTGTCCACGCTGTACCCAAGAGAACCAAGGTTACATCGATTACGGATCGAAATATGTATACAGGGATGATCCCTCATCTGCCTATGTATTGACACGAGAAAAATAATGAAAGAGGGTAAAGTATATTTCTGTGGTGAGTGGAATGGTGAATGGGGGGGACATCTTCATTTATCATGTAAGCTTTAGCAGGACCGTCACTCGCCAAAGCATTGCCTCGGGCACCATGCCCCGTCCACCTGAGTAAGATGAGTAATAAGCCACTGCAAATTGCAATAGGAAGAAAATATTGATGTGGTATTAAGTGATATCTGAAGGGCTTGTTGTCCAAACCCCCTTTCGCTCTCTGAAAAGAATTTTTGACCACTCTAAAGTTGACGTCATTGTAAAAAGTCGAAATCAGACGGCAAAGAAAAAAGATCCAGATGCAAGGCGCGCAAATCCTGAGGAA
>JAQYWG010000115.1 GCA_030145085.1 Thermodesulfobacteriota bacterium
CTGCATACCGTTGGTGATACGCCGGTTTAGGGGCTGGTGCTTGCGCTGCAGCGCCACAATCTTGAGAAAGTAATCTAGCCCCAGGATGGTCGGTTCCCCACCATGCCAGGAAAAGTTGATTACCGAACCGGGGGAAGCGTCGATGTGCTGGATAATGTACTCCTCCAGGATGGAGTCGGGCATGCGAAACGACTCGCCCTTTGGATAGAGGTGTTCTTTCTTCAGGTAGTAACAATAGTGACAGTCCAGGTTGCAGATGGAGCCAACCGGTTTGGCAAAAACTTGAAATTCACGGGAAGCTTTGGCCACTGCTCAAACCCCAATCTCCGGGTCGAACGCCATGAGGCATTTGACTTGATAAGAACTCGCTTTTTCTGGGAGGATTATAGTGGAATCAACGTTGTGGGTCAAGGAAGACGGAAGCAAAACATATGCGACATTCGAGGGGAGAAAGTAGTTAAAAGAGGGACGGTTGTAGATGCTATGCGTTTACCTCCCCTTCAAAGGAAAGGATTAAGATTGGGACGTTCTTAAATAAATAAAAAACTGCATACTGAGGGAACGGGACGTTATTAAATATGTTGAATAAATCTCATCCCTTCCGGCAAAAAGGATTATTTCACCCCTTACAATCTCCTTCCGCGTGCCCGTCAAATCCCTAGAATCCACCTCAGATGCCACATTTTCAAGCTTTTCACCGTACCTGCAGAATTTTTCACCATTTCACTGGATTTAACAGCAAGGCACCCTGATTTTATTTTCGATATGTGAACACCCTTGTCCCTTCGCTCAAAAGCTCTGCGGTCTGTTGCCCCAATTCCCTTTCGCTCACTGGAAAGAATTTTGGACCATTCTAGAGTTCGCTCTGTTAAGTACCACTAGTTTAACTTCTGATGCAAGGCAACAGGTTAGTACTTAACAGGGTTCACTCCACTGCAAAAAGGGCTTGTTCGCCGCTGATTCTTCCCATAGCGGATAGGATCGTTCAGCGCACCAACGGCATGACTGCAGCACCGCACCACAGCAGCACTCAATAATGTTCGCTCCAGGGAACCAGGGCGACGACCTGTTCCGAAATGACCCTTTTCCAGTAGATTACCCTCAGGAACAACGGTGTTCTGCAAAAAATTCCGAAAACTCCAGAGGATTTCACTTGACAAAATTTTAGATACTAATTAGATACTAATACAATTAATCGAGATGGGGGGCTTCCAGGACCTGACGGTTTCTGCGTATCATCTGAGTATAATGAGACGGCAGGCTTTATCGAGAATGAAGAGTTCAATTCATTGCATTACGGCCATGAAGTCAATTGACCGGCAAGTACCCCGCAAGCCCCGCCTTGTAGGCGGGGCCAAGGGGCACAATTAATAATGAGTTTTCATTTCCGGGAAGCCCCGCCCTGTGGGCGGGGAGCTTCACATTCGATAGGTTATGGAGGCTGTAGTCTTGAAAGGGGGATCCAAATGGGTTTACCTCTATCCAAAATAAGGATACTTGATCTTTCACTCATCATGGCTGGGCCTTACTGCACCCTCATTCTAGGTGACTTGGGGGCCGAGGTAATCAAGATCGAGCGACCTGGTGTCGGCGAGGGCGCACGAGGGGTGCCTCCCCACTACTTCGAAGGTGAAAGCGCATATTTTATCGCGATGAATCGGAACAAGAAGAGCATGACCCTCGATTTAAAAAGCCCAAAAGGTAAGGAAATCTTTTATGCGCTCTCAAAATCCTCAGATGTGGTGGTTGACAATTTCAGACCAGGAGTCGTCAAAAAGCTCGGAGTCGATTATGATACCCTCAAAAAGATAAACCCTCGGATTATCTGCTGTTCGATTTCTGGATATGGTGAAACAGGCCCCCTTAAGGACCGACCTGCCTTCGACCTTATCATCCAGGCCAGAGGGGGCGTCATGAGCTATACCGGGGAACCCGGACAAATGCCCGTCAGGATGGGCGCACCCATGGGTGATTTAACAGGGGGTCTCTTTGCTGCCAACGGCATATTAAGTGCTCTCTATCAGAGGGAGCACACCGGCCGAGGTCAAAAGATCGATATCAGCTTGTTGGACTGCCAAATCTCATTGCTCACCTACCGCGCCCAGTACTATTTTGTGGGAAATGAAATTGCGCAACCCGTGGGATCGGGACACATTTCGATCCATCCGATAAGGGCATTCAAAACGAAGACCTTTGATATTGTGATTGATTGCAACATGCAAAATATCTTTGCTGAATTGTGTGATGCCATCGGAGCCTCGGACATGGCCGTGGATCCGAAATTCTGTTCCAGGGAGAATCGATTGGAGAACAAGGATGAACTGTACGATATCTTAGAGAAAGTATTCCTCACCAAGACCGGGGAGGAGTGGTTGGAACTCCTGGACAAGAGGATTCCCATCGGCCCCATCAATACCATCGACAAAGCCCTCTCAGATCCCCAGATACTGAGCCGCAATATGGTTGTCGAGATCGATTATGGCAAGGGCAGGAAACTGAAAATTGTGGGCAATCCCATTAAGATGGCTGAAATCGACCAGGAAGTATTCAGGGCCCCGCCACGGTTGGGCGAACATGCTGAACAGATCTTGGGAGAAATATTGCAGTACCCGCCTGAAGAGATAGAACAATTGAGGCAGGAGAAAATCATATAGATTTCCCGGGACGAACATTTAGGGGAGTATGAAAATGACCAAACAGGTGAAACGATCCGAGAAAAAAAGCGAGAATCCGAAGGCGGATTCCGACCTTACGGAAACCAATACGGGGGTAAAGGTTAAATTGTTCTACGATCCCGAGGATATGCCTCGATTCGACTATGAGACCTCCCTTGGGAATCCGGGTCAGTATCCTTACACCCGTGGGATCTACCCCACGATGTATCGTGGAAAACTCTGGACGATGCGGCAGTATGCGGGTTTTGCGACTTCCGAGAATACCAACAGCCGATTCAAATTCCTCTTGGAACAGGGACAAACAGGGCTCAGCCTCGCCCTCGACCTGCCGACACAATTGGGGCTGGATTCAGATGATCCCCTGGCCAAGGACGATGTTGGCAAGCTGGGCGTCGCCATCGATACCTTGAGGGATATGGAGAAGATCTTTGAGGGTATTCCCCTGGAAGGGATTAGTACCTCTTTTACGATCAACTCCACGGCAAGCATTATTCTGGCCATGTATGTTGCTACCGCCGAAAAGCAGGGCGTCGACCCGAGCAGATTACGGGGAACGATTCAGAACGATATCATTAAGGAGTATATCGCCAGGGGAACGTACATCTTTCCTCCCGAACCTTCCATTCGTTTGATCGGGGATACCATCGAGTATTGCATCAAGCAGATTCCCAGGTTTAATTCCGTGAGCGTGTCCGGGACCCATATCTGTGAATGCGGGGCCACCCCTGTTCAGGGCGTTGCCTATCCGTTCCTGACGGGGATTGCCTATCTTCGGGAGGTCCTGGACCGAGGCTACGACATTGATGATATCGCACCGCTGCTCTCCTTCCACTTAATTGCCGGTGGCGTTCAGTTTAACTTTTTCCAGGAGATTGCCAAACTGAGGGCCACCCGGCGGTTGTGGGGGAAGATTCTCAAAGAGCGATTTAGCAGCAAGAGTGAGAAAGCGATGCGACTGAAGTTTTCCACCGGTGGAATGGGTGGAGGCATGACGGAACAGCAGCCGCTGAATAACATTGCGCGAATCGCCTTCTATGCCCTTGCGGCGTCGCTCGCGGGGTCCCAATCAATGAATCTTCCCTGTTTTGACGAGGCCTACGCCATCCCCACGGATGAGGCAATTCGGACTTCCTTACGGATTCAGCAGATTATCGCCCACGAGATCGGTATGCCCGATGTCGTTGATCCCCTGGGGGGCTCATACTATGTTGAGTCCTTGACCGATTTCTTTGAGAAGGAGATAGCCGCGGAAATGGAGAGAATCGACGCGCTCGGCGGCATCCTCCGGTGTGTGGAAGACGGGACGATTCAAAAACAGCTGGCGGACCAAGCCTACCAGGTACAGAAGAGGTTCGAATCGGGCGAAATGATTAAGGTGGGGGTGAATCGATTCGAGATTGACGAGGAGGATCGGGAACTGGAGGTGTTTGAGGTGGATCCTGAGACGCGCTCCAGACAGATCGATCGGTTCAATCGAATTAAAGAGGAGCGGGATAACCAAAAGGTGGAGCTGTCCCTCGAAGCGCTCAAGAGGGCTGCTGTCGAGAAGGAGAACCTGATGCCTTCCATCCTTGATGCGGTGAGGGCCTATGCCACGGTGGGAGAAATTGTTGGTCAACTCAAGGAGATCTATGGGGAGGCCAGTCCGATGACCGTTTTTTGAGGGGGGGGACGATTGATGTCATCCAGAAAATCTATCAGAGTTTTGATTGCAAAGCCCGGGTTGGACGGACACGACAAAGGCGCCAAAATGGTGGCCAGGGGACTGAAGGATGCTGGCATGGAAGTAATCTACACGGGGATCAGACAGACCGCTGATTCCATCGTGCGGACCGCTGTTCAGGAAAGCATCGATGTGATCGGATTGAGCATCTTGTCCGGAACCCACCTATCCATTTGTGAGGAATTGATGGAAAAGATGGTGAAAGAAGATATAGGGGATAAGTTCGTCCTGGTGGGGGGAATCATTCCCAAGAAGGACGTGAACCGTCTAAAGGAGATGGGGGTCAGGGAGGTGTTCAGGCCAACGTCTACCATAGGAGAAATTGCTCAGTTTATCCAGAGTGAGGTTGAAAAGAGATGAGATGAGCAGGGAAGGGGATGGGAAGTTGAGCGATAAAGATAAGCTCGATCTATTGAGGGAGAAGAAAGAAGAGGCCAAGTTGGGAGGAGGCCTCAAGAGGATTGAGAGGCAGCATAGCAGTGGCAAGCTCACGGCCCGCGAGAGATTGGATCAGTTGCTGGACCCCGGGAGTTTCTCTGAGTTCGGTATGTTCATTACCCCCCAGACGACCTCCTTTGGCGAGTTGGAGAGGAAGTTCTATGGGGACGGTGTGGTGACGGGATCGGGGTTGATCGATGGCAGGAGGGTGTATGTGTTCGCACAGGATTTCACGGTAATCGGAGGTTCTTTGGGGGAACAGCATGCCAGGAAGATCTGCCTGGTGATGGAAAAAGCGATCCAGACAGGGAGCCCGATCATCGGGCTGATCGACTCCGGCGGAGCACGTATTCAGGAGGGCCTGGGCCACTATGGATCCATTTTTTACAGGAATACGCTGGGAGCGGGTGTTATCCCTCAGATATCCGTTATTCTGGGCCCGTGTGCCGGGGGAGCTGTTTATTCCCCAGCCCTCAGCGACTTCGTGTTTATGGTGGAAGGGGTCAGTCGGATGCATATCACCGGCCCCCAAGTAATCAAAGCGGTAACAGGGGAGCAGGTTACCTCAGAAGAGCTGGGTGGGGCAGCGGTCCATCATACCCGAAGCGGGGTGGCCCATTTTGTTTCCAAGGAAGAGAAGGAATGTCTGGATCTGGTGAGAGAACTTTTGAGCTATCTCCCGTCCAACAACCGGGAGCTTCCGCCCATCCGATCCACTGAGGATTCCATTGACCGAATGGAAGACGAACTTGTGGATATCATTCCCGATGATCCCAAACAACCCTATGATATGAAACAACTGATCCGCTTGGTGGTTGATGATGGAGTTTTTCTGGAAATTCAGGAGGGATTTGCCAGGAATATCATCATCGGCTTTGCCCGGCTCAACGGGCACACCATTGGGATTATCGCCAATCAACCCCTTGTTTTTGCCGGTTGTCTCGACATCAATGCCTCGGACAAGGCTGCCCGATTCATTCGGTTCTGTGACGCCTTTGGGGTTCCCATTGTCAATTTCGTGGACTGCCCCGGGTATCTCCCCGGGACCCAGCAGGAATATGGGGGAATCATTCGCCACGGCGCAAAGATGCTGTATGCCTATTGTGAGACCACGGTGCCTCGTGTCACGGTGGTTACCCGGAAGATCTATGGTGGAGCCATGTCGGGGATGTCGGTCAGCAAGCTGGTCGGTACCGACTTGACAGCGGTTCTCCCCTCGGCGGAAATTGCCATTATGGGACCCGAAGGAGCTGCCAATATCATTTTCAAAGAGGAGATTGGAAAGGCTGAAGACCCTGAGGCGGTGAGGGCGGAGAAAGTGAGGCAGTACCGGGAACAATTTGCAAACCCATACGTGGCGGCTGAAAGAGGATGGATAGATGTCATTATTGAACCCAGGGAGATACGGCCCTTTCTGATCACATCTCTCGAGAGGCTCAGGGGGAAAGGGGAAAGGAGACCTGAGAAGAAGCATGGGACCATCCCCCTCTGATTTCTTGAGGAAGACTAATTCTAAGAGGAGCAGCCATGTTTGAGAAACTCGATCACATAGGGATTGCAGTGAAAGACCTGGATCAGGCGATGAAGCTTTACCGGGACGCCTTTGGGATTGAACCCAGTATGGTCTACGAATCCTCTTACACCAAGGCAAAGATCGCTTTTTTCCCAATAGGTGAGGTGAGAATTGAATTGATGCAACCGGTTAATCCGGACAGTGTGTTGGGAAAATTCTTGGAGAAGAAGGGTGAGGGAATTCAGCATATGGCCTATAAAGTGAAGGATGTTGATAGGAGCCTCACGGAGTTGGAAGAGAAGGGGGTCCAACTCATTGATAAACAATCGAGAAAAGTGAGGGAAAATGAGAAGGTGGCCTTTTTACACCCTAAGAGTACCAACGGCGTCTTGATTGAGTTAATCCAAGAGGATTAGACGTTACCGGAAGGGGGGAGAGGTATTTGAAATGACTGGGGAGACGTCGAAATTAAGCCTAGCTACTTTTGTCGCTCATCCAATTGATGAGATAAAGTGCGCAGGTGGGCTGTTTGCCAAGTATGCCAAGAGAGGGCATAAGGTGACGAATGTCATATTTCAGGAACATCTCGGTCGAGGAGAACTTGCTCCTTCCTTGAGCATGGAAGAAATCCACAAGGAAGCCGAAAGACAAAGTAGGGCGGCATCTGCTAAAATTGGTGCCGATGTAGAGCTCCTGAAATACGCTCCATTAAGCATGTCCATAGTTAAGGACGAAGAGGAAGTCGTCCGCCGAGTAGCGGATATAATTCGTAAACTGAAAGCGGACATTGTTATCACACACCTCCCAGGGGACACTACGTATGGCACAATGCATCATGACTCTGTAAACAGGATGGTAAACAAGGCGTGTTATTATGCGAAAAACAATTCAATTGAAACAGCCCATGAACCTCACGCGATCAAATTGTTACTTTATGCTGAGATGAATTTATGGACACCAGAGGTGCTCACTAAAATGCCGGACCTATTCATAGACATCTCTGAAGTCGCCAAGATAAAGGCTGAAGCGATGGCTGAATATACGATACATGTAGGGGAACCGGCTCCCGATATCCTTCACGAGGCCCGTATGGTGCCGAATAGGATGGCAGGAATCGTATCAGGTTGTCTCTATGCGGAATTTTTCTATTTCCCCTACGACAGATACCCCTATGGGCGGCGGGCTTTCGATGAAATTCCATGGGACTGGCTTTTTATTCCCAAGACAAAAGGCGACCTGGGTGGCCATGAGAGACTCTCTCTACCGATTGATTTCTGAGTATTTCGATCTGGCCCATCGGGCTACTTGATTAGAGCGATCCGTCCCCTCCACTCATCCTTTGCGATAGAGCTGGGATCCGGAGCAAGTGCCGTTAAGGTTCCATCTTATCGAGCACGTCACGGTTTACAAGGTTAGGTGGAATCCCCCCCTTGAGGGTTGCGATGACGTTGTCCACAGCCATTTCGGCCATTGCCGACCAGCTTTTGTCGCTGTAGCCAGCGATGTGAGCTGTAGAGATCATGTTATCCAAGGCCAATAATTTCAAATTCTGAGTGGGCTCCTCGACGAAGACGTCGCAGGCAGCTCCAGCAATTCTATGGTCTTTCAAGGCCTGATACAGTGCCTCTTCGTTCACGATGCCTCCCCTCGCTGTATTGATGAGGAACGCACTTTCCTTCATCATATCGATTTCCCGTTGGCCAACTAAATCCATTGTCGATTCCGTCAAAGGAACGTGAATGGAGATAAAATCCGAAGAGCAGAGGACCTCTTCCAATGGAACATAACGGATTCCGAACCGCCTTGCAAAATCCGGGTCTTGAACAATGTCATAGGTGATGATCCTCATGTCAAATCCCACTGCTCTCTTTACCACCTTTTTACCTATGTCTCCCAATCCGATCAGTCCCAATGTTTGCCCGTAGACGTCCCTCGTCCTTATACGATGCCATTCTCCCTGTCGCATTTTTCGATCGATTATCGTTATAAACCGGGCCAAGGCAATAATGAAGCCCACAGCCAGATCCGCTACCGCATCTGCATTTGCTCCCGATGTGTTGGTCACCATGATTTTCCTTTGGGTGGCAGCCTCCAAGTCGACGCCTTGATAACCAACCCCTCTACTCGCAATTATTGCCAATTTATTCGCCGCCTCAATCACCCGTGAACTTACTTTATCCGTTGCCGAAACGATAACGGCCTCAATGTCCTTAATGAGGTCCACAAAAGTATCCTCGCGGAGGGCTCCAATCTCGTGATATCGCTCGATAACCTCCCACCCCTCTGCCCTGAGACGATCGACCGGTTGTGGAGAAACCTCGGAAAACCGATT
>JAQYWG010000116.1 GCA_030145085.1 Thermodesulfobacteriota bacterium
GGCGTTGTTCAGCCGTTCGGAAGTGATCGAATCAATGGTCATGGTTACGTCGCCCGCCGCGTAGACCACGGGAACATTCGTTTCCATGCGCTCATTCACCAAAACGCCGCCCTGAAGATCAATCCCGGAGTCGGCAAGGAATTGGGTGCTGGGGCGTATGCCGACAGCCTGAATAACACGTTGACAGGAATACATCCCGCCGTCCTTCATCATTACTCCCGTTACCCATCCGTTCTCATCGAGGAATTCTGTAACCTCTACATCGGTTTCGACGCTAATTCCGTGTTTGCGGAGCTTATTCCCAATCAGGAGGGAAGTCGTGTGGTCGAACATGCGAGGTGCTAATTTTGGCTCTTTCTCAAGGACGGTTACTCCGACGCCTCGCTCCCGGAGGTGACAGGCCAGTTTCAGGCCGATGAATCCCCCCCCGATAATGATGGCTTCTCGCAGATCGGATCCACCGCGCAAAATCGTTTCCGCATCGCCTATGTTACGAAGGGAGATAACACCTTTTGCCTCAACACCGGGTATCGGTAGGGAGATGGGGGATGAACCCGTGGCGATTAAAACCCGATCGTAGGGTATCTCTTCGCCGTCCGACACTATGAGTTCCTTGGACCCAATATGTAGCCCAACCGCCTGGCAGCCAAGCCTGACGTCAACCCTGTTCTTTTCTGCCCATGAGGAATCTCGGAAGAAAAGCGTATCGTGAGGATGCCCTCCTGCGATCCAATACGTCAACATTACAGGGGAGTGCGCAAGGGCGCTATCTTGGGAAACGAGCGTTATGGAGTGTGCCGCGTCTCGCTTGCGAATCGTCTCTGCGGCAAAGATACCAGCTGGTCCACTCCCGACAATGAGGGATTTCATGCTTTCTCACCGAGAAATTCCAGGATTGCAGGAAGAACTTCTCCCCCCCGCGGGTGTACATATGCGGATCCGAGTTTCTCCTTGAGATCCTTACAGAAGAATCTCTCTACGACTTCGCTTCCGTGAATGGGCAATGCGGGAAAGGATACCACGCTAAACCCGCACATCAATGCTCCCAGCACCGAAGCCGGTGACTGAGAAAATACCGCTGCAAGGGCGCTCATTCCATTCACCGGAAGGGACCATTTTCGAAAGAATCCCCGCCCGATACTGGGCAAACCCCTCATATTATTCAAGGGGATAAGGCGTGCTATTCCTTTCAATCTTTGTCGAAGCTCTTTCGTCGCTCGGCTCATGAATTCCTCAGGGAGGTCGTCATCTCTTACGAGGAAGACAACTACTGGTAACGGTTCTGGGGGAAGGTCTTGCACGACATCGAGGGCTTCCTTTTCCATCTCAGACGATTGGTCTCCATCGGTCAAGTAGTCTATATCACGGCGCAGCTCTTCAGAGATGAACTTGACCATGGAGATTTTCAAGCACTTCCGGAGAATGGCTTCGACCGCCGAAGATTCGTTTTGCTCTTGACCCAGGGCATCAAATATCAGGCTGGTCAGAGAGTCGGGCAGAAGAGAGTCTCGGTAGACATGGGGAAAAGCGCCTTCGGGATAAAGCGAGGAGAGCAACGGACTCGGGCTTTCTGGTCCGGAGAACGGAGAGAGAAGCTTCTGGGATTCCCTGAGGAGATAATGGGCAAATCGGTTCACGGATACCCGCGAAGTAAATCCGTATTTTTCGAGAATACCCTTAAGTACTGCCTTGCCTGGGCGCTTCCTCGCCCCTTGCTTTACGGCCAATGCACCGAGGTTCTGCACAGCTTCACTGAGGTCTTTTAATCCTCCAGCGGTCTCTCCGGCAACGAGGCGGAGAAGGTTCTTGGCGACCATCAGGTCCACATTGTCCCCACACAGCCCTTTCGCTGATTTTCCTTCGAAGGGGCTGATGCGGCAGGGACCGAGCAGGCAGGAGGAACAGCAGAGCCCCATAAGGCCATACCCGCAGGCCGGAGATTTTATACCTTCTTCTTCAGTCTGTTTCACGGTGCACCTTTTGGTCCCGTACAAACTTTTTCCTTTTATCCTGGGCAAAAAGCCTCGGGTCCTGGTAGGCGAGAGCCCCACTCTGACAGGCCTTGACGCAAGGGGGGATCTCCTCCTCTGGGCAGAGGTTGCACTTGGTCACTCGATCATCGTTCTCATCGGGTGTGAGGGCGTCGAAGGGACAGGCCAACACACAAGATCCACATCCCACACAGGTTTCCCGATCATGAACAACCCCGTTTCCCTCTTCTCCATGCCGGAGGCTACCGGTGACGCAAGCTTCGACGCAAGGAGCTGAAAGGCACTGTTGGCATCTCCACACCCATGGGGTCCCATGGGAAAAAATAAAGGCCATCCTCTGAAGCGGTCTTCCGTCTCGGGGAATTTCCGTGACCTCCGAGACCCCAATGGAGTTCATCTGGCATGCCAGAACACACGACTGGCACAACATGCAGCGTTCTGCATGAAAGAATATCCGCATAACACGCCTTTATTCAAGCCCGAGCGAACGCAGCTTTTCTGGGGTCGGTTCTCCTGTTTTTTTATCCCACCCCCGGGCCTCGTAGTAGTCATCCAACAGCCGATCGTATTCTTTGCGATCCAGCTTGCAACCCTTTGCCGGACCGTCTGTCAGTTCCTCTTCGAAGAATCGTGCCGGGGGGTAATCTCCCTCCCTGCCGATTCCCTGACGCACATTGAAGAGCTTCTCCACGTTGTAAACTCGTTCACCGCATTCGTACAGTTTCTCGTTTGTCATCGGAAGGCCGGTGGCAGAAGTAAAGGCTTCCTTCGCCAACTCCAGCCCCCTCTTTATGAGCATGGGGAAGCTGCGCGATCGGTACCACGCGAATTTGCAGAGGCCCATTTGATCTGATATGGTGACCCAGTCTTCACTCCAGGCGACCATCTTGCCTTTGCCCTCCAGGGCCTCAAGCTCGCTCACAGCAGCGGTCCCGAAATAAGCCTCCGCTTCCTCCGGTTTGATGAACTCATCGATGTAGGGATTGCCGCGCAGATGACAGGCGCCGCGGGTAGACACGGCGTATGTGAGGGCCCGCGTTACCTGCTTTCGCGGGTCGGTGGCATCTACTTCGAGCCCCTTAATATGGATAGCATAATAATCGGCGTTCAATCGTTCACCCATAATTTTCGTCCCTTCCGCCAGAAGATCGCCGAACCCCTTGCGGTAAGCAATTTTGTCGATGAAATAAAGTAACGCCTCACTATTGCCAAAGACCAGTTCCTGGCCATCGGTTTGCTCTTTCGTCAAGAGCCCCCGTTCGTAGAGCTCCATAGCCATGGCGACAGTTGACCCAACACCCTGCTCATCAAGCCCATATTCGTCGCAAAGATAATGAGCACGCAGGACAATAGCTGGATCTGTAATATAGGGTTTAGCCGCCAGGGCATTGATCGTCTCGTACTCCGGGCCTACCGTGTATATACCGGCAAAGGGGCCGTCCTTGACCGCGGAATACCTCTTACAGCTAACCAAGCACCCCATGCAACCAATTGGTTTCATAAGGAATTTCTTTCTGAAGTTTTCACCGCTGATCGGCTCATAGTCCTCGATCGTCGCTCGTTGAAAGTTCTTTGCTCCCCAGATACCATGACTCTGCCGGTGTGCGGTGAGGTTAGGGGTGCCCAGCCTTCGCAGCGTTTCCGTCCAGACCTCCCCGGCAAGGGTTTTACGGTAATCTTCAAGCGTTTTTTTGAACCGCTCCGGATCGGCAATGCGCACATCAAGGGAACCGCGCACAACCACGGCCTTCAGCTTCTTCGAACCGATGACCGCGCCAATGCCGCATCTTCCCCCAACGCCCTCTTCGTCGGTGACCACGCAGGCATAACGGACCAGGTTTTCTCCTGCAGGGCCTATGGCGCAGATATGGATATCATCGTCTCCCGTCTCTTCTTTTAAGAGTTGACGCGTTTCCGTGGTGTTCTGCCCCCAGAGATGCTGAGCCGGGCGCAGCTCAGCTCGTCCATCCTCGATCCAGAGATAAACAGGGTCCTTGGATGTTCCTCGAATAACAATCGCATCGAAACCAGCGTACTTCAGTTCCGGGGACCAATAGCCACCTGAGTTTGCATCTCCTATCCCTCCGGTCATGGGAGATTTCGCCGCCACGACTAAGCGGCCCGACGAAGGGGTGGGAGTGCCACTCAAAGTTCCGGCAGCTATAACGACGACATTATCAGGACAGTAGGGATCTATTCCCGGTTTCACTTCGTCCAATAGAATCCGAGAAGTGAACCCTCTGCCTCCGATATACTTAAGGGCAAATTCACGTTCCAAGGGTTTCACCTGGATTGAACCATCGGTCAAGTTAACGAAGAGGATCTGACCGGCATATCCTCCAGCAAAAATACTCATTATCAACCCCCTTTATTTCGTTCACATTAACTCAGCCTTCCTCGCCGCTGGCCTGTAAAGACTTGACAAATCCTCTCATGCGATGTCTCGCGAATCGCTCAGCGTCGGTCAACTTAAGAACGTTGGCCGGGCAATAGTCGACGCACTGGGGATCGCCACCACAAAGATCACATTTTACGGCCATCCCATCGACCGGGTCCAGGGTAATAGCTCCCACCGGGCAGGCGTTCACACACATGGCGCATCCGATACAGAGATCTTCCTTAACCGTAACCATTCCGTCGGATTCCGGTCGATACAGAGCACCCGTAGGGCAGATGTTCATGCACGGTGCGTCCTCACAGTTTAGACACGTAACAGGAACGTCTACTCCCTTATCCAGTGAAATGAGTCTAATACGGCTGCGTTTGGGATTGCCGACCTGGTGGTGGTGGAATGTGCAGATCAACTCGCACATATGGCAGCGGCTGCAGATGTGCTCCGGGTCCTGCAAATCCTCAAAATAACCAATACGTTGTCTACCCATCTCATCCTCCTGACACAAAATACAAGAGACTCACTTTGTCCTTATCTCGAAGTCGAATCATCTGTTTATTGAGGGCTGTTCCCGTAAACACGCGATTATTGACCATGACCATCAGCCCCGAGAGGATCGAATCTCCTCCTTCTTCAAAGAGAAGGGAATTGATCTTCCCCCCGCTTTCAGTGGAGAGATGACGCAGCAATCCTTTGACCGTCCCCTCATCCTCTTCTAATTCTATAAATACGTGCGAAGACTGCAGGGCGGTCTGGAAGACAGGGCTGAGCTCAACTTCGATCTTTAGGGTCACCGTGTCACACCCACAATGGCGAAAACCCGATATAGATGCCCCATCACACCAATCTAGCCTTTTCAAAGCCTAATTGTCCAGTCAAAAATGGCAACAGAGACCCGCTATTTCAAAGACCAATTTCACCAAAAAGGCGAGGACGAGACAGGGCCCCGTAGAGACAAGGAATGTATAAAGTAGGGAAGATGATATCAAAAGTCAAGGGATCACACCCGATAATCGACTCAAGGCTTTCTGAGAGCCTCGCTGAACTAATATGGAGGAGCAAACTTGGCGGTGTACCTCTGAGTATCTGGATGGATTCCGTTTCAGGTTCCATTGATGATGCGAAAATGCTTGCGGAGCAATGACGTTTTTGATATAAGGAGAGATCCATAGTATTCGTTTACTGTGGGCCTACCGGTAGGTTCGAGATAATGTTGACATAATCCGGCTTCTATCATCGAGATCAGCCAGTTTGTATATGGTATCTGGCCTTGGAAAACTCCCAAACGGAGGTGGTTTCTTATGGCGAAATTGTTCAAGAAATTGCCAGAACCGTTCAAAGTTGGGTCCATGGAGCTCAAGAATCGAATTGTTATGCCCGCCCTCAACAATAATTACACCCATAGAGGTTTTATGACGGATTTGTCCGTGGATTTTTATGTCTCTCGAGCAAGGGGAGGTGCGGGGCTGATTACCGTCGAAGCATCCTCTGTGGATTATCCAAGGAGCCGTTCTGTATTGAATCCCGCTATTGATGACGATCAGTATATTCCCATGTTCAAAGAGATCTCTGCGGGGGTTCATCGTTACGGAAGCAAGATTATCGTTCAATTGAGCCATGTTGGGCGGCAGACCCGGAAGAGCACAACGGGTTTAACAACCATTGCTCCATCTGCCGTTGCATGTAAATCGCCCCTCTACCCGGATACGCCGAGAGAACTGAGCCTTGAGGAAATAGGTGATATCATCCTTAGATTCGGCGGCGCAGCCGTCAGAGCGCAGCGAGCGGGTCTTGATGGGGTTGAAATAGTTATGGGGCACGGGTACTTGGCAAACAATTTCCTTACTCCCGCGGCCAATCTGCGAAGGGATGAATACGGCGGCATCAAGGGTGGCATCAAGTTTTGTACGGATATCGTTACGGAGATAAAGAAGAACTGCGGTAATGATTTCCCGGTTGTCTGCAGGATAAACGGTGACGATTATATCATGAGGGGAGGCAATACACCCGTGGAAGCCCTGATGCTTGCCTCGGAACTCGAAAAGGCAGGCGCTGACGCAATAAGCGTATCTGCAGGCATGCGAGATTCAGAACTTTCTTATAATGATCATACCTCTGCCTCTCCTCGAGGAGGTTGGGTTCATCTCGCAGAAAGGATCAAGAAAGGCATACATATCCCCGTTATTGCGGTCAAGCGTCTGACTCCCGAATTGGCGGAACAGATTCTAGAAGAAGGGAAGGCTGATCTTGTTGCATTTGGAAAACCGTTTATCGCAGATCCGGACTTTGCGAATAAGATGCTGAAGGGAAACTTAGAAGACATCGTGCCTTGTACGTCCTGTTGCCAGGGTTGTTATGATGTTATTTGGATGTTTAGACCGATAACCTGTATGCTGAATCCAGAAGTTGGAAGGATACGTTCACGTGACATCCCCTCTCCATCCGAGAGCAAGAATGTGGTTGTGGTGGGAGGGGGACCAGCAGGGTGTGAAGCTGCTTTGGTCGCATCCAAAAGAGGGCACAGGGTTACGCTGCTGGAGAAAAGTTCCTCCCTAGGGGGAAACTATCAAATCTGTACCCACTCGCCGAATAAGAATGAAATGAATCGTGTATTTCCTTACTTTTCCCGTGTACTGAAGAAAAACAAGGTGAAGGTGAAAATAGGACTGGAGTTTACTCCCGACATGATTGAAGGTTATGAACCTGATGTCTTAATCTTGGCTACGGGCTCCGACTTTCAAATGGTCAACATTCAGGGGATCAACTCCCCCCATGTAATGTCTCCCATCGAGGCAATTACTGGATCGAAAGAGACTGGAGGATATGTCGTTATTTGGACCTGTAGCCATCATTGTACGTGGACCTGCGGGATAAAGCCTCAGCCGATTCCGGATGATATTACAGGGCTGAAGACTACGGAATCATACGCCTGTGCCGCTGGACATGCCGCAGTGGATACGGCAGAGGCTCTCGCAGCCCAAGGCAAGATCGTTACGATAATCACGGAAAGAGATGCCTTGGTACCGGGAATGGGATTTACCAACCGGGGAAACCTCTTCAAACGGTTCTTCCAGGCCAACATCAGGGTGTCCAACAACGTGAAAGTCAAAGAGATAAAGCGGGACGGCATTGTATGCGAGAAGGAAGGGATCGACTTCTTGTTGTATGCTGATTCTCTTGTTGTGAGCGTAGGGATGAAACCGAGGGACCAGCTGGGAGAACTGGTAAAAGGGAGAGTTAAAGAGGTGTATAGTGTGGGAGACTGTTCTAAAATCGGAAATGCCTTAACCGCCATTCACACCGCCTACGATGTGGTTGGAAAGATTTAATTCAGGGGTGTGAAAACAGAAACTCGCATTTTTTCTCTTTTGAAAGGACTTTTGAAAAGATGAAAAAAAACGAGACGTTCAGGCGGGCGGAAATCACATCTGCAGGAGTGATCCAATTCCGAGATGTAACAAGGACAAAGCCGAGCCCTGGAGAAGTTTTAATCGAAGTGAAATCATGTGCCCTGTGTGGAAGTGATGTACATAGTTATAAGAGGAAGCATCCCTTTGTTTCATTCCCGTGTACGTTTGGACATGAGCTCTCCGGTGTGGTTGAAGAATTGGGACCGGGCATTGAAAAGGTTAAGATTGGTGACCGTGTTTGTGTCGAACCATTAATTACCTGCGGTATGTGTTATTACTGCAAAAGGGTCGATCTCAAGCCCCTCATTACCCACAGATTTCCCTTGGAGCAGATCAAAGAAGCGATGGAAACGAAACTTGACCGTTCTCATCAGGCAATCAAGGTAATAATAAACCCATCGTTACGGTAACAAAGCCGCGGCAACAACTCAATAATGACGTCATTGTAAAAAGTCGAGATCAGACAGCAAAGAAAAAAGATCCAGATGCAAGGCGCGCAAATCCTGAGGAATGAGGCGTATAGAGAAGTACGCTGCAGTGATTTACCCTGTTAAATATTTTCTTTGTTTGATGTTACTGTTTTCAAGCAGCTCCTATATCCCATTTCTCTTGGTATAGCTGCCTTCAATTTAACAGGGCAGGGGATGAAGCGGAACGCAGCCTTTCGGCTTTGCTCAAGGCCATGAGCCTGTCGAATGGCAGATGGACTTTTTACCAAGCCGTCAATTATGATAAACAATAAATATATTAGAAAGAGGGGATTGAAATGGAACATTTTACCAAAAAATATCTTTCA
>JAQYWG010000117.1 GCA_030145085.1 Thermodesulfobacteriota bacterium
TATCTTTTCCTCAAAACGTAGATGACAATTCTCGTCCAAAGGAGTCTCTCCCTGATTGATAATAACTAAGCGGGCTCCTGACTCGAGGGCTACCCGTGGCATTTCATTCGCTGGACTGACGACAAGACTGGAACCTACAACTATGAAAAGATCGCATTGTTGTAAATGCCTAAAGGAGTTCTCCAGTTCTTTTTTGGGCAAAGGGTCGCCAAAGTTAACGACACTGGACACGAGTCTGCCGCCACAGGAACAGATCTCTGACCCCGGGGATTTGTCATCTTGAGTCTGACACCGTTGACATCTAAGCTTGTTGGTATTGCCGTGTAACTCGGCCAATAGATCCGGCCTGATGCCCGACCTCAAATGGAGGTTATCCACATTCTGAGAAATGAGGTGACGCATTTTACCCAAATTCTGTAATTCAACAATAGCTCGATGACCAGCATTCGGCTCAACTGAAAAGAATGGCCGGGGGTTTGGGGAAAACCCTTTGGCTTGTCTTGTCCAAATACCATCTGGTCCTCGAAAATCAGGTAGACCTGATTCAGTACTGATGCCCGCCCCCGTAAAGACGACGAGGTATTTCGCCTCGAACATCCATCGGGCAAACTGCTCAATCCGTTTTTCCAAATCTCTCATTCTGCCCGCGTTCTTCTGTTTTACTTCCTCATTCCTGTAACCAACCTTTCCCCCGCTTAAGAGAAAAAGGGGGGGCGTGTCGATGAGACAAAAAGGAAATACCCGAATATCCTATCTGCGCCAAGCATCCTCAATTAAGGCAAAAAACCCCTAAACTCAGACTCTCAGACTAAGGCCCTTTGGCCTGTCAATCCGGGATTCATCATGGACTAATAGGCGCCGTAACGTTCCATACGGAAAGGACGGGATATGTTTATCTAAATAGCACAATCCCCAAAATATATCAAAAAGACCTACCCCCAAGACATACCTGTAAAGGGAATGAGAAAACCATTCTGAGTGAAGCGGAAACGGCCCTCCCGCCATTGGGAAGATTTGCGCCCAAAGGGGAAGTTTTAGGAATGAAGCTCAGAGTGGCGCTCTTTGACGGCGGAGGATTTGCCTTTCCATTTCCCATTTGAGAAAGAATGATATTTTGGTTTAAAATAGGAAACATTATGCAAAGGAGAACTCTTGGGAAAACAGGCTGGGAGCTCTCTGTGATTGGCTACGGAGCCATCAAACTCCCTCTTGTCTCTCAGAAAGAATGCGACATTCTTCTGAACAAGGCCATTGATGGGGGAATTAACTTTATGGACACTGCCGACTGCTATGGTGATAGCGAGGAGAAGATCGGCCTTGCACTGAAGGGAAGGCGCAAAGAATTCCATCTCTCCACAAAAATAGATGAACGGGATGGCATTGGAGTTCGTAAGAAATTAGAGCGCTGTCTTCGTCGCCTCAGGACAGACCGTATCGATCTGGTCCTCTTCCACGATGTTCGAGGATCTGAATACGATCGGATATTTGATAGCGGTGGGTTGGAGGCTCTGCAAAAGGCTAGAACAGAAGGGAAAATCCTGGAAATTGGAATCAGCATACATCATTCCCTCCCAATAATGAGGAAGGCCGTTGAATCTGGGGTATTTTCGGTTCTGATGGTAGCTTACAGCGCCCTTGATGAAGATCGCTTGGCTGCGGACCTTCTTCCCATGGCTCACAAAACGGGCATGGGCTTAATCGCCATGAAGCCTCTCGCAGGAGGGAGACTGGCGGATCGCCCGTCGGTTCTCAAGAATAGGCAATTCAACCAAGGAGAATCCCTCGCCCAGGTTTCCCTGCGCTACGTTCTCTCAAATCCGAATATCACATGCGCCATCCCTGGGATGATGCGACTGTATGAGTTGAATGAGAACCTTCAAGTCGGAAGGCAGCCGAGGAAGATCGATAGAGAAGAGGTTAAAGCGCTCATGGAATGTGTGGGGGAGGCAGGAAAGGGGTTTTGCAGAAATTGTGGGTATTGCCTTCCTTGTCCAGAGGGAATACCAATTCCGGACATATTCCGTTTCGAAAACTACTATGATCAATATGACCTAAAAGAATGGGCGAGAGAACAATATCAATCCCTTGAGGTGAACGCTAATGCCTGTACCGGATGTGAGCAATGCCTGGAGCATTGTCCTTACGGGGTATCTATTCCCGAAAAAATGAAATTCGCCCATCGAACTCTGCAATGACCATCTCATTGATTTTTAAACCAACTGTGCTAATATTCCATGGTATCATAAGGATCAGGGAGTAAAATCTTTACAGGAGGGAATCTATTATGGGCGGATTGTTCGGTGTGGTGACCAGAGAGGACTGCATTCAGGATCTATTTTTCGGGACCGATTATCATTCTCACCTCGGAACGAAGCGGGGGGGACTTGCCGTAAAGGGTTCGGACGGGCTGAAGAGCGCCATCCGCAATATCGAAAACGCTCAGTTCAAGTCCAAGCTCGAGGATGACCTTCCGAAGCTCCACGGCAGCAAGGGCATAGGAGTCATAAGCAACTACGAGGACCAGCCGCTGATTATAGGGTCCCATTTCGGAACGTACGCTATAGTTACCGTTGGAAGGATCAACAATCTCGACGAACTCGCCGCAAAAGCCTCCAAGAAGGGAGTACATTTTTCGGAGATGAGCCGGGGAGGGATCAACCCAACGGAACTTGTCGCGACCTTGATAAATGAGGGGCCTACTTTCGCAGAGGGGATCCAAAATGCACAGGAAAATATTGATGGCTCCTGTACGATACTCCTCCTCACCGACGACGGGCTCTATGTTGCGCGGGACAGGCTCGGAAGAACGCCCATTGTGCTTGGGGAGAAACCGGGAAGCCATGCCGCGACCCTCGAAACATGTGCTTTTCCCAATATGGGGTACGTCATCACAAGGTACCTCGGCCCAGGCGAAATAGTACGCGTAACCGAAGACGGGGTTGAGCAGAAGAAGGCACCTGAGGCCAGGATGCAGATCTGTGCTTTCCTCTGGGTCTACTACGGTTATCCCGCTACGAGTTATGAGGGAATCAACGTAGAGGCGGCAAGGAACAGATGCGGGGCCGCGCTCGCAAGAAACGACGACGTGGAGATAGATATCGTCGCGGGAATACCCGATTCCGGCACGGGACACGCCATAGGCTACGCGAACGAGACGGGCATACCCTTTAGAAGACCCTTTGTAAAATACACCCCCACGTGGGCGAGGAGTTTCATGCCGCAGGATCAGGGCATGAGGGATCTCATCGCGAAGATGAAGCTCATCCCCATACAGGAGCTGGTACAAGGGCAGAGGTTGCTTTTCGCCGAGGATTCGATCGTCAGGGGAACGCAGCTCAAAGATACCATACAAAGGCTGTATGACTGCGGCGCAAAGGAAGTTCACATGCGGCCGGCCTGTCCTCCCCTGGTGTACGCCTGCAAGTTTCTCAATTTCTCCCGGTCGAGATCCGAACTGGACCTCGCGGCGAGAAAGGCAATCCACCAGATCGAGGGAACTGCCGACAAGTTCCCCTGTGAGTACACCGATCCCGATTCGGAAGAGCACGCCGCGATGGTTGAAAGGATAAGGGAAAGGTTGAGATTAACCTCGCTGAAGTACCAGCGTCTGCCGGACCTCGTGGAGGCAATCGGCCTGCCCAAAAAGAGGCTCTGCACGTATTGCTGGGACGGCGTCGAGTAATACCAATCGCACTAAAGCCCTGCATTTCCCAATCGGGTCCGCCCTCCAGGGCTCCGCGTCACCCATCGTCAACCAGTTGAGGTCGCAGGCCCCGACAATGTCTTCCTTCTTTCTTTTCTCTTTCCTGTTCTACACTCTGTTGGCTTTTAGCTTTGCCAATGAATGATGCGTACCCACTGGACGATATACGTCAACCTGACTGCTCTGCTCACGGTGGATTGTCCCATCACGACCTCGGCATCCGTAAAGAGAAAAAACTCACCAATTGCTTGTTGAACACCACAGTGTAAAGCGCAGTTTTCCCCCAACCAGCCTTGCAGGAGTTTTTCAACAGAACAACCTGTAGAATCTCCGTCTGCAATCTTTTAACTGCCAGGAGAAAAAAACCTGAGTACTCCGCGTCAACCTGAACCCCCGGAAACCTCCGGTCAAAGAGTTCTTGAATGCCCATTCCTTGCATTGCTGCACGTTTTGACGCCAAACGGATATTAAAAAGGCCAATAACAGTAATATGACAGGCACCACGGCCAAAACCCAAGCGCGGGTCTGGGCACCTCTTGTTTGGGAGCGCTTAAGATATTTAAGATCGCTGTTCTGTAAACTCTATATTATTCTCTTCACACCAGTCGATTGCGATTTGTCTTATCGCTTCTTCTCGATACTTATACCAATCCTCCACCCTATTGTTTCGCTGAATATTGTCTTTGAATCTCCGGAAGGCGCCACTACCCTTGATCGATCTGTACATTCTTTCCCTGATCTCATCATCAGTTATGGATAAGCAGAATCGCTCCATGATCTCATATTCGTGTATGTCAGACTTTGAAGGTAGGGAAATGTAATCATCCGTTTCCAATACTTCCCTGGCTCTTTTTATATTTTCATGCTGCCACTTGGGAAAATCTTCGATTGGTTCATTGTCTTCAGCGGCTCTGAATCCCTCGTCGATAATTGTGACCACTTCACCTGTCCTTTTGTTAAGATATGAGGCGATTTCATCAGATTGAAATTCCATCCCGTCTATGATGTCTTTCAATTTGACAGGAATAGCCATGATCTTTTATCTCCTTATTTCAGTTATGTTTTCAGTAAAAAGTCTAAGCTCATTGCCGGATGTTGAACTAACCCTCCCTTGAGGAGCAACCTCCATGGTTTTTGATGCAAAGCAGAAAGAGTTCCGTATAACCCAATCTCCTAATCTCCTTACATCTCGGGACTCGCTCCCTCCCCTTTCGTGTAGGACTATAACTCAGCCGTTTCGTCATGCCCGAATTCCTCTCCCAGCTGGTCCAGGAGCATTCCATAGGCCTTCTGCCCCCTTCCATAGCTGGACAGCCGAAAGAATTCGTTAGGCGAGTGTGAGCGCTCGTCATTAAGGCCAAAGGCGAAAACGATTGTGTAGGCATCAAGGTAGTGTAAGAAGAGAGCATTTACCGGTATGGTCCCGCCCGACCGGATCTGATAGGGCTCTTTCCCGTAAAGATCCCGAAGTACCGAGGCTGCGATACTCATGCCGCGGTGAGCGGCCGGGACCAGATATGGGATCGCCCCGCTCTTTGCCTTGGTGGCCTTCACCTTGACCCCGGGCGGGCTTACTTTCTTTACGTGGGCCAGGACCATATCGCTGATTTCCGAGGGTTCCTGGTCGGCCACCAATCGGCATGAGATCTTGGCATGGGCCGTGCTAGGCAGGACCGTCTTCAAACCCTCTCCATGGAAGCCACCGTATATGCCATTTATCTCTATGGTTGGCCGAGCCCAGGCTCGTTCATAGGTGCTGAATCCCGGCTCGCCAAAAACGGAGGTCGCCCCGATCTTATTCAGGTATTCGCCCTCGTCAAAAGGCACCCTGCTCAGTTGAGCCCGCTCCTTATCGGCAAGGGACCGGACGTTGTCGTAGAATCCCTCCACGGTGATTCGTCCGTCCTGATCGTGCATCGAGTCCAGAATCTGGACCAGGGCGTGGATCGGATTCGCGATGGTGCCGCCATAGGCTCCGGAGTGCAGGTCATGATCCGGTCCTTGAACGTGGATATACACTGCGGCCAGTCCCCGGGTGCCCAGGATCAGGGCTGGCTGGTTTTCGTCCCACTGGCCTCCGTCGGCACTCAAGACCAGATCACAGGACAACAGATCCTTGTTGGCTCCTATAAAATCCGGTAACTCGGGGCTACCGATCTCCTCTTGACCCTCAAAGAGGAATTTGAGGTTGACTGGCAAACCTCCTCCGGTTTTCAGCATGGCTTCGGCGACGATGATCGGGATAAACAGGTTGCCCTTGTCATCACTCGCTCCACGCGAATAGATGCGACCGTCCTTGATGATAGGCTCAAACGGCGGGTTGTCCCACAAATCTAGGGGGTCCACCGGCTGGGTATCGAAGTGGCCGTATATAAGTACGGTCGGTCTACCCGAGGTGTGAATCCAGTCGCCGTAGACCACCGGGTGGCCGCCTGTCGGCATGATCCGGACTGATTCGATACCGGCCGCTTTCATCCTGGCCTCGAGCCATTCGGCTGCCCACTGGACGTCGGATCTATGATCGGGCAAGCTGGAAATGCTGGGAATGCGGAGAAACTCCAGCAATTCGTTGATAAACTGGTCCCTGTGTTCATTGAGATAGGCTTCCCATGCGACCATGGCATTCGTCTCCTTTACTATGTCAAATGTTGGCGGGCTGTTGCCCAAATCTCCTGGAGCAAACATCGAAAGGGGATTTGGGCAATAACCTCTTTATAGATGACCCCCCAATTCAAAATTGATTGATAAGCCGAATGGCTGCCTGCTCTAATCGTTCCTGAAAGGTCTCTCCCTCATCGTTCATGGTACATTGGGCAAATTGGGAGAGACCCTCCCATTCCCTTTCGGAAAGCCATCCGTAGGCTTCCTTCCATTGATTTCTGAGGCCTTGAGCCTCTTCGATTCCGACCGAAATCATGGCCTCGATAGGGAAAAGGGTTTTGAGGAAAGTTGCAAGGGCTATCTTCTTCAGGGCAGAAGAGCCGCGAACCACCTCCCAGATCCGGCGTTCCTCCTCGGTATCGGAAATGAGGTGTTCGATAAGCGCCTGTTGGCTGAAACCAAGTCCTACTTCGGCAAGCCATCGGACCACCTCCCGATCTTTAATGGCCACTGAAAGGTAGTAGACGCATTGTTGGAGAAGTGGTAGATCCAGGCCATGGGGTCGTCCCGCCTCCTGGAGCCTGTTTGAGAATCGGAAGGTGTAGAACTCTGGCGTGCCATGGTGGAGGGCATGGCCGATCTCGTGGTGTATAACACCCCGGACGATGCTGCTGGGGGTTCCCTTCAGCCTTTCTTGACAGATATGGATCCTCGGGTAGCCTCTCCATGCATCATGTGTTGCCAGGAAGTCCATCTCCTCTCCTGTAACGACACCGAGCGCCTCCTTTTCTCTCCGGTAAAAGGCCTGCAATTTCTCCACGGTTTTCCATATCGTTATAGAAAGAGAAGGAGCCGAAGATAGAGGCCCTGCCCTTTCCAAGACCTCGTTGGCCCACGTTCGAACCTGGTTCAAAAGGCCCTCGTCTATCTCCTCATGGGCTACTATTTGGATCTGGGCGGCCATCTCTTTTCGCCGTTAATTTCAGGTTAAGGATTCCTACAATACTATCCGCCCGCCAATCTGTGGAGCACATAATGCGTATAGAAAGCACCGATTAACCCTATGAGAGTTAAAAACACGGAAAGAAAGACCAACACTTGGCCCCTTAGCCTTGCCTTATCCCCCATAATGAGTACTGTATCTCGTATGACCTTCGTACCAGGAGGAGGAAAACGTTCGTGCTTCAGAATTCTGCGACCGATCATGAGTAGGTAAAAAGCAAAAGGGATGACACTAAGAAATATGAGAACAAGGATCATTTCTATAACAAAAATGGCTGTCTCAGCATCTAATCTTCTCAGGTACTCGATTCCCAGCGGAAGCAGCCATCCAATAAACGCTATGCCTAAGAGGACTAAGAGAGCACAGATAACAAGAATTTTGCTGCGATACTTCTTGTCCTCCCTGACTACATTCTTTGCCATATCGAGATCGAGTTCTACCTGTTGTTTACAAGAAAAACTTCCGTATACCCCAAAAACACCGAAAATTATAGTCCATCCTGAAGAATGACGGCTTGGAAAGGACATACTCACTACGATATGGATCTCCAGATCTCACATCTTGACAGGGGCAATATAAGATGTTCCTTACTTCCGTCTCTTCTCCCTTTGATCCAATCAAAATTCTGATTAATCGATTAAATCCCTACTGATCTCCTCAACCGAAGCACACCCGCACAACCCCATTGCCAAACCAATTTCATTGCGGAGTATGTCGAGCACCTGTGAGACCCCATTTTCGCCGGCATGGGCCAACCCCCAGAGGATCGGCCGTCCCACGCCTACCGCCCTGGCGCCCAAGGCAAGGGCTTTTATAACATCCGTGCCGCGGCGTATGCCGCCGTCGATGAGCACCTCCAGACCGCTGTCCACCGCCTCCACGACGCCCGGTAACGCCTCGATGCTTGCGGGGGCGGTATCCAGTTGTCGCCCCCCGTGATTGGAAACAATCACACCGGCAATCCCGTAGTCCAGGGATTGCCGGGCATCATCGGGATGTAACACCCCTTTGATCAACACCGGGAGTTTGGTGATTGAGCACAGCCATCCGAGATCTTTCCAGGAAAGCGCCGGATCGAATAAAGAGGCCACGTAGGCACCCAGACCGGAATCTGCCACGTCCCGCGGTAATTGATCTTTTCCGGCGGCCATGTGGTTTTTCACCGAAAGTCCTTTTGGTAATTGGAAGCGGTT
>JAQYWG010000118.1 GCA_030145085.1 Thermodesulfobacteriota bacterium
AAAGATTGTTTGGACTTGAAGGTGGATTGTCTAGGCTGGAAATGAGTAAAGCCAAACCAGGAATCAATGTTCCTAACGAGACTGTCGAAAAAGTGGGAGCCAAAATGTAAATTGGGTATTCCATCCCACTTAAGCGAGAAATATCTACAGCTTGTCCCACTTATATCTTAAATTTGTTATCATTTTAGCTTATTTGTCCCACCTATTTTGGTAAGTGGGGGTTTTTCGACAGTCTCAACTGAATTCGTTAGAATCCGAATAGGTGGACCCGCTGCATGTTTCAATCGCCATTGGTCATTCAGTCCAAGAATCCGGATGCAAGGCGATCTCGTAGCCTCTATTACAACGTTGTGGGATAGGATCTTAGCTACGGGAGATTAAGAGATAACCCTCAGGACACCATCAATTTTCCTCAGGGTTTTCATCATCCCTAAGGCTTCGGTGGGCTTCAATTCCTCAATCGCGATCTCGGACAATACCCCATACAACCCGTCGAAGGCTCCCCTAATGTCGAGGTCGTTATCCATCTTCTCCGCAAAAGTATCTTTAATCCTTTGCGCAATACTTCCATGGAGATCCGCCTGTTGGTCTGCCCTCCCCTCGATTTTGGCGACCATCTTCCTGAATTTTCGCAGCTTCTCCGCTGCTGAGCGAATGTTTTGGTCCGAATAGTCAAGTTTTTCACGATAATGGCCGTATATGAGGAAAAACCGGATTTCACTCATATCGTACCCTTGCTCCAGGAGTGTATCCGTATAGTAAATGTTCCCCTTGCTCTTTGACATCTTCTGGCCATTTACCTGAAGGTGATGGCAGTGGAGCCAAAACCTCGCCATGGGATATGGTCGTATCGCTTCAAGGATTGCCCGGGTATAGTCGTGGTGGCGAAAGAGGTTGTCGTAACCACCGGCATAGATGGACAAGGTCCCCTTGAAGTGCTTGCTGACCATACTGGGATCCTGAATATTCCAGGATGGCCTGCCCCTTCCAATCCTTGAATCCCAGCAAAGCTTATCTCGTTTCCCACAGCCATGCCAGAGGATAAAATCCCCCAGGTTCCACTGAATCCCGGGATAGGTATCTTTATGAAACCGTCTCTTTTTGGCGGGCCACTTGCTCATATCAAGCCCGTAGATCTTCCCGAATCCAGGGAACTTTGTGGGATCGAAGTAGATATTCTCGCGATACCGGTATGCCATTTTAAGGTCGATGAGGCGCTCAATAATCTCCACGGCCTCTTCGACGGCCTCAGAAGCCTTGGGAAGGTAATCCGGGATCTTCATCCTCAGGGGGTCCATTTCCACCATGAAGTCCTTGATATTTTCCTCTGTAAGCTTGTTTACGGTCATTTCCCTCTTTTCAGCCTCTTTAATCGCCTTGTCCTCGACGTCGGTGAAATTCATCCCCCTCCTGACCGAATAACCCGAGTATTCCAGGTATCTCACCAAAACATCCTCAAATAAGAAGGTCCTGAAGTTCCCGATATGAGCCCTCTGGTAGATCGAGGGGCCACAGGTGAATATGGTAACCACCTTCTCATCTACCGACTGAAATGGTTCGATCTTTTTCCCCAGGGAATTAAAGAGCTTCAGCAAGGCCCAATCCCCTTTCTATCGACTCATTACCCTGAATGATATTGTGACATGAGTCCACGATATCCTCAGAGGACTACGACATTCCTGTCGATGCAAAGCATGCAAAAGATATGTAAGGAATCAAAGGGGCACAGGTGAAGCGGAAAAGCCAGAAGCCGCTCCCCATTCTCCATTATTGCCACACCCGAGGGCAGATAACGATAGAAACCTGGCTCCAATCCGAAGTCACACTCCCCTAATCACTACTGGGTTTTTCCTTTTTGCCCACAAGCCTTGGGTCGATATTCCCCGGTCCCCCGCACTCCGGAATGTAGCAGGTTACATCGCTGAAGGTGCAGGCCTGCTTGCAGGAAGGACAGTGATCAGGCGGAGCCTCTGCCTCAAAAATGTAATCGCACTTTTCACATTTCCAATGAGACATTGATCTCACCCTCTCCGAGTTTATGTTTCCATGAAGGAACCCTTGAGCATCTGAATTTCTACCCTACCTGTATTTTACAAGCCTTTTTGCCATGGTATACCGCTTCTCAACCTCCGGCCAATTGATGAGATTGAAGAAATTCTTCACGTATTCAGCACGGCGATTCTGATATTTGAGATAATAGGCGTGCTCCCAAACATCACAGACCAGCAAGGGATAGACGCCCCAGATGGTCAGATCCTGGTGCTTTTCCACCTGAAGGACGGTGAGATAACCTCTGAAGGGCTCAAAGGCCATGATACCCCAACCACTCCCCTCAACCGCCTTGGTGGCAGCGGCAAACTGTTTCTTAAACTGATCGAATCCTCCAAAACTTTTCCCCATCGCCGCCATGAGCTCGCCCGTGGGTTTTCCCCCGCCTTTGGGAGACATATTTTCCCAGTAAAGCGTATGGAGGACATGGCCGGATCCGTGAAAGGCGAGTTCCCGGGACCAGTGCTTGATTAAGCTGAAATCGTCTGATGCCCTGGCCTCCGACAACTTTCTCAACGCAGTATTGAAGTTCTTGACATATCCGGCATGATGCTTGTCATGGTGGATGGTCACGGTTTGCCTATCGATCCAGGGGTCAAGGGCATCGTAGGGATAGGAAAGCGGAAGAAGCTTACATTCACCCTGTGCCGCGGGTCCCGCTCCTTTCTTGCCGGAGGCGTGGGCTGTACCATATAGTCCGCCTAATCCCAGGGCCATTGTGGCCACGCCAAAACCTTTCATCATCTCCCTCCTGGTAAATGAATGGTTCATACTATCCCTCCAATTATGTGCTAGATGGTATCTCTATCCTTTTCAATCTTTTGCTTTCGGCTTTCCTTCGTTATCCTAGCTCCTCATCTATACAAAAGTTCCTCACGATTTTCCACCAGACGGGAAATCGCCCGTTATCCGGCGGGTAATTTTCCTCGGAGGAGTTCTCCCAGCCTTCTGAGGTGCGTCTTTTCCTCATCTGCGAGGGTATAAAAAACCGCCTTCGTTTCCTCATCCTGACTTTTCAATGCCATTCGGAGATAAAGGTCTAGAGCGTCGGTTTCGAGGGAAATCGCCAGTTGAAGGGCTTCGCGAGGATCTTGAATCCAGTCCGGATATTCCCCGAGTACCTGATCTGCGGTTTTTCCTCCTTCCATGGTTTTGGGACTCACTTCTGATTCAAAGGCCTCTCGTGTTAGGCGGCCTTCTGTCAATGTCTTGTATTTCTCCCAGAGTTTTTCCCTGTGCTGAATTTCGGCACGGGACAACCCCTCAAAGAGGCGTGAGGTCTCCCCATCGGTGGACTTTCCGGAAAGGTTCCTATAAAATCGATAAGCCCCCTCTTCCAAGCCGTAGGCCAACGATATCACCTCTTCAGGGGTTTCACCTCCTTCAATGAGGTACATTCCCTGATCGACCTCTGCCCTGGAAACGAGACCATTCCAGGCATCAATTCCTCCCTTCAAGAAGGTGGCATCAATACCCTGGTTCGATAGGAGGTTTGCAGCCGACCGGCTGCGCCCTCCCGCTTTTCAATAGGCTAGAACTGGATTTTGAGGGTCGATTTCGGAGATTCGGTCGGGAAGTTCTGAGAGGGGAATGAGCACTGCTCCGGGAATGTGTCCCCCTTCGTATTCCTCGGGCTCCCGAACATCCAGTAAGGTGTATGACCCATCGGGCCTCTCGTCGAGCCACTTCCGGGCCTCATCCGCATCAATGGCTTTCACGTGGGTGAAGAGATCCGAGAATTTTATGACCATTCCCCCTTGAAAATCACTTCGTTTCCCCCGAGACCTGAAACTTCGCCATAAAACTCGTATCCAAATAGTTCTTGAAGGTAAAGGCCAATCTCCCCTTCCAGATCCAAGAGCCCCGGACGAGGAGACCCGTTCCGTCCCCGAGGTTGAGAATCAAGAGGTATCGTCTCTGCGGCTTGAATGCCTTGAGATTTTCTCCCTTAAGCATGGCCAACAGATTGCGCAGGAGAACCGGCGCCTCCCGCACGGCATACACCCCAACTCGACGCAGACGCTTTCCTTTGATCTCGATACAATCGCCCCCTCCAAAGATGTCTGGATAGTTCGTGCTCTGCAGGTAATCGTTCACCAGGAGGGCCCCATCCTTCGATGTCTCCACCCCCGAATCGGCAAAGATCCGTTGGGGCGTGATACCGATGGTCAGGATGGCCACATCGTACGGGACATCGAGCCCGGATTGGGAACGAGCGAGTCCTTTTCCCATGGATCCTACGCGGAAGTTGGAGAGAATCTGTATACCTCGCTGCGAGAGGGATCGCTGGGCAACACGGCCGACCTTTTCGTCTAAATTGGGCAAAATCCCGTCTCTAGAACTGGCCAGGGTGATCTCAGCCTGGGCATTTTGACTTCGGGCGAGCCTCCAGATATTGCCCGCCAGCTCTACACCCGCAGGACCGGCTCCAATGAGAAGGACCTTCGGAATCCCATTCCGAAACTTCTTCAGAATCGATTCCCGGGCCGATTCCAAGTTTTCGATGGGCTTTACTGGAATCCCTTCCCCTTCGGCACCTGGAATGCGATCCATGGGTACGTAACTTCCAATATTGAGCGAAACCAGGTCGTAAGGGATTTCTTCTCCCCCTTCCAGGGCCAACGTTCTGTTCGCTGGATCAAGGGAAATCACTTTACCCTTCACGAATCTTCCTCCGCGAGATTCCACCATGCTTTGCACGTCGAACTTTACCTGCTCGGGCTTATAGATACGGGAAAGCATGCCGGGGCCCATACCCGAATAGTAGTGAAATCGATCTGGGCCGATCAGGGTAACCTCAGCCCCAGCACGGCTAAACTGATCCGCATTTTTCAAGGAGAGGAGGTGAACATGTCCCCCCCCGACGAAAACCAACCGTTTCTTGATGCCATGTTTCGTCAAACTGCTCCCCTTTCTTCTAAGCTTAATCCTGGGTTATTCAATTCGCCGAAACATCTTTCCCTTGGTACCACACACGGGGCAAACATCTGGGGCGTCCTTTTCGGCAGTATAGCCGCAAACCGGGCAGACATAGTAGGGATATGACTCCTGGGATGTGCCCAGGGTATCCAAGAGTTTCGTATAAAGCTGGGCGTGGATCTTCTCCACCTCATTTGCGTAAGTGAATGTCCTCTCCGCCTCCTTATTCCCATCTGCCTTGGCGGCCTCGATCATCTCTGGATACATTGACTTGAACTCGTGGGTCTCACCGGAGACGGCATCCTCCAGGTTCTCCTTTGTGCTCCGTATCCCCTTGAGGGCCCTCAGGTGACTGTGAGCGTGCACGGTTTCAGCCTCGGCGGCCGCCCGAAACATCCGAGCTACCTGGGGGTAGCCCTCCTGATCGGCCTTGGCGGCGAAAGCTAGGTATCTGCGGTTCGCCTGGGACTCTCCAGCAAATGCCTCCTTCAAGGCATCCTCTGACTTCGACATGATTCAATTCCTCCTTTCTAACTGCGTGTTTTTGCTTACTGCTTGTCAGCCTTATAGATTAGAATTTATTGAAATTGTTCCGAAAAATTAATAAGGTGAATTACGTATTTTGCCATAAAAAATACCGTATTTTTTGGCCAAGTTGCTGGCACACCTTGGGCCTCTGTAACATATCCAGAATAGCTTGAATTTCATAAGATATTCAATACCTATTTGATTCATCGATTACTAACATGCAGATTAGCCTAATTGCAATTTGTACAATATTTCATCCGCAAAGTGCGCCACGAAGCCGCGCAGAAGATGAGGGAGGCTCCCCCGAAGTCGGCTTGCAGGAGCAGGCTTCAAACCACCTAAAGTTGCGCTGATAAAGAGCCAGGGTAGTCAGCATTTGGGAAAAGCCACGGCCGAGGATCGTGACAGGTAAGGATCAGGGAGACGAGCGCAAACGGACCACTGATGAGGTGTCGAAAGCAAGAGGATGGCTGGCAGGAGTCGGATGAGTCGAGAGGCTCACGTCCGGTTCTGTGAAGATCCGGGGGAGGAAGCTCCCCCCGGCCTACTCGACTCACTACCCGTTCCATCTATCCGTTTTCATCATGAGATCCTCTTCCGGTCAGGACAGAAGAAGGGGAGCTGATGATTCACATATCAGTCCACTCTCCGAAATCCCTCTTTGGTTAAGGAACCATAATTATCCTAAGGTACCTTTCCGACTAACCATTCTCCTTTGAAATGCGCTCCGATGTCATCTTTTAGGTTGTTTGGCTCTCTGTTTGTTCCTCCGCGTGAATACAATATCTCAATCCCTACACGTAACAGATTATAGCCAATCGGCCAAAAGTGATTGATTTATCTTGACTTCATCTTCTCATCATAGGCACATATGAAATGGGAGCTCGCTTGTTGACTAGGGTTCATCGTACCAGCGCTTGAGGAACATCGGGAGCAGCCGTGGTAGATAGAATCCATTTCGTCTTTCTGAGCATCGGCCACTTCTACACCCACCTGTTCATGTTGGTCTTTGCCACGGTGGCGGCGCTCTCCCTCTCGCACGAATGGGGGATGAGCTATGCGGAACTCATCCCATATGCCACGCCCGGCTTCGTGGCCTTCGGCGTGTGCGCGGTTCCTGCAGGCTGGCTTGCCGACAAATGGAGCCGCAAGGGCATGATGGTCATCTTCTACATCGGCATCGGCCTGAGCTCAATCTTCACCGCGCTCGCGAAAACGCCGCTCCAGATCGCTATTGGCCTCTTCGCCATCGGGCTTTCCGCGGCCATCTACCACCCGGTCGGTCTCGCGCTCGTCGTGCAGGGACGAGAGAATACGGGTGTGCCGCTTGCCATAAACGGGATTTTCGGCAACATGGGGGTGGCCTGCGCGGCGCTCATCGCGGGGTTTCTCATCGATCGTGTGGGCTGGCGTTCCGCCTTCGTCTGGCCCGGGGTCGTGTCAATCGCAACGGGGATAGCTTACGCTGGGCTCCTGTACGCGGGCCGGGGTACAGGTGCCGCTGAGGTCCAAGGCGGTGTCGCGGCCAAGAGGGCCTCGGATACGCTAGCGATGGACAGGCGCCTGCTCGGCCGCGTGTTCGTTATCATCTTCTTCTCCACTGCGGTCGGAGGGCTTGTCTTCCAGAGCACAACCTTCGCGCTCCCCAAGGTCTTCGACGAGCGCCTTGCCGAGCTGGCTGTGTCGGCGACCCTCGTCGGATGGTACGCCTTCGTTGTGTTCGCCATCGCCGCCTTTGGCCAGCTCATCGTTGGATATCTGGTGGACCGCTATTCCATCAGATCAGTGTTTGCGCTCGTGGCCGCTCTCCAGGCCACTTTCTTCGCAGTGATGCTTGGGCTCAAGGGCTGGAGCGCGCTCGTCGTCTCCATGGCCTTCATGCTCGTGGTTTTCGGTCAAATTCCCATCAACGACGTGTTGATCGGCCGCATCACGCGAAGCGAGTGGCGAAGCCGCGTCTACGCCTTCCGCTACATCGTGACTTTGTCGGTCGCGGCCTCCTCGGTACCCCTCATCGCATGGATTCACGCCCGCTGGGGATTTGACAGCCTGTTCACCGTGCTCTCAGCGGCGGCGGCGTGCATCTTCACCTCGGTTCTCATGCTGCCTCGCGCTCTCTCGAAGGAGGCACACACCTGAAGGGAGCTTCAATAGATGCCACGGGTCGAGGATGCCGAGGGTTTAAGGTGATCGAGACGATACGGCAGCGCAGGAATCTGAAAATCTCCTTCTCATGCAAGGTTTCATCTTGCACGCGAAGGCAAGATATACATTTTTGTTGACTTTTCTACATTTTTCCTTTTTTATGGTAAAGTAAATGATTGAATAGACCATGAAATAAGTAAGGGTTTTGAAATGATTTATAAATGTGATTGGTGTAGCAAGAAAATCGATTGGAAAAAACAAGGCCTCCCCCCGGGATGGAGAATACTGGGATATGACTCTAATAAATACACAGAAGAGTTTGATGAGGCTATTGTTTGTTGTCTGGATTGTGAAGTGAGACTGGCACGAAAGTATGGCGCCGGTGGCTTTCGATGATTGGAGCGGACAGGGTAAACAGACCGGCTAAGGAAATGCAAGATTTCCCCTAAGAAAGCACGTTAGCCTTACTCCAGCTTATACGTATAGAAACGCAAATCAATACTTTTCGATCACCTTTTTATGCAAGAATTCATTTTTAAGCATTTCATATGAAATGATTACCAACCACGGTTGATAGCCCGGCAACTTGCTAACTTGTCAGATTTACACGCCCCCAATGCCTCGATCATCTCTGGATAATACCTGTCATGGCAGCTCTTCGTTGTCCCCAATAGTCTACGCGCCTGTTACTCATCCTTTGTTCGATAGATAGACTTTGGATCATTTTCCGGGTTATCTACGCTGTTGCCTCAGTTTATTC
>JAQYWG010000119.1 GCA_030145085.1 Thermodesulfobacteriota bacterium
TCTTGCGCTTCTTCCCTGTCTCCAGAGCACATGTGATAAGCGATTGCGTACGCCTTCTGCTGGTAGCGACTTACAAACTCCTCTGTGGCCCTTTGATCGTTTTCCCGGACGCGAGCTGCCAATTCTTCGTCTTTCAGGGAAATGGGGGGGCCTTTCCCTTCGAGTTCACTTCCCGGATCGTCTCGATGAATGAGCTTCGGTGATTTAGAAAACACCGGGGTACCCTCAAACCAGCGCGTCTATTCCTGGCCACGGTCGCCATAGGTGGCCCCGCCGCCTCTTGGTATTGGAGGGATCCTTTTTCGGGTTTCTTGCGGTGCACGGGCAAGATACCATATACCTTAGGAGATACCCGATCCCCCGGCGGTATTTATACCATGAAAAGCAGGTGCTGTACAATGCCAGACCAGTGAGCGCAAGCCGCTGAGACCCAACCTGAAGCCCCATGGTTACATGAAAAGTTGATTCTAAAATCTCTTAAGGTTTCTTCCCCCGAGCCTATCCTTGCCGGGACCAAGTCGGGATCGTGAACGGGCGGTTCCTCCAGGGGCTGGCGAATCCGGCCGCGAAAAACCTCTTCCAATTCTTCCCTCTCTTCCCCTATTGCTTCTGTTTTTCTGGCGTCCTTGTTGCCACTGCTGCAGTTGTCGATCTTGCGTCGTCTCTCTTCGTTTCTGTCCCTCTAGGACTTGTTGCTCAGGCCTTGGTGGTGTTATTCTCCGCTGCCCCCCTTGTACTTTGTTTCTAGCTTTCCTTTGATCTCCTCGTTGATCCTCTTGCCTTTTTACAACCCGGGGCGGCTTTGTCCGCTGTACCTTTTGTACTTTTCTTCTCCCTTGCCTTTGATCTCCCCGTTGAACCTCTTGCCGTCGCACTGGTCGAGGCGGCTTTCTCCGCTGCCCCCTTCGTACCTTCTCCCTGCCTTGCCCTTGATCTTCTGTTCGTGATCTTGGCTTGGTCTTGAGTTTTTTCTCCTCGAATTTTCCCTGCGACACCGGCCTATTTACCCGATTCACGGGAACCACCCTTTCTTTGACTTTTGACGGTCTTATCCGGGCTCCCCCTTCAACTCTGCCCTCCTGCATATTTCTTACATTTTGCCGAATCGCTTTGGCTTTAACGTTTCCCCTTCGCTTTGCAACTATTTGGTTACGCTTAATTCTGTTAACGGCCGTCCGAGGCGGTTTCCGTGTCACATTAACGTTGGTGAAATTGTACTTTTCTCCAATATTTTTGTAATTCTTTATAATCCTGTTATCAACGGCAGGTGCTACACGGTAATTTTTGGTGATGGTATTACTCCTTATATGCCTGATCCTGACGTTTCCATAGTTATTGACCCTGTAAAAGTTGTTCCGGTGGATTATCACGGCTCGCCTTAAGTGTCTATATCTCCTTATGTTGATATTTATCTTAGTTATATTGACGTTCTTAACAACGACTGTGTGCGGTCCCCAGCGGCGGTGACAGTAATAGTGCTCATGGGGAGCTAGGGGCACCCAACCGACACGCACGCCGAAGTGTATCCAGGCTACTCTTCCCGGATACCAGAAAAATGGGATAGGAAGGAGCGGAGGGCCTACGCGAACCCTGACGAAGGGCACTGGTGGAGCCCAATACCAAAAACCTCCTGCGAATATCCAGGCTCCATAGTGGTGAGTTATGTACCCAAATGGCTCATGAGGAATCCAGGTATGATCCCCGTACCATACCGTCCATCTTCCCACGGTAAATGGCGCCCATCCAGCGCTGACATAAACGGGACGCCAGAAATAGCGGTAGGCTCCATCGTAATAAACTCTATCCCATCTACCATGCTCGTCCAGAACGTAAGCTTCATGATGGAGCCTTGGAGGCAGGTATTTTACTGATTTTCCTCTTACCCGCATCCTTTTTGCCCACAGATTGTCTCTCTTACTGTTCCATGCATGCCAGTAAGGGTTCGTTCGAGCCTCTCCAGCGGTCACCTTCCGGCTGTCTGCAAGGATGGATGATGAGCCTGCGATCACTTCAAATTTTGTGTTGGCGCTGTTGTGAACGAAATACACCGTCCCCTTCAGAGCTACCACTTCTGCGGAATCATCGCCCACGGACAAATCAAATGTGGTTTCCGCTGGTCCCGTCACATAACCAAAAGGTGTTCTGGCTTTAATCACCGCATCAAAGCCTTTGTTGTAGAATCGAGCTACGCCTGAAGCTACATCAATCTCGGTTACATCGCCTCTCAGTTCAATGAGCTGGATCTGTGTATCGCCATCAATCCTTGCCCATGTGCTGTTTGGCATGATAATTTCCGCTCTTCCGCCTTTATCGGAATACAAGGCATCATTTATGCCAAATGGAGTGTCCTTAACTGTGGCAACCCAGTCTTTTTCATCAGGAACATATCTCGATACCTCTCCCTCAACGTGCGATATGCGCCCAACGAGGATTGTTTCCTCTTCATCTCGATCCTCCGATCTCGGTTGTGCTTGTGGTGAAGTCATAGGAATCATCACGAGGAGCCAGATAATCGTCAGCCAAGACAATTTTCCTCTTCTCTTCATTTTCCTCTCTCCTCTCCCAGAGTTTTATATATTTAGACGTCTTTGCAATAAAATGGTTTACCAAAGCTATCTTTTAACGGATTCTATGGTATTCATTGTATAATCCTGCGGGCATAATACTCATTTTTTTGATGTGAGAATGGATCTTAGCCTGATGGGAGCGGAGATGGTTAAAGGCGCGGGGGAGTATGAGTGGGTACATGTGGGGTCTCCTCGAGGTCTTCGGAGAAAAGAGGGCCTCGTAAAAGGTGTTTAAATACTTGATCCAATGGAATTTCTGCGAAAGAAGGGGGAAGACGTACAGGCAGGCAATTACCGGCACTTCCGGTTGGGCGACATGGAAATATGTACTATGTCCCGAGAAATATGAAAGGTGGTTTCCCCAAAACAATCCCTTCAGTCCAAGGCAGGCCACTCGCTCGGTTGATAAATGTGGCGCTCGTAAGCGTCGGCCACACGCAGGACCAGTTCCTCATCAAATGGCCTGCCCGCGATTTGTATGCCAATGGGAAGGCCTGCCCGGGACAATCCCACGGGCACCGAAACCGAGGGCAACCCGACGAGATTATAGATCCGGGTGCAACGGGTTAGCGCCACACCTACGGGTACGTCATCGTCGTCGAGCCGGGCAGTGGATTCCTCAAGCCGAGGCGCGGTGATACTCACCCCTGGGGTCACCAACACATCCACCTCCTTGAGAACCCGGGAGAAGTTTTCCTGCGCAATACGCCTGACTCGCTGCGCCTTTACATAATAGGTAGCAAGCTGTAAAGCCCCGAGGTCAAGCCTGGCCCTTACATCGTCTCCGATATCGTTGGGCCGGGTGCGATGAAACTTTTCTAGGCAGGAGGCGGCTTCTGAAGAGAGAATCAGGAGGGTCGCTGCTGCCGCTTCGTCCAAATCCGGGATATGCAGAGGTCTAACGTCTGCACCGAGGTCTTTCAACCCATCGATAGCCTTTCTCGCCCCGGCTTCCACTTCCGGGTCAATCTGCTCAAAATAAAATGTATCGGGCACTCCAATTCGGACGCCCTTGATGTCCCCGGTTAAGCCGGAGTAATAATCCGCCACGGGCACTTCTTTGGAACAAGGGTCCTTTGGATCATGGCCGGCCATGAACCTCAATGCAATTGCTGCATCAGCTACGGTGCGGGTCATGGGGCCTGGATGGTCTAACGACCAGCACAGTGGGTAGACGCCGAACTTGCTCACGCGGCCGTACGTGGGCTTGATCCCCACGGTGCCGCAAAGTGCCGAGGGGATGCGGATTGAGCCTCCCGTGTCGGTACCCAGGGTCAGAAGCGCGCACGAACTGGCTAATGCAGCCGCTGATCCACCGCTGGAGCCGCCGGTCATATGTTCGGAATTCCACGGGTTTCTCGCATGCCCGTAGTGGTTGTTGAGGTTTGTAGTCCCGAATGCAAATTCATGCATGTTGGTTTTTCCAACGAGAATCGCGCCAGCTTCGATCAGCCGGGAAATTACCGTTCCATTTTCCTCGGGGACAAAGTCAGCCAGTATCCGCGAGCCACACGTGGTCTTCACTCCTCCTGTAAAGAAAAGGTCCTTGGCCGCGAAAGGGATACCGTGAAGCGGACCCCGGTAATGCCCTTTCGCAATCTCTTCCTCGGCTCGTTTGGCTGCCTCCCGGGCTTCCCCATCCAATACCGTGATGAAGGCATTGATCCTCTTCTGAACGGCTCCGATGCGTTGGAGAAAGGCATCGATCACCTCGACAGGAGAGATCTCCTTTTTCCTGATGAGTTCCGAAACGATGGTGATACTGGCCGTTCTCAGCTCTAGTTTTGCCATGATCTTTTCCTCCTGGATTGTAGAGCATCGTTGATGGAATAGATGGTTGATCGCTCTCGACGTTGCGCACAGCGGATAAACAGCTCACATCCTTGGGTCAAAGATTACGGAGAGTCCCTCATCGAGCGGGTCCATTAAGCCCAACGAATCAGCCATATCCGCCATGTTCTCCACTGATTTCTCAAACTCTGCTTTTCTTCCATTCGGAATAGCGAGGCCCGTGACCCGGAGGGTGAATTTGGGGGAACGTGTTTCCCGTTCTTCAGATTTCATATTAACGGTCTCCTTTTGAAATAAGAAATTGAACTACCTTGGTAGCCTTGAGAGTCGTCCCACAGTCCCTACGAAGTTCCATGACAACCGGCTGTGGAATTGCCTCCCGGACATCATTCTTGGAAAAAAAGGGCCGCCACGTCCTTCTCTGGTTCCAGGTATTGCAGTATACTCGACCTCTTCTGGAATGGCCAGCTTACATCCGGCAAATGATAATCTGTGTGCCCCGGAGAGGTTCAAAAAATGATTGTCTAGTCTAAATGACGAGCATTGATCTCCCAGGATAACCATTCTCATGAATGCCAAAACGTACCACAGCGCCTCCTGAATGCTATTCATCACCTATAGATGCTGCGGGAGAACCCTAACGTGATACCCATGGGTAATTTTGCGATCCAGCACGGGGTCTTCCATCTCAAAATCGAATCTTTCGCCGTAAACCAGGCCTCCTTTGAGCGTTATCGTTCCAGAAAACAGCACCAATCCATCGATAGGGAGACCCTCATCCTTCGGCAACTGCTCCAGCAGGGCCTCCGCATCCATGATGCTTGCCAGGGCATCCTCCTGGTATAGCATCCGCTTGCCCTCACCGGTTGTCCAGGAGCGAATAACGATCTGGTCCCAATGCTCCTTAATCTCTTGATAAGGCCAAACCACAGGCGCCATTATCTTCGCGTACATCTGCTTTGAGGCAGGAATTGAGAATTTCTCGAATCCACGATCGGTTTGGTCGCTACCAACCCCGATGTATGTGCGATCTCCTTCTTTGAGAATGACGTACTCCACCTCCCCCGAAGACTCCCCGCTTATCACGTCGATGGCATCCGAGGTGGTTGCCAGATAGGGAGAAAAATTCAGGTAAATCGGCGTTCTGGTGGGCGGGGGGACTCCATGCTGGCCCAACTCATCGATATGGATTTGTAAAGCCTTCTTGTTCCTCCCGACCCACCCCGCGCAGATGAGCCGCCGCATGGGAAATACCAGCTCTTGTCTCCCCGTTATTGACTCGACGACCAAATTCAGCTCTCTTTTGTCCATGTTGCAGGCCTCCAGAAAAAACGGATTGTATGGTTTACTGATTCTTGGCAGGAATCAACCCATTATATAGCAAACCAAACCCCATTTTTCAATACCAGGTGGTTTCAGGCCTTTCTAAGAACGTATGGAATCTCGGTGACCGAGGGAAGGCGAAACACAAAGTGGAACTCTGGCGACCCCCCTGACTGTATTCAAATCAATAATTCCGGGGACATAGTACTAATTTCTGGGAATGGGTTTGACCGGTGTGAGCGCAGATGGCAAAAGGGGCGTGGGAGTATGAGTGGTCACGAATGAGGTATCATGGAGGTCTTCGCAGAAAGGAGCAATCCTCATGAGATCGAGATACTATGGGAGAAGGCGTGAACGGGACGTGTTTCTATGGTGATGAGTTTGTAGGAGAAACGAAAAGACTTACGAATAGATAACAAGGTTCTTTTCCAACTATCCGACCTCGGAAAGGAAAAACCCCAAGATAACTATCATGTTTCCAGAGATAAAGGGCCCATCGTGAGTTATTTCAGAAACAAGGTTGTATGGCTCCCCTATTATACACATCTTGACCTAATGTTGCAGCTCCTCCACGCAAAGAGGTTCAGGATGGGGACTACCCGTTACACCCTGGAGAAGGTGCGTAGGGCCGGAAGACCCCATCTCCCGGTGGGCCGGATTGGATTAGCGCATGATGACCCACTTTTCCGCACCCACCTTCTCGTTGAACTCCTGCCAAAATCCCGCCTCAGCCTTCTGCCAGTCGGGCCCGAAACGCGCGTTGAAGAACTCCCCCAGCTTCTCGAAGAGACGCTTCCACCCGGGTAAGTTCTTTTGGGTCAACACGTCTTCAAGGAAGGGGACAATCTTTCCCAGTTTCTCTTTGGGGAGGTAGGCCCGGGCCCCCAGTTCTATGGAACGCTTCAAGGCTTCGGGGTTCAGGGCATGGGCCGTGAGCATCACAACCGGAAAGTTGCGGGTTACCGCCTCTTCCAGGAGCTCAAAGCCTCGAACACCCATGATGTCCAGGATGACCAGATCATAAGTCCAGGATGCCAGTAACTGGGCCGCTTCCTCAAAGGTGGTAGCCTTGTCGAATTGACAGTTTGGACAGGCATCTAGAATTTCTTCCTCCAGGACCATCAGGACATCCGGCTCGTCGTCGACAGCCAAGATCCGCTTGTTGCTAAGGATGGATTCCTTCATGTTATCCTCCCTTTGTCAGCGGGATTGGAGGGGAGGTATCCGGACCCTGAAACTCGTCCCGAACCCCTGTCGACTCACCAGGGTGATTTCGCCCCCCATCGCCTCCACCAGGGTTTTGGCGCCCGTGAGGCCGAGTCCGAGCCCCGGTACATCGGCGTATCTTATGTCTTTCAGGCGAACAAATCGATCGAAAATGGCCTCGCGCTTTTCCTGGGGAATTCCTCGCCCGTCGTCCTCGACCAAGACGAGCAGATCCATCTCACCGCTAATAGACACATCCACGCGTCTCTGGCGATACTTCAGGGCATTGCTTAGAAGGTTCCGCAGGATCTGTTGAACCTTCTGTCGATCGTGAAAGAAGGGAGACTTGTGATATTTTTCCTTGATATCAATGAAGATCCCGTGGGCTTCGAGAATGGACCGAAACTCTTCCCTATCCCTGATGCCCCGAATCTTCTCCGCTGCAGGGGAACCGGCAATCTCCAATACCTCCAGGAGGGATTCCCGGAGGACCCTCCCGATCAGGAAGTGTTCCTTTTTGAACAGACCATCCTCGGAGCGAGAAATCTCCACCATTTCCTTGAGAAGCATCTGGGCTTTGCGGGTATTCCTCCAGATGCGCTCGAGGGTGCGTCGTTGCCGACCAGTAAGGGAGCCGTACCGATCCTCTTTATTGAGAAGGTTGGTGATAGAGGTTGAGACTACGGACAAAGGTCCCCTGAGGTCGTGGATCAGGAGATCGATCAAACCCTCCTTCTCATTCATGTCCTTCCCACCTTGTGCCAAAGAAGAGTATAATTGCCACCTTTTCTTATCGAGAAGTGTTATACAAGATCAATTCTCTCCGGAACGTTTTTCTCCTGAAACCGGAAAGCACACACAAAAGGTGCTTCCTCCGGAGGCCGAGCAACTCTCGTGTCCTTGACAGTTGGGGCATGCTGAGATTCTCCCCGAACAAAGAGCCCGATCCGTGGGGAGATGGATGCATCGTTGACTCTCCACCAAGAGATCAAAGCCAAAGCGCTGGCCATAGACCTTCATCCGCAACAGGTCTAGCCCCTTGCCCCCTGCATTGAAGTCATAGGGTCTCCTGGAGGAATATAGCTCAGTCTCCTGGGTAGGGAAGAGGCCCTCGAATATATGCCTTTGATTCTCGTCAGTGATCCCGACGCCCGAGTCTTGAACCTGGAGGAGGACCTGCTGGTCCCTCTGTTCAAGTAAAATCCGTATCCTCCCCTCATCGGGCGTGTTCTCGATGCCGTTCTTCAAGAGGCCCTCCAGGACTTCTTTCAGGATCCCTTGATCTATAAATGCAAAAAGATCCTTCTGCCCTTCCACAAAAAGGCGGACGTCCCGATGGCTGGCGTTCTGCCTCACTTCCTCCAGCATCTGCTGGACAAAGGGATACAGACGGACGGGCTTCCGGGAATTAGGCCTGTCTGGAAGGAGTTGGGCCATCTGTCCCTTCAAGGAA
>JAQYWG010000011.1 GCA_030145085.1 Thermodesulfobacteriota bacterium
GTGAGCTGCTGCCATGCTCGCGCGCAGTGTCCCGATACGACCCGAACCCACCACCGCAAGCCCGAGCTCCTTGTGATCCATGGGTTTCTCCTCCTTATTGCCTAATTTGATAACTCACGAACGGCCCTACCCAACTCACAGATGGTTTGGCTTTGTCGGAGAATAAAATTCTTTTATCAAATTTGGAGAATCTTGTCAAAAGAAAACTAAATATGTTTTGCAGAATAAAACAGGTTTAGCAGGCCTCTAAAAGGTATCAAGCGTGGGAATCAAATAGTACTTCTAAGAACCTGCCGACCCAATCTCGGGGTTTTGAATGAATTCGTATCCCAGGAGCCACACTCAACACCATTGCAAAAAATAAATGGCTGTAACATATTGAGATTACAGCCATTTTATTTAATTTGGTGCCGAAGGCGGGACTCGAACCCGCACGGGTATTCCCCACCACCCCCTCAAGATGGCGTGTCTACCAAATTCCACCACTTCGGCATTCTCGCGAATATATTCTCATTTCCTCCATACGGGATGTCAAATCTCCACTCCGAGATCTCTGAAACACTGGAAAAGGATCCTCTGAACACGAATATAACACCTAGTTCAATCAAAATGTTCACCGCCCTAACCGCATGACTGCACCACTGCAACACCGCAATCTTTCAGCAGCGAAGAGCAACTTTTTTCAAAGATCTCATTTCTCCGACTATTTCCCATATGCCCTACGTTATTTCTGCCCCGGTTTCTCGGACGGCAATTGGGCTTCCGGCCTCCGTTCCTCCGCTCCAGGAGTTGGCAGGGCTTCTTTCGACGGGAGGGTTTCCGTCACCTCTGTCCTGGTTTCTTCCAAAACCGCAGATGGCCTTTGAGCCGAGAACATGGTGAGAAAGATGGAGGTCATCATGAAGAGTATTGCAGCCACTGTGGTAATTTTGGTTAAAAAGCCCGCTGCGCCTGGACTGCCAAAGATGGTTTGACTGGCCCCGCCGAAGGCAGCACCCACAGACGCCCCCTTTCCGGCCTGAAGAAGCACGATGAGAATCAGGGCTACACAAACAAAGATATGTAAGAGGGAAAGTCCGTTAATCATTTTGAGAACCTCAATAGAGTAATAGTAGTATTATTTTATCACGATCCCTTGAACTTGACAATTCTCGAAAAGGCATCCGCCTTTAGGCTCGCCCCTCCTACCAGGGCCCCGTCGATGTTCGGTTGAAGCATGAGATCGGAGATATTATCCGGATTCACGCTCCCCCCATATTGAATTCTCACCCTTTCGGATATTTGCCGATGGGTCATTTGTCCCATTTGTTCCCGAATGAATGCATGAACCTCTTCGGCCTGTTGGAGGGTAGCTGTCTTCCCCGTTCCAATGGCCCAAATGGGCTCGTATGCAATGGTTATCTTTTCCATCTCTTCCCGGGAAAATCCTTCCAGACATTGAGTAACTTGGATTTTGACCACATCAAAGGTTTTCCCAGCCTCTCTTTCCTCAAGGGCCTCCCCTACACATACGATGGGATATAAACCCATGGCCAGGGATGCTTTAATCTTTTTATGTACCGATTCATTGGTCTCACCGAAGTACTGTCTCCGTTCGGAGTGTCCAATGATCACGTATCGACATCCAACATCCTTCAACATGCTGGGGGATATTTCCCCGGTATAGGCACCCCTCGACTCCCAAAAAACATTCTGAGCAGCCAGCTCGATATTGCCTCCCTCAATCTCCCGAGATACCGCCCGCAATGCCGTAAAGGTTGGAGCAACAACGATATCAATGTTCCTTACATCGGCCACCAAGGCTTTTAATTGGCGGACGAAATCGATGGCCTCGGAAACAGTCTTGTTCATCTTCCAGTTGCCCGCTATAATTGGTCTACGCATATCCCATCCTCATCTCTAACGGTCTTCCGCTATCCGTCTGAGTGCCTCAATTCCCGGGAGACTCTTCCCCTCCAGGAATTCCAAAATGGCTCCTCCCCCCGTGGAAATGTGGGAAATGTTATCGGCCACTCCTGCCATCTTGACCGCTGCAACCGTATCCCCGCCCCCCACAATGCTAAAGGCTTTCGATTGAACGATTGCCTTTGCAATGGAAATGGTTCCTTTGGCAAAGGCCTCCATCTCGAAGACCCCCATGGGACCGTTCCACACGATGGTCTTGGCCTCCTTGATCTCATCCGAAAATATCCTTGCCGTCTTCGGACCGATATCCATCGCCACCCATTCCGAGGGTATCCCTCCATTGGGAACGATTTTTTTCGTGGCCTTGGGGTCAAAACGATCCCCCACGACATGATCAATGGGAAGGAGAAACTTTACCCCTTTCCGATTTGCCTCTGAGACGGTCCTCAGGGCCTGATCTACCTGATCTGCCTCGACCATGGATTTTCCCACCTCGACCCCTTCAGCCACCAGAAACGTATAAGCCATTCCTCCCCCTATGAGTAAGGTATTTACCTCATTCAGCAAGTGACCGATGATCCCGATTTTGTCGGAAACCTTAGCTCCCCCCAATATCATTATGGAAGGCCGCTCCGGGTTTGCAGTAAACCTTTCGAGAGAGTCGATCTCCCTCTTCATCAGAAAACCAACCCCTACGGCATCCATATACCTTGTAATCCCCTCGGTAGATGCATGGGCCCGATGGGCCGCCCCGAAGGCATCATTGATATATACGTCGACCATGGATGCAAGCTCCATCGAGAAAGATGCATCGTTGGCCTCTTCTCCTGGATGAAATCGAAGGTTCTCCAAAAGTAAGATATCACCTTCCTTCATTCCGTCAATCTTTTCAGCCACCTTTGGCCCGATGCAATTCTCCGCCATTGCAACAGGTTTTCCCAGAATCCCCGTCAACTGCCTCGCCACAGGCGAAAGGCTGTATCTTTGATCGACCTTCCCCTTGGGTCTCCCCAGATGTGAGGCAATAATGACTTTTGCCCCCCGTTGCGCTGCATAGGTAATCGTTGGAGCGGCATTTTCTATCCGGGTCGTATCGGTTATGGTGCCGTATTCATCCATGGGGACGTTGAAATCGACGCGTATGAACACCCGCTTGCCTTCTAACGGGATTCGTTCAATGGTTCTCAAGACCACTCAAAACCCTCATGCTATTTCGAGATAAAAACAAGTAATTCTCCAACTCTTTTAGAGAAACCCCACTCATTATCATACCAAGAAATTACCTTAACCATCTTTCCGCCGGTGACCTTGGTGGAAAGTCCATCCACCGTTGAGGAATGGGGATCCCCGTTATAGTCGATTGAAACGAGGGGTTCTTCGGAATAGTTTAATATTCCCTTCATCTCTCCTCGGGCATATCGTTGAAAGGTTGCATTCAACTCATCAACGGCTGTCTCCTTCTTTAACCAGGCAACCAAATCGACGACGGAGACATTTGCTGTCGGGACACGAATGGCCATACCATCCATTTTCCCCCTCAATTTTGGGATAACGAAGGATAAGGCTGTTGCGGCTCCCGTGGTGGTTGGGATCATGGACATGGCCGCTGCACGGGCTCGCCTGAGATCCGAATGCGGGAAATCTAGGATCACCTGGTCATTGGTGTATGCGTGGATTGTCGTCATCAGGCCATATTCTATGCCGAATTCGTCGGAAAGGATTTTGGCAATGGGTGCCAAGCAATTGGTCGTGCAAGACCCCATGGAGAGAATCTGATGTTTTCCCGGTTCATAATCGCCTTCGTTTACCCCCAAGACTAAAGTAACATCTGGATCCTTGGCCGGGGCAGAAATGACAACCCTTTTCGCCCCTGCCTCCAAGTGCTTGGATGCGCTTGCCCTATCTCGGAATCGTCCGGTACTTTCCACAACGACCTGTACCCCAAGCTCTTTCCAGGGTAGTTGGCCTGGATCCCGGATGGCCGTGATTCCGATTCTATTCCCGTTGACGGTGATAAAATGCTCCCCTGCCTCAACCTCGGTGTCGAACCTTCCATGAACGGAGTCGTATTTCAGGAGATGAGCAAGGGTCCTTGCATCAGTGAGATCGTTGACCGCGACAAATTCCAACTCCTTTTTATCGAGGGACGCCCTCAAGACATTCCTTCCGATTCTTCCAAAACCGTTTATCCCTACCCTAATCGCCATATTTTCTCCCTCCTCTGATGGAGATAGGTCGATCTATAGCCGAACACCTATTATATATAATTTTTCTGCTTTCCCCGTCAACCCCTTTTGGGACGCATTCTCCTTATCAATGGATACGGTTACCTGGGCCCTTTAGGGGGTGTCTGCTTCCCCCCCTTCATTGACAACGGGAGATGCAGCAATTATAATAAAACTAATTGCTTTTGGAACCGCACCATCAGAGAAGGAATTTTCGGGCGTGGCTTCGAGAATGAAAGACTTGGGAATCGTGGAGATCGTAAAGGGGTTTCTGAAATTTGCGCTCATTTTTGCCGATATGGTGACAGGATACCATCAGGGAAATCTGAAGTTCTCCAAATTGGAGGAATTGGTCGATGTCACAGGATCCAGCCCCCTCTTTAACTTGAAGGAGAGGTGCCACTCTCGTTTTCGATATCATGAGGGTGAACCATGCAATGAGAAGGAGAAACTTTTTGACCTGACAGTCGGCTCCATTTTCCATGAAGCCACGAAACTCAAGGAAAATCTTTACCAATTGGAGGTTTACGGCCCCAGATATCAAGAGCTCGAAGAAAGGCTCGGTAAACCCCTTCCGGAGAGTGAATTCGATCGTTTTAGGAAAATCATATTGCGGGCCGAACAAGGCTTAAAGGAGGGCATGGAGGATCTGAAAGAACTGTTCAGCGACGTAAGGGAACAACTGGGGGAATTGCTCGGAGAATATTCCAAAAACCAGGTATTGACCAGGTTTCTTTTGGAGAACAGGGCCTTGCTTCAGAAGGTTTATGGAAGGAGAGGCCTTGAGAAAATCTTTGCTTCCATGTTCAAGGGGGGGATTGACCAGGCCTATTGGGCTGCTGGGAACAGTTATCTGGAAAGCCAGTATTTCGATATGGCATACCCCGTTTTTAAGAAAGCATTGCGCAGGCATCCGGAAAATACAATGCTAAAATTCATCTGCCAATTTGCGAGTGGAGCCAGTTCATACTACGCCAACGATTACCAAAAAGCTCTGCAAAAGTTCGAGGGACTTTTCCAATTTAAGAACCATATAAGGGGAAAGGGAAAGCATTTGAAAAAAGCCGAGGAGATCTGTCGCAAAATGGGAAGGGAATATCAGGTCGAACAGGATTGGCGAAGGGCCCAAAGGGCCGATGAGATAGCCAAAGAGCTGAGGAAAATGCGAACCCATGCCTCCCATGGGAAATAGGGAACGACCATGCCAATATACGAATATGAATGCCAGAAATGTGGCAATTGCTTTGAAAAGCTCGTGCTTAGGGGAAACGAATCCATAGAATGCCCCCAATGCCACACGAGCGGGGTGAAGAAAATGATGTCGGTATGCGGATTTTCCGTTGAAGGGAGGTTTAAATCCTCGTCGGATTCCAGCTGCACAGGATGTAGCGCAACATCTTGCACCACCTGTAAACCCGGCTAAATCTTCCCTCCCATTATGGCATCGTTCCCCGTAAGGGAGAGACTCGAAAGAAAACTGCGAAAAAAGTTGAAAAGCAGGCAATTTTCTGCTAATAATGAAGGGTAAGGCGGGAATTTTAATGGGGGAAAACGATGATATTCATGAAGAAATTAGTTTGTGTTTTGGCCGGGATAACGCTCCTGGTATCCATATCGGCGACGCCCCTTTGGGCCACGGAACAATCGGAGCCCTCGCCGGATGAAGTTGCGGCGGATCTTCTCTTTGTGAGACCAGTTGCCTTATGTTCCATCGTCGTCGGGTCGACAATTTTCGTTGTCTTCCTACCCTTTACAATCCCCACTGGAAACCTCAGTCTGACAGGGAGGAAGTTGGTCGTCGATCCCGTCAAATTTACCTTCCTAAAGCCGTTAGGGGAATTGGATACACCCTTTCGGTTATCCGATACCGATAATTAGGCCGTTTTCCGCTACACTCATGCCATAAGGTCCCTTTTGGGCCCCACAATCTCCCGGTCTTCCTCGACTCGTTACCCAAAGTCCTTCTGAATCTCCCTGAGCAGCGCAATATTGTCGCTATGGCCTGTCATGTTGGCAGTAATCCAGCCCTTAATAGGCTGATTAAAGAGGTAAAAATCACCAATGATATCCAGGATCTTATGCCGCACGAACTCGTCGGGAAACCTGAGGGTAGTGTTCATAACTCTCCCCTCATCCAGGAGGATAACGTTGTGCAATCTTCCCCCTTCTACCAAGCCCATCTTAGCCAACGATTTGATATCCTTGATGAAACCAAAGGTCCGGGCAGGGGCGATCTCCTCCTTGAAGGCCCCCTCATCCCCCATGATGAAGGTATATTCCTGCCGTCCGATGGGGGGTGGAGAATTGAGCAGATACCGTACCCCAAAATAGTCCGAGGGTTCGATAGAAATATACTTCTTATCTGGATCAATCTCCCCTACCGTATATTGACGGTCGATGACCAATTCCCCTGATACCTCGTCTTGCTCCTCAATTCCGGCTTCCTCAATGATCTTGCAGAAATCCAATGCCGAACCATCCATAATGGGGATCTCTTCATTCATCTTCACCAAGAGATTATTGATACCGTAGGCATGGAGTACGGCCATGAAATGCTCTATGGTCTTGGCCGTGATCCGCCCCTTTCGCAGAGAGGTTGCGTGATCCGTCCCCTCCACATACATCAATTTTCCCGGGACCGTTTGTTCATCATAAATGTTGCCGAAAAGGACCCCGCTATGGGAAGGAAGGGGCAGGAGCATAAGACCTGTTTTCAGGCCTGAATGGAGGCCGGTCCCATAGAGTATCATACTCTGTTTCAAGGTTCTTTGACGGACTCCTCTCCCTTGCGGAAAGCTCCGCGAACCAACGGGAGGAGAAGAAATTTCCGCGGCTTTTTTTGGTGGAAGGATGTGGGCCTCTGTCTTAGCTACCTCCATTGCAGGAAAAAGGTAAGGCTGTGTCTCGCGATCTTTTTTCCGGACGATTTCGCGAAGCCGGTGGTGTTCCAAGAGAAAGTTCCGATGTTCCATTGCCTTTTCCAATGAGAGGAGAATTTCATTCATGTTGAGCGGCTTTTCGATAAAATCGAAAGCCCCCGATTTCACCGCTTTCACCGCTGAGGCAATCGTCCCATGTCCGGATATCATGATAATAACCCCATCGGGGTCCTGAGCCTTCAACCTCCTCAAGACTTCCAGGCCATCCATATCAGCCATCCAGATGTCCAAGAAAGTGACATCCGGAAATTCCCTGCCAGATATCTTCAGGGCCTCAATGCCATTGCTGACGGTAATCGTCTGATATCCCTCGTCCTCGAGAACCCCACTGAGGGATTTCAAGATACTCTCCTCATCATCAACAATGAGGACTTTTCCCTTAGCCATCGAATGCCTCAAACTGACCGGGTTTTCACATCTTTCAATATAGGCTATATATGGAATTCAAGTCAAGGAAGGGAATCTCCACTATTTCGACCTTCCCCCGGAAGGCGGGGGAATTCCGGGTTTTTGGGCCAACCCTAATTGCCGCTTCAAATCTTGGATAATGAGATCTTTCTCCTGATTCTGGGCCTCGGCCTTCGCCAGATCTTTCTCGAAATGAATCAGCTCTTTTTTTAGATCCTGAATCACCTGGTCCCTGTTCTCTATACGCATTTGTATCAACTTCTTTTCCTGCCGGTCCTTCTCCACAGTTTGGGTCAACTCAGCTATCTTCTGACCTTTAGCCTCACCCTTCTCCCTCAAATCTTGAATTGCCTTGTGGAGTTCTTCCACCTGTTTTTTTACGTTAGACAAAACCTGGGATTTTATCTCTTCGCGGGTAGTAAGTTCTTTCACTTTTCCCTCTTTCAGCTCAACCTTTTTTTTGAGGGCGGTCAATTTCCCCTGATATAACTGGGTCTCCTTTTTGAGCTTCTTGAGGCTGGCTTCTTTTTTCTTGATCTGTGCCATCATAGCACTAATCTTCCGCTGGAGCGCTTTCTTCTCCTCCCCGATCTTCTCAGCCGTTATCTTCCCCGCCTTTTTGAGCGACTCAATGTCCGCCTTCAACTGGATGGTCTCCTCCTTCAGGCTCTTGATCGGGCGCTTATAAAGAGAATAGATCCAAAAAAAACTCACCACAAGTAAAATCAAAAGAAATATAATCCAGTGTGCGCTTTTCATATCAGCTCCCTCATTGCGTAAAGAGAATCAATATCAGCCTTGCGGCTTACCCTCTTTTTCCCTAGTAAACAGTAAAAAAGCCATTGATGGCCGCCTTGATGACTCTCGAATGACGAAGTGAATACCATCAAATGACCATCCACTCCCCACCCATTCGTTAATGATCCCCTCCAGCTGATCGTCGGTTACGATGCTGGTTTCCGCTACCTTATATTCAATCATACTATTCTATCATGCCCTGGGGGCTTCCCTCTGTGAATCTATCTAGCCCAGCCCACTGATATGCCCCAATCCCTGTGGAGTCATCCCTGGCTCACATGGTTATTGAAAACGCCTCGCCAGCGGTAGATTATCCTGATAATGAAACCCACGATTAAACTCCCGCTGATCAGTATCATCATGGATGAACCGAAAAAGGCAATAAAGAAATTGACGGGATATTGCATCGCGTAGGCTCCTCGGAGCATATTGATCCCCAAGATGAGAAAACCCGTACAGATTAAGAGGACAAGAATGTGGAAAATCCACCAAAAAATATGCCTCATATCTCTCCAGCCGTTACCTGTCCTATTTCAGACGTTCAGTCGGGAAATACCGTTCGATAATGAGATTTTTGAACTCCGAGACCTCTGCGCTGAGGGTAGTCACCCAAAAGTACGTCCCGAAAAGGACCAATGCGAGGAGAAACAATCTGAAAAGCAGGGATTTGAATCGAGCCAGGAGCAACACGCAGATAGTGATGGCGGCGATAGCAAAGGCAATCTTATTTTGATCGTAATACTCTAAAATCGTCGTCAACCATTCCATCTTTGAAATCCATCTCCTTTCGGTTTCTCGTTTCCTGCTTCATCGCAGGGATTCTCCCAATTAAACAAATATTATAATAGAAACCATTGAGGATTTGCAACAATGAAAATCCTGGCGCTTCCTGAAATTTATAGACGAACCCCGTTATCCATCAGGAAAATCCCCTTGAAAACTAACACTCCGGAACGGGTCGTTCCATCGTCATCTGGAGCGAACAGTGAGTTCTTGGTAGTCATTCTTGGCATTCGGAAAAGAAGGGGAATTTCCGCTGTTTGAGCCAGAAGGACGACTTTGGATACGAAGTGGCGCCTGAACGCTCAGTTGCCATGAGTGGGCCTTAGAAGTCCAGGAGGCTCCGGAAAAAAATAGATTTACACTTCAGGAAAAGATGCTAAAATAGGTACGAGGGAAAATGCAGCCTATCAAAGATTTAATCTACCGCTTTTACGAAAATAAGCTCCTCTCGGAGGTGAAGGGGAAAAAACCCCCACGTCACGTCGGGCTCATTTTAGATGGGAATCGAAGATTTGCCATTGAAAGGGGATTAAAGACCATCACCGAAGGCCACAGAAAGGGTGCTGACAAACTCGATGAGGTCCTATCTTGGTGCGAAGAGTTGAAAATTCGCAATATCACCGTTTGGGTATTTTCCACGGAAAATCTGTCCAGATCGCAGAAAGAGGTGAAGGAACTACTGCAGGTTATCGAGGGTAAGATTCAACAACTGTCACAAGATCCCCTTACCCATAAGAGGGCAATGAAGATCAAGGCCATCGGTAAAATGGAGCTTCTCCCTGAAACAACCCGAAGGGTGATTAGGGAAGCCGAAGAAGCTACAGGGAATTATGATAACTTTTCCCTCAATATCGCGGTGGGCTATGGTGGGCGAGAGGAGATAGCTGACGCCCTCAAAGACCTAATAAGGGAAAAATTCAGCAAGGGTGAATCCTTGGAGGATATCATACGCCAGGTAACCCCTGACGAAATAAGCAGGCATTTATATACCCTAGATCTCCCCGACCCCGATCTCATCATAAGGACAAGCGGTGAAATCAGGATGAGCGGGTTCTTATTATGGCAGAGCGCCTATAGCGAATTTTACTTCTGCGATGTCAATTGGCCCGCCTTTCGAAAGATCGATTTCTTGAGGGCCATAAGAAGCTATCAACAGAGGGAGAGGAGGTTCGGCAGGTAGGAATTCATTCAATGCTTTGGTTGAAAGGGGTTAAAAGGGGAAAATGGTATAGATTATTGCCGTCTCCTTTTTTTGTTTACTTCGAAGCCGTATTCAGGTATATTTAACTTCCTTCGGATATGGAAGCGCTCATGACCTCAATAGGCGTGTGATACCATGGGAAGATGACAAGAGAGGTAAGGGGAATGAGAAGAACCGTTGTGATTCTCTGCTGCATGTTCGCATTTGGGATTGCTCTGACGTTCATCATCGGTCTGCCGGAGGCCCCGCAGAAGAGGGAAGATATGCGCAAGTTTGGGGCGAGCCCTGTCGTAAGCACGGAAAAGCAGAAGGTCGTCCAAGAGGTGGCAGAGCCGGAGACGGAACCCCCTGATACGGTCTACTATGCGGAGAAAAGTTGGTGGGGGAAGGTAACCTTTACCCACACCGAACACAGCGAGGATTTCGGCTTCGATTGCGATGCGTGTCATCACGTGGACATGGAAGGTGGGTACAACAAATGCTCGTCCTGTCATGATGACCTGAAGGATACGTTCCATAAGAACTGTTTTAAGGGATGCCATCGAAAACTCAAGGCCGAGGCGAAGAAAACGGGACCAACCACCTGCAGGGGATGTCATGTCAAAGGGGAGTTGCCAGGGGCCCCACGGGAGAAGGAAATAGCCCGGAAGGTCGAGACGAGCCCAGTTGTGACGAAGGAGGAGCAGAAGGTTGCCAAGAAAGAGGTGGCAGAGCCGGAGACCGAACCCCCCGAGACGGTCTACTATGCGGAGAAAAGCACGTGGGGAAAGGTAACCTTTACCCACATGAAACATACAGAGGATTACGGCTTCGATTGCGATGCGTGCCATCACGTGGACATGGAAGGTGGGTACAATAAGTGCTCATCCTGTCATGATGACCTGAAGGATACGTTCCATAAGAACTGTTATAAGGGATGCCATCGAAAGCTCAAGGCCGAGGGGAAGAAAACGGGACCTACTACCTGCAAAAAATGTCATGTCAAAGGAGGATAGACTGGGCTTCTGGCTGCGATCTCCAAGCGGGATTGAAGGAGTAAAGAGAAGCAGCGTTGACTGCTGCTATGAGGTGTAGGGCTCTAGATCAACCTCATTGCCGAACCTCTCAAGGAGCTCTCTCTGAAGCTCCTTATAAGCCTTCTCATGCTCCAGCTCGACCACCAAATACCGATCGTCCAATACCTTGAGCCTCCCATACGCACCAATCACTTCGATCAAGTGGGAAGGATCCACGGTAATCCACCCCTTCATCCTCTTCACCAATTCTTCACCGGTGAATGCCCTTTCGATCTGGAGGTCCACTCTCCTCTCCTTGGCGTCCCACCCGATGATGGCCGGTTTGACCACGATCGGACTGACCGGATCGTGCATAGCAGCACACCTGAACCACACCCTACACCGTACCATGCCTCACTCCCTCGATTTAGAATTGCGGGAGGAATCCCCGGTTGAACCAGTGACTCCCCTTTGGGATGGAAGATGCCCTGATACTATACTATAATTTTAAAATGAGAACGCTCGCCTTTGTCAAGGAGGGTTTTGCTCCCTTTTTCCTTTTGCTCCAATGCGGGTGACCCATCCGAGCCCAGCGAGGGTTGCCAACCCGGGTGTAAGTGTATACATTACTGTCGGGATCAAGAAGCGGAGGTGGAAATATGGAGTTATTCGAGACTATCGAGGGAAGGAAGAGTATACGGGCCTTCAAACCGGATCCAGTTCCCAGGGAAATGATAGAAAAAATTTTACTACTGGCCACAAAAGCCCCTTCCGCCATTAACCTTCAACCGTGGGAATTTGCGGTAGTTGGTGGGAAGGAAAAGCAGAGGCTTTGCCGTCGTCTTCTGAAGGCCTACGGCGAAAAAAGGGTCTCCTGTAGTCCGAGAACTACGAGGCCTCTCCCTCCGGAGATAGTCCGGAGGCGGAAAGAACTCTTCCAGGAGATGAAGCCCTATGTTGACCAACTGGGGGTTTCCTTTGAGGATTACATAAACGAGGGAAGCTTCAACTTCTACGGAGCCCCGACGGCGATCATTATCAGTATGGATCGAGCCTTCCCTAAAACTCGTTTGGTATGTATCGGCGCTACCCTGGGACACTTGGTTCTCACAGCCCACGCCCTTGGCCTTGGAACCTGTCCCATCGGCATCATCACAGCCTTCGAGGATGAGATCAAGGATCAGCTCAATATTCCGGAGGCGAAGGAGGTAATCCTTGGAGTAGCCCTTGGGTATCCGGATTGGGAAAGCCCGGTCAATCGGTTTAAATCATCCAGGGAGAATTTCCCCAATATCACGCGATGGTTCCCCTGAAACGACTGCCCTATTCCCTCCCAAAAGGCATCCTGATGGGGACCTCCTTCAGCAAGGAGAGATCCATCTCAATATCGTAGAGCTGGTGAATCTTGTTCAGCTTTAAGATGACCGAATTGAACTCCTCATAAAAAGCATCGATTATTTTTCGTGTGTTTTGGCTTTTCGCGGACAGGGCCTCCAGCCTATCCACCAGGTCCTTCAGCATGATCACATTTCTCTTACAGATCTCCCTTTTCCCCATCAGGAGCGGAGCCATAAAAGTAAGGATAAAAAGGGTTTGGAAGGCATAGTTGGGTTCTTTGCTCAGCAGAGAAAAGGTGTGGGAGAGATTGGTGTATTCCTTTTTCAAGGTCGGCTTGATCTTTTCCTCGATATACTCCTCGATAACCTTTTCCTCTCTCTTCTTTCTCATGCCAATCCCCTTCATGAGCGGGTTTTTTAGACTGGCCTTCCCTCAAGATCCCCGTTACTCCCCCGTCTGTCTTTTCAACTCATCCGCGAACGTCGAAAAACTCCCTTCCCCGTACAGACAGAAGACCACTCGGCGCAACCCAGTCTCCCCCTTGAGGTATTCGAGGCCTGTTGAAAGCATAATCTGCGCACATCGCTCCACCGGATATCCGAATATCCCCGTGCTGATGGCCGGGAAACTGATGCTCTCAAGGTGATTCTCGTCGGCAATCTTAAGGCTGTTCAGGGTGGCCTCTCTCAATTTTCTGTCCTCATCTCCCTCCCCCATGCGAGGGCCGACGGCATGAATGACGTGTTTTGCCTTAAGATTCCCCCCCGTGGTGATTACCGCGCCGCCCACATGGGTTCCCCCGATCCGCTTGCACTCCTCCTGAATAGCAGGTCCCCCCTTATTCCTTATCGCCCCTGCTACACCACCACCCAATATCAGCTGAGCATTTGCTGCGTTGACAATGGCGTCGGTCTCCATCTCGGTAATATCGCCCTGGACTAGTTCGAGCATAGATTGACTGATTCCTCTTTCCATGGAATTCTCCCTTATCGATATTTCGGGCTGACGACTTCCCGAATGTCCAAAGAGATAGCACTATTCCCCTTAATACAGGAACCCGCGGGATCTTGTCAATAAGAGAATTTCGTGAGGGTTTTGTCTTGTTGGAGAACTCCGTTCTCTTTGGTGGTAAACCTTTTGCCTGGATACCAACTTGCCTTTTATAAACTTCTCTGATACATAAATCCTGGAGCCAAATCGAGGTATGGGACAAAAGGGTACGGGGAAAAGGGCTGGAGAAATGAATCAGGGGATCATCTGGGATCTGGATGGGGTTATTGTCGACTCGGCCCCTTATCATTTCAAAGCCTGGCGGGAATTTACCGCTGCCAAGGGAAAAGTATTCACCCATGAGGATTTCAGAAAGACCTTTGGGATGAGAAACGAAGATATCTTGGTTCACATCTTCGGGGAGAAATTGAAACGTGGACTTCTAAGAACAAGGTCGGATGAAAAGGAGGAACGGTTTCGCCAATTAATTCAGGGCAAGGTGAAGCCTTTTCCAGGAGTATTCAAGTTAATTCGAAACCTGCATGCCCTGGGTTACAAACAGGCCGTTGCCTCTTCAACCTCCTTGAAAAACATCCATCTTATCCTGAACGCCCTTACAATCCTTGCTTTTTTTCATGCCATCATTTCCGGGGAAGAGGTTGCAAGGGGAAAGCCGGATCCGGAGGTTTTTTTGAGGGCGGCAAAGGGCATGTCCCTCGCCCCCGCCAGATGTCTGGTAATTGAGGACGCACCCGCGGGGATCGCAGCGGCCAAGAAGGCAGGAATGAAGGCAATCGGTATAACAAACACCGTGCCGGAGGGAAAACTAGCATCGGCAGACCGGGTGGTCCGAAGCCTTGAGGAGGTGGATCTGAAGACAATCGCCCAACTTCTCCTCCAGTCACGATGAGTTAGATACCGTGGAAAATCTTATACGAACAGCTTAATGGACATTATTCGACCCCCGTGGGGCGAACATAATGCATCTTTGCCTTACGAGTTCACCTTTCGAACCTTCAAAGCCAAACCATCGACCCTCGTGACCTCGATGGCATCTCCCTCCTGAATTTCCTCCTCACTTGTTGCCTTCCATATCTCGCCATGGACGAAGACCTCTCCCAGGCCATAGATGGCCGAGAGGGCCTTTCCCTTCTCTCCTAATAAACCCTCTCTTCCCGTAGTTGGCCTTCTCCGGAGGGCCCTATAAACAACCCAGGCCAGGAGAAAGGAAAGTATCCCCACCACCGCAATAATTATTGTAAGGAAAGAAGGGGATAAGGCTTCTGGAAAGGTTTCTTTTAGGATGAAAATGACGAATAGTTCATCCAAAAGGAATAGCAGACCGAGTCCGCCTATGATTAAAACAATTTTCGTCCACTGCCGTATCAATGAAACTCTTTCCAACCTTACTCTCGTTGGCCTATATTCCGGACTTTACATTCTGCCAACCTCTCCGCAAGGGAGAGAATGTAGTCCCTTCCTTTTCCCTCATTCTCCAAAGGCATTAACCATTCCCGTGGGATTTGGGAATAGCCGTAGTAAGCACCGGCTATGGCCCCCGACATCGCGCCTATGGTATCGGTATCGCCCCCGCAATTTACGGCCACAACGACGCTCTCCTTAAATCCCCTGGTCGACAGGAAGGAGGCTATGGCCGGGGGAACAGCACCGATAGCACTTACATCGCAATAAAAATGCGAGCCTATGGCATTGATAGTTGTTCGAAGATCCCCACCTTTGATCCCCTTTATCCTTTCCAATTGATGGGCCATCTCCTGGTCGATCTCGACCACACTCTCGATAATGAGATTGGTAAATCTCTCGATCTCAATAGACTTTCCTCTCAGTCCCTTTCGAGTGGCAATCCCAATAGCTGTCGCCTGAGCTACAGCCCCGGCTATCCCCTTTGGGTGCTTATGGGTAATCAGACTCGACTGAATGGCCGCATCCCTCAGTTTATCAGGATTGTCGTGGAAAAAAAAACCGATGGGAGCAATTCTCATGGCGCTGCCATTACCCCAGCTATCCGTTCCTACCTGATCCCATGGGATTCCCCTTCGCAACCGATCCATAACTCCGTAGATCCTTCCCCCATACCCCCGGTTAGGGTTAAAGTTATGGAGGAATTTCTCGGCAGTCAGACCAGGATCGAACAGGCCATCCTCACACAGACTTTCCATAATCCCCACCATCATCTCCGTATCATCGGTATAGATCCCCTCGACCATATCTTCGAGAATCCCGAAGGCCCTCCGTATGGCCGAGGCCGGCCACCCTTCTACGGCTCTGCCCATGGCATCTCCTATGAAAGTTCCGATGGCTGAGCCTTTAAACCTATCCCTTAGCCCGTCCAAATCCATGCTCTTGCTCTCCACTATGCTCCCTTATCCGTTACCTCCATGAGTCCTTGGCATCCCTTGGACTGTAACGAAAACCCCTTTACAAGTCAACTACGGTACCCAAACTCAGCTGTCGAGGGCTACTCATTTGCCTTTCGGGCGAAAAGCTGCTACCTTGGTTAGGTGGAAGTGGGAACCTTAACCAAGATAAAAATCGATCGTTTGGCCCATCTCGGTCCGGGGGTAGGGCGAGTCGATAACCGCGTCATCTTTATCCCCTTCACCGCCCCCGGAGATACGGTCATCGCCCGCATTATTCATAAGAAGAAGCAATACCTCCATGGGGAAATCAAGGAGATCGTATCCCAGTCCCCTCTCCGAAATCCGCCTCCATGCGATATATTCGGGACCTGCGGGGGATGTCATTGGCAGCACCTGGTTTATGCAACTCAGCTGGAATTGAAAGAGAAAACCTTCACGGATCTCCTACACCGTATCGGAAAAGTTGAATCTCTAGAACAACTTCCTATTGTCCCCTCCCCTCGGGAATACTCCTATCGGTGCCGCGTACAGCTTCACGCGGATTATAGAGGGCCCGAATATGCACTGGGTTTTTTTAAGGAGGCCAGCCACGAAATTATTCAATTCCAGTACTGCCACATTTCAGACCCATTGATCAACTCCGTCCTCCAAGAGCTCAGGCCATTTCTGAACCTTTGGGTTCCGAAGCCAACCATAAAGCGGATCCATCTCAATGTCTCCGTGGATGATGAGAAGGTAATCGCAATCCTCCACGTATCCCCTCATTTCATTCGGGAAGGCAGAGCTATTTTCCGCAATCCTCAAGCCATTCATACACAGCTCATGGGTGTTGTCCTGATAGGCGAAAGAAGGGAAAAGAGCCCGGTTGAAATCGGGGAGACAGTGGCCAAATATTCATGGAACTCCCCCAGGGGGATAAAGATCCGATATCGCGTTGGAGCACTCAGTTTTTCCCAGGTTAATCCCCAACAAAATCACCATCTCATTCATGCTGTCTTGGAAATGGCCGAGATGCGGGGGAACGAGAAGGTGCTTGACCTTTACTGTGGGGTAGGCAACTTTACCTTTCCCCTTTCCCTGAAGGCCCAATATGCCGTCGGGATTGACGAAAATCCTTGGGCCATAAAGGATGCCCGATATATTCAAAAACTGAATCCCATCAGGGATTTGGAATTTTTGTGTATGAGCGTTGAAAGGGCATTGCATGAGAAGCCCAAAAAAATCCTCAGGCCCGACATCGTCGTCATCGATCCCCCAAGAGCTGGTTGTAGACAAATCATTAAGGGAATTGTAGAACTCGGGGCTCCAAAGATAATTTACATCTCATGCGATCCTGGAACCTTGGCCAGGGATTTAAGGATCTTTCGATTGGGGGGCTATATCCCCGTGAAAACCCAACCCATGGATATGGTTCCCCAAACCTATCACATCGAGAGCGTAACCCTATTACGCAAGATATCCCCGGGGAGGTAAATTGGTGATTGAGGAAACACATCTATCGGCCAGAAAAAGGGGCATACCCAAGGGGGATCTCATCTTCGATATCTCCGGGTTCGGGAAGGGCAAACCAACCATAAGCCCATTGGCTCCAAGCCGCGTGCTGTTGGAGGATTGGAATAACGATCGGATTCGGTGGAAGGAATACGTCGAGAGGTATTTTCTTCAGCTGTACCACGACCAGAGGGCAGGCAGTCTTTTGGACGAGATCATCTCCCTTTCCATGGAAAGGAACGTCTGGCTCGTTGGCCTCGAGAAAGACTATCCCTGCCATCGTTTCCTGCTAAAGCAGATCATTGAGAAGGTCCTCTATGAGAAAAAGGTTATTGCCTCCATGAATGACTATTCGGAACAGTACCGCACGTTTAAGAACATGACCAAGTCTCAGGCCATCAAGATGAAAAAGGACGGCTCCCCTTCTTTAATTCCCGCCTCTCGCTTACCTGGGTAATACCCTTTTCCCACATCAAACTCTTCTCGTCACTCCCATGCCCAGGAATGTGTTTTTCCCGGTGCCGCAATAATAGGCATAATCGGCTAGGGTGTTGAACTCCCGGATATGTCTCTCATGGTGTCGTCCCACCAACAGGAAACGACACCACCCCGTAAAGCCATGCTGTTTTCCGTAATCTATCTCATGGGAGACGGGAGAGATATTGAAGTCCGCCAAGAAAATAGATTGTTCGATTACCTCTGTAAAGTCCGAGGAGAAGGGAACAAAGGAAAACCACCTCCAATGATCGAGGTATCCATTGAAAACCAACAGGGGATCGGGCAAGGGGAGGCTTCCACCACTTCGTTCAAAAGCCGTGGCCGTGGCGAACTGGAGGGTTATATTCCTCATGGAGGGGGAGGCATCATCGTAAAGTTCCTTATAGCTCTTGCGGTTAACCCAAGGATCTGCGCTTTCGTTAATAAAAACCGTTTCCGTTATCCTTAAAGGGATGTCGTCTATGGAAAGAAATATTCCCTCGCCCGATTCCCGTAAAATCCCCTCCACCCTTTTCCCGACCGCATCCTCCAAGAGGCTGATCCTCAGGCGACATGGGGTTCCCGCCCTTATTAAGCCTTCATCGCCAAAATCCCTTTCGCGGACCAATTTCTCAATCCCGCGCCTCTCCTTGGCCCTCGCTCCCCTGCTTACCTTGCCGAAAAGGGGGGAAAGGGTGAAGGGAATTGTCCTGGACCCCGAGATCCTCTGGACCACCTGGCTATCCAAACCAGCCAAAAAGGCCATAAACCCATCGTGGAGGCCCTTCCCAATAGAGGCCCTCTTTGATAAATCGGCCTCCGGGTGGCAATACATGACAAAAGAGGAGGGCATATGTCTTTCTCCTTAGGTCATCTTACAACCTCTCAATCTTGAAGAACACGGGCCGCGCCCCATCGCTGCAACAGGAGTAAATCAATCCTTCTTTTTTGATCCAAGGGTAGTTTCCTCCAAATCGCAGCCCCGTCACCGCCGGATAGATGTCGTGCCAGGCCCAGGTGCAAAAGCCGGAGGGCATCGCCCCTGACTCTTCAACAATAAACTCTTGCCCCACTTCCAGCCGATCGCAATACGGGGACATATCCTCCGCCACTTCCGGGAGGGGTTGGCCGTAAACCTCCTTCGAGCTCAACTTTTTCAACACCGTGACCTTCAGCCGCTGTTTTGCCATTTCTTCCTCCCTTCAAGATTTTTATTGAAGTACATCCTGAATTGGTTCTCATTAACTTTTGCAATCTCGCATACCCTATCTTCGTATCGCCCGTTGGGTTCACTTGGGTGGTTCTATCTTCACTGGTGGTGAAAATGCGCAGAGTAGCTTCATTTCACCTTTCCTCTCATTGAGTATCCGGTGATTTGACTCCGCCTCTATGGCGAGGACCGTCCCACGATGGATAGCCTTTGTCTCGGTGTCCGAGTAAGCGAACCCAGTTCCTTGGACCACATAGATGGTTTCTTCGCCTTCTTTGTGTACGTGCCAAGGAAGGCTGCTCCCTTCAGGAATCTCAGCCAATCCGAAGGTAATGTGCTTGCTTCCGATACTGTCCGGATCGCCCAATACCCTAAAGCTTCTTCCGGGCAATTGAATCATTTTCGTTTCTTTCTCGTCCGTAACCCTCATGGACACCTCTTTATTCCATTTTGGCCTTCAAGATCTTCCGTGTCTCGATCCCTCCAGGCCTGTCAAGGAAGATATTCTTCCCCGTTCTTTCGACATTTTGATGCAGTTTTTTGGATTCATGGACTTCTGGTGTATCAATCCCGATAAGTCCCACCCTTTGGCCATTGGCGAGGAAAAACATATCGCCGTCAACAATCTGTGTGACTCGATAGAATCTTCCCTTTGAATGTGAGGGAACGGATAGGACCAGTGCAATCAAATGGGGTACGAGAATTAGCTTCCAGACTTCCATGGGTGCCCTCAGACAGAACTTTTAAAAGAGGGCTACTTGATGACCATTATATAGATGCGTTCAGCCAGATGGAAGACTTTGTGGGAAACGCTCCCAAGAAGAAACCCCTTCATCCCAGTCAACCCCCTACTTCCTATGACAATCATATCGACGCCTTCTGCCTTTGCAAATTCGATGATCCTACTCGCAGGCTCTCCTTGAACCATGGCTGACTGAACATCTTTCACACCGCATTTCTTGGTTTCCCTTTCGGCTTCCTCAATGATTTTCTTACCGTCCTCTTCCAGAACCCTTAGTATCCCTTCCATAGCGGGGAAGGCCCCTTCATGGAATATCGCAGGGGAGGAAACCACATGAAGGAGATAAATCGGGGCAGCATATTTCAAGGCAATGTCACAGGCAATTTCAATGGCCTTTTTGGCATAGTCAGAGCCATCTGTTGGAACAAGGATTTTTTTAATCATGAGCTTACATCCCCCTTTCGTGAAATTTCTATTTACCAGTAGTATGAGTCTTCAGAGGCTCATATTCGCCCTCAGAGAGGAATTCTCTGCCCATCAAAGGATTTTACTCCCCGTCAACGATCCGCTTGATCCAGGCGTTTTGGGAATCAGCGGCTTGACAAAAGAGGGGGATAGACAGCAATAAAAGGACAAATAAGAGTGGGATAATCTTCTGGCCAAGCCGCCTCATGGGCCAATAGTATCAGAGTAAAATAATATTTACAAGAAAGAAAAAATCAGGGCCAACCGACCTTGATTTAATGTTGGTGGGCTGTTGCCCAAATCTCCTGGAGCGAACATTAAAGAATTTTTACTAACCATTCTTAGTGAAGCGAACTTTAGAGTGGTCAAAAATTCTTTTCAGAGAGCGAAAGGGAGTTTGGGCAACAAGTCCTTGAAATATGACCCTTTTATCTTCTCTTAATTGTGAATCGAGTTAGGTATTGTACTTGATGTTGTTGAAAGATGAAGCGAGAGAAGACCGGACCCCTTGCTCCGATCATCCCAAATTTGATGAAGGTTCCGGATTATTTGGGGAATTCCGTTATCCCTGAGCGGTTTGTCTGGTTTGTTTGGTCTACCTGGTTTGTTTGGTCAATCTGGTCTATCTGGTTTAGATCGTTGAAATGGTTTGGATCGTTTATTGGGTTTATTTGGTTTATCTCGTTTGTCTCGTTTTTCTGGTCTATTCGGTTTACTCGGTTTTTCTGGATGGAATATTGATGGTCTCGTAGAAAGTCATAATTCAGACGGCACAGTAAAAAGATCCAGATGCAAGGCGCGCAAATCCTGAGGAATGAGGCGTACAGAGAAGTACGCTGCAATGACGAAGGATGCAGCGCAACGCAGCCCTTCGGCTTTGCTCAGGGCCGTGAGTCCTTCGACCTTGCTCAGGACCGTGAGCTTGTCGAACGGCCTGTCGAATGGCAGATGGACTTTTTACGAAGCCGTCAAAGGGTTGGAGGATGGCGAAAAAAGTGATTGGTGTGGTTAAACTGCAGGTTCCGGCAGGGCAGGCAAATCCTTCCCCTCCTGTTGGTCCCGCCCTGGGACAACACGGGGTTAACATCATGGAATTCTGCAAGGCATTTAACAGCAAAACACAGGGACAAGAAGGGATGGTTATCCCGGTGGTGATCACCATCTACGCGGATCGGTCCTTCAGTTTCATAACCAAAACCCCACCCGCAGCCATCCTCTTAAAGAGGGCGGCGAAGATCGCTAAGGGATCCGGCGAGCCCAATAGGGAAAAGGTGGGTGAGGTGACAAAGGATCAAATAAGGGAGATTGCCCAGATTAAGCTTAGGGACTTGAACGCCCTCGATATAGAGGGAGCAATGAAGATCATTGAGGGGACTGCCAGAAGCATGGGTATAGAGATCATTTAAGGGGCTCTTTATGGTGAAAACGGGCAAGAAGTATATGCAAGCAAAGGCACTCTTAGATCGGAGTACAAGGTATGATCTCGGGGAAGGGTTAAGGCTGATCACCGAATCCTCTTATGCCCATTTCGATGAAAGCGTGGATGTGGCTATCAGGTTGAGCGTCGACCCGAGAAAGGCTGATCAGATGGTGAGAGGGACGGTTCTCCTTCCCCATGGAACGGGGAAAACGATTCGAGTGTTGGTATTTGCTAAGGGTCAGAAGGAGAAGGAAGCAAGCGATGCTGGAGCCGACTATGCAGGTGGTGATGAGTTGATAGAGAAGATTTCGGGTGGATGGCTGGATTTTGATAAGGCCGTCGCCACCCCTGATATGATGGGCTCCGTTGGAAAACTCGGAAAGATCCTGGGGCCAAGGGGCCTCATGCCCAATCCAAAAGTGGGAACAGTAACTTTCGATATTGAGAAATCGGTCAAGGAGATCAAGTCGGGGAAGGTAGAATTTAAAGTAGAAAAGGCTGGCATCGTACACGTGGCCGTGGGAAGGGTTTCGTTTGGGGTTGAGAAGCTCCTGGAGAACATAAAGGCCTTATTGGATGTCATCATTAGGGCAAAACCCCCCACGAGTAAGGGCATCTATCTGAAGAGTATCGCTCTATCGACAACGATGGGCCCTGGGGTCAAGATTGATCCCATGTCCGTTCGCACCGTGAGTAAAGTGAGCTGATACCGAACAGGAGATTAGAGAGGTGAACAGGAGGGAAAAGGAGCAGGTTGTTTCGGAGCTACACCGGAAGCTGCAAGAATTGAGGGCTGTGATTCTAACGGATTATCGTGGATTGAACGTGGAAGAGATCACCCGCTTGAGGAGGCAGTTGCAGGAGGTTTCCGTTGAATACCGGGTGGTGAAAAATACCTTGATGCGCCTCGCGTCGAAGGAGACAAGCTTGGAGCAACTTTCAGACCTCCTTGTTGGTCCAACGGCAATGGCCTTCTCGAATGACGATCCCCTTGCTCCGGCGAGGGTGCTTTTAGAATTCAGCAAGGAGATGCCTGCCCTTGAGATAAAGGGAGGCCTCGTTGAGGGACGGGTGGTCGGACCCCACGAGATTGAAGCTATGGCTAAGCTCCCGGGACGAGAGGTTTTACTGGGCAATCTTTTACGATTGCTCAAGGGAGGGCAGTTCCATCTGGTAAACGTTTTTTCCGCTCATATCAGAAAGTTGGTCCAGGTATTAGAGGCGATTCGCATTACTCGCCAGGGCGAGGAAGAGGCTAAGGCTGAGGTTGAGGTTAAGGAAGAGGCAGAGGAAGAGGCTAAGGCTGAGGCTAAGGAAGAGGCAAAGGAAGAGGCTAAGGAAGAGGTTAAAAAAGAGGTTAAAAAAGAGGTTAAAAAAGAACCTAAGTAAGGAAGAGGCATAGGAAAGCCAATGGAAAGAGCCGGCGAGAATTCCATGATAGGAGGATGATACGATGGCAGGGGTGAACAAGAAGGACGTTGTCAAATTCATCGAAAATATGACCGTTTTGGAGCTCTCGGAATTCGTCAAGGAATTAGAGGAGAAGTTTGGGGTGAGCGCTGCCGCTCCGGTTGGTATGCCCATGGGTCCTATTCCGGGCGCTGCCGAAGCTGCACCAGAGACGGAGAAGACGGAGTTCGACATAATCTTGACGGGTTTTGGAGACAAGAAGATTCAGGTGATTAAGGCCGTTCGTGAGCTGACCAATTTGGGCTTAAAGGAAGCCAAAGATCTGGTGGAAGGGTTTCCCAAACCCGTTAAGGAGGGTGTTCCCAAGGAGGAGGCTGAGTCAGCAAAGAAAAAGATCGAGGAAGCGGGGGGGACGGCAGAGATTAAATAAGCCCTTGTGATTCTGCCAATTATGAAAGGGAAGACTTCTCACTCAAAGGACTTGGGGAATATTTATGAGTTCTCAAATATCTAATAGCAGACGTTTCAGGAAAAATTTTGCGAAACTCCATGAAATCATCGGTGTCTCCAATCTAATCAACATCCAGGTCAAATCTTACAATAGATTCTTACAGATAAAGGTAGATCCCGATAGAAGGGAGAACATCGGCCTCCAAACGGTCTTCAAGACCGTCTTTCCTATCAGGGACTTTTACGAGACGGCATCCCTGGAGTTTGTGAGTTACCGATTGGGAGAGCCTAAATACGATGTAGAGGAGTGTCTGTTGAGGGGGATGACCTATGGGGCCCCTATCAAGGTGACCTTACGGTTTGTGGTCTGGGATGTCCACGAGGAGACGAGAGCGAGAAACATCAAAGCCGTGAAGGAACAAGAGGTGTATTTTGGGGAAATTCCCCTGATGACCGAAAATGGTACATTCATCATCAACGGGACGGAAAGGGTCATCGTGAGCCAGCTACACCGTTCCCCAGGGGTCTTCTTCGATCGGGATCAGGGAAAATTGACCGGGGGGAAAAACTTCTACTATGCCCGAATTATACCGTATCGTGGTTCTTGGATCGATTTTGAATTTGACAACAAGGATATTCTCTCTGTACGCATTGACCGGCGGAGGAAGTTGCCGGTCACTGTTCTCTTGAAGGCTCTGGGGTATACGACCCAGGAGTTGCTGGATTATTTCTATGATAAAGAGGAGATTTTTATCGAGAAAGGGAAATTCTATAAAAGGGTTTCCTATGATCTCCTCACGGGTCAAAAGGCTACCGAGGACATCATCGACCCCAAGACCAAGGAGATCCTCATCAGAAAGAATCGTAAAATTACCAAGGCCATTGTGAAAAAGCTGGAGGCGGCGAAGATCCGTTCCATCCCCATCGACCCCAGCGATCTCTTAGATCGATATCTGGCCACCGATCTGGTGGACGGGGAGACCGGAGAGGTCTTCGCTGAGTGCAATGAGCCCATCGAGGAGAGGACCCTGGTGGAGATTGAGAAGAGGAAAACCAAAAACTTCAACATCCTTTTCATCGATCATATCAACGTGAGTTCCTCCCTCAGGGACACCTTGATGGTTGACAAGCTCGGAATGAGCCGGGAAGAGAAGGAGAAATTAGCCAGCAAGGAACCGGGGAAGTCTCCGGAAGAAAAGGAAACGGAAAAGGCTATCGTAGAAATTTACCGAAGGTTGAGGCCGGGTGATCCCCCCACCTTGGAGACGGCCAGGAACCTTTTCTATAACCTCTTCTTCAACCCAGACCGATATGATCTTTCCAAGGTGGGGAGGATGAAGTTAAACCTTAAGCTGCGATTGGATGTGCCCTTGGAGGTAACTGTCCTGAGAAGAGAGGATGTCCTCGAAGTGGTCAAGTATTTGATCAATTTGAAGGATGGACGGGGGGCGGTAGACGACATTGACCATTTGGGGAATCGCAGGGTGAGGACAGTGGGTGAACTTTTGGAAAATCAGTACCATATTGGGCTCATCAGGATCGAAAAGGCCATTAGGGAAAGGATGAGCCTGCAAGAAGTTGAAACGCTCATGCCCCACGACCTGATCAATTCCAAGCCTCTTTCAGCTGTTATCAAGGAGTTTTTTGGCAGCAGCCAGCTATCCCAATTTATGGATCAAACCAATCCCCTTTCGGAGATTACCCATAAACGGAGGCTGAGCGCCCTTGGGCCTGGGGGATTGACGCGGGAGCGTGCTGGATTTGAGGTGAGGGATGTTCATCCAACCCATTATGGACGGATCTGCCCCATTGAAACCCCTGAAGGGCCGAATATAGGATTGATTACTTCCCTAAGTACGTATGCCCGGGTAAACGATTACGGGTTCATAGAGACCCCCTATCGGAAAGTGGTCAACGGAAAGGTAACCGATACCATACAGTATCTCTTTGCCCTCGAGGAAGAGGATGCCGTTATTGCCCAGGCCAATGCACCCATCGATAGGTATGGCAGGTTCATGGCCCCCCTCGTATCCGCGAGGAAAGGTGGGGAGTTTATTATGGTGGGGGCTGAGGAAGTGGATTATATGGATGTTTCGCCGAAACAACTGGTCAGCGTTGGTACTTCTCTTATTCCTTTTCTGGAAAACGATGATGCAAATCGGGCTTTGATGGGCTCTAATATGCAGCGGCAGGCCGTTCCCCTCATGCGTACAGATGCTCCATTGATTGGAACGGGAATGGAGGGGATTGTGGCAAAGGATTCAGGAGTTACAATCATCGCAAAAAGGGATGGGGTGGTCGAGGACGTTGATGCCTCCAGAATCGTGATTCGTTGCGAGCATCCTTCAAAGGGGGATAACGATACGGGCGTGGATATCTATAATCTCATTAAATATCAACGGTCAAACCAGAATACGTGTATTAATCAGAAGCCCATCGTCCATAGAGCCCAGAAAGTTAAGAAGGCCGATGTTATCGCCGATGGTCCTGCGACGGATGGAGGAGAGCTGGCCCTTGGGCAGAACGTCCTGGTCGCCTTCATGCCTTGGTGCGGATATAATTTCGAGGACTCTATTCTCATCAGCGAGAAGATTCTGAAGGAGGAGGCATACACATCGATTCACATCGAGGAACTCGAGTGCATCTCCCGGGATACTAAATTGGGGAGAGAGGAGATTACCCGGGATATTCCGAACGTGGGGGAAGAGGCATTGAAAGATCTCGATGAGAGTGGAATTATCCGAATTGGGGCGGAGGTAAAACCGGGGGATATTCTGGTAGGTAAGGTAACCCCTAAGGGTGAAACTCAGCTTTCCCCGGAGGAGAAGTTATTAAGGGCTATCTTTGGCGAAAAGGCTGGGGATGTCAGGGATACCTCCCTCACGGTTCCCCACGGAATAGAGGGTATCGTCATCGACGCGAAAGTCTTCGCAAGAAAGGGCGTGGATAAGGACGAGAGAAGCAAGGCCATCGAAGCCCAGGAGAAGGCGAGGATCTTGAAGAATCAGGCAGATGAGATACGCATCATCAGAGACAATATCAGAAAGAGAGTGGGAGACCTCTTGGTGGGGAAGAGATCCATAGGTACAATAACCGACGGCAAGAAGAAGGTTTTGCTGAACGAGGGCGATACGATAACGGTAGAAACCCTCTTCCAGATCCCTTATGAAAAGCTGGCAGAAATATCCGTGAAGGGAGACGCAGGGGTTCAAATGGAGGTTCAGGAGGCTCTCAATAGCGGAGATGCCCAAATCGATTTGGTAAAGACCATCTTCGATGAGAAGATTGCTAAGCTTAAGAGGGGTGATGAACTGCCCCCGGGGGTCATCAAACAGGTGAAGGTTTATGTGACAATGAAGAGAAAGTTGGCCGTTGGTGATAAGATGTCGGGAAGACATGGAAACAAGGGTATCATTTCCCGGATCCTGCCGGAAGAGGACATGCCTTTCTTGGAGGATGGAACATCCTGCGATATTGTCCTGAATCCCCTGGGAGTTCCCTCCAGGATGAATGTCGGTCAAATTTTGGAAACCCATTTGGGCTGGGCCGCAAAAGGCTTGGGCTGGAAGATTCAAGAGTTGCTCGAGAAGCACCCCAGTAAGAAAATCTTGAGATCGAAAATTAAGGCCATTTATTCATCAAAGGAGGTCAACGCATTCATCGATACGGCGACGGACGAGGAGATTTTGGAGATCGCTAAAGGGTTGGGCAAGGGGGTTCATATGGCTGTTCCCGTCTTCGACGGTGCTTCGGAGACTGAGATAAAGGAACATTTGGAAGAGGCGGGACTTCCCCTAACAGGTCAAATTACCCTGTACGATGGGCGGACCGGGGAGCCATTCGACCAGAAGATAACCGTTGGATATATGTACCTTCTTAAACTCCATCACTTAGTAGATGATAAAATCCATGCCCGATCTATCGGCCCTTATTCATTGGTTACCCAGCAACCTCTCGGTGGAAAAGCGCAATTCGGCGGCCAACGACTTGGAGAGATGGAGGTATGGGCCTTGGAGGCTTATGGAGCTGGGCATTCGCTCCAGGAGTTTCTCACAGTAAAGTCCGATGATGTGGCCGGAAGAACGAGAACATATGAGGCCATCGTAAAAGGCGAGAACATCATAGAACCCGGACTTCCCGAATCCTTCAATGTCCTGGTGAAGGAATTGCAAAGCCTTGGCCTGGACGTGGAACTCATAGAGGACAAGGGAAAGATGAAGTTAGGAGGGTAACTTGGAAGATTATCTCAATTTTTTCGAAAAACCGAAAAGCCCCTTGAGTTTCAATGCAATCCGGATTTCTATCGCTTCACCGGAAAAGATAAAATCATGGTCTTATGGTGAGGTGAAAAAACCGGAAACGATTAACTACAGAACCTTCAAACCGGAAAAAGACGGCCTCTTTTGTGCCAAGATATTCGGGCCTGTTAAGGACTATGAGTGTAATTGTGGGAAGTATAAGCGGATGAAACACCGGGGAATCGTTTGCGAGAAATGCGGGGTTGAGGTCATTCAGTCGAAGGTGAGAAGGGAACGGATGGGACATATCAAGTTGGCCAGCCCGGTAGCCCACATTTGGTTCTTAAAGAGCATTCCCAGCAAAATTGGACTTCTCTTGGATCTTACTCTCAAGGAGTTGGAGCGGGTCTTGTATTTCGAGGCTTACATCGTCATTGACCCAAAGGATACTCCGTTGAAGCAGGGCGAACTCCTCACCGAGGAGAAATATCGAGAGGCAAGGGAGAAGTATGGGGATGCCTTCAAGGCCGGTCAGGGGGCTGAGGCCATCAGAGAGATGCTGCAGAATATCGACGTTAATGAGCTTTCCGTGAAACTTCGTTTCGAAATGAAGGAGACCTCATCCGAGGCCAAGAGGAGAAAATCGGGGAAAATGCTCAGGGTCGTCGAGGCGTTCAGAGATTCCAAGAACAAGCCCGAATGGATGATCCAGGAGCTCATACCGGTAATTCCTCCGGACCTGAGACCCCTCGTTCCTTTGGATGGTGGGAGATTTGCGACGTCAGACCTCAATGACCTTTACAGAAGGGTTATCAATCGAAATAACCGGCTCAAGAGGCTCTTGGAATTGAGTGCCCCTGAGATCATCATTCGAAATGAAAAACGGATGTTACAGGAGGCCGTTGATGCCTTATTCGACAACGGCAAGAGGGGGCGGACGATCATAGGCCCTAATAGGAAGCCATTGAAATCATTGAGCGATATGCTGAGGGGTAAGCAGGGGCGATTCCGTCAAAACCTCCTGGGCAAAAGGGTCGATTACTCCGGGAGGTCAGTCATTGTAGTAGGACCGGAGTTGAAACTCCATCAGTGTGGGATCCCCAAGAAGATGGCCCTGGAGCTCTTCAAACCCTTTATCTATAACAGGTTGGAGCACCAGGGGTATGTGACCACGATCAAAAGCGCCAAGAAAATGGTGGAAAAGGAGAGACCGGAGGTATGGGATATCCTGGATGAGGTGATTCGGGAGCATCCGGTGATGCTGAACCGGGCACCGACACTGCATCGGCTGGGAATTCAAGCCTTCGAACCCGTGCTGATTGAGGGAAAGGCCATTCAACTCCATCCATTGGTCTGCGCGGCCTTTAACGCCGACTTCGATGGGGATCAGATGGCCGTCCATATTCCCCTCTCCGTTGAATCCCAGACGGAGGCCCGGATCTTAATGATGTCAACCAATAACATCCTCTCTCCGGCCAATGGGAAACCCATTATTGTTCCGACTCAGGATATCGTACTGGGGATTTATTATATGACCCGAGAAGCGTCAATGGCGAAGGGGAAGGGAAAGATTTTCTCCAATTTTGAGGAGGTCAGGATTGCCCATGATGCCAATGCAGTAGACCTCCATGCTCCGATCAAAGTAAGGATGGATGGACAATTGGTTGAGACCACCGTTGGCCGCGTAATTCTCAGGGAGATTATTCCAGAGGAAATTCCCTTTGAATTAGTCAATAAAGTAATGGAGAAAGGTGAATTAGCCGACTTAATCGATTACTCATACCGACACGCCGGGGAAAAGAAGACGGTGATCCTCGCTGATCGGTTGAAGAATTTGGGGTATCAGTATGCGACTTCGGCGGGAATTTCCATCTGTATAGATGACATGCTGATTCCCTCCAATAAGGAGAAACTCTTAGCCGAGGCTAACGAGGAGATCCAGGAAATCAGAGATCAATATACTGATGGGCTGATCACCGATGGTGAACGCTACAATAAGGTCATCGATATATGGGCCCAGAAGACGGAGAGAATCGCCGATGAAATGCTCACGGAGTTGGGAACGCGGAGGGCCGTGGATCAGGGCGGAGGGGAAGGGACGGGTGAAAGCTTCAACCCCATCTTCATGATGTCCGATTCCGGGGCAAGGGGAAGCGCACAACAGATTCGCCAGCTTGCGGGAATGAGGGGACTGATGGCCAAACCATCGGGGGAGATCATCGAGACTCCCATTACGGCGAACTTCCGCGAGGGATTGACCGTCCTCCAATACTTTATCTCCACCCACGGCGCCAGAAAGGGGCTGGCAGATACCGCGTTGAAGACGGCCAATTCTGGTTACCTTACCAGGAGACTGGTGGATGTCGCCCAGGATGTGGTGATCATCGAGCAGGATTGCGGGACCTTAGACGGGATAAGTATGACTTCCCTGGTTGAGGGAGGGGAGATCATAGAGCCGATGGGGGAAAGGATTTTGGGCAGGGTGGCCCTGGAAGATATTAAGCACCCCTTTGAGGAAAGGATCATTGTCAAAGCAAATCAGGAGATCGATGAAGAGGCCTGTAAAGAGATCGTCGATGCGGGTATCGATAGGGTGAAGATTCGGTCAGTGCTCACCTGTAAATCCAAAAGGGGCATCTGTGTGCTTTGCTACGGAAGAGACCTGGCCAAGGGAAGATTGGTCAGTATTGGGGAGGCGATTGGAATCATCGCAGCCCAATCCATCGGGGAACCGGGGACCCAATTGACCATGAGAACGTTTCACATTGGAGGCACCGCTAGCCGAAGGGCGGAGCAGACGACCTTGGAATCGAGGATTGACGGAACCGCTCGGTTCATTAACATCAAAACCATACGGAACAAGGATGGGGATTTAATCGCGATGAATCGAAACGGTGAGATCGCCATCCTCGATAAAGAGGGCCGGGAGAGAGCGCGATATTTAGTCATTTATGGTGCCAGGCTCAAGGTAGAAGATGGCCGGAAGGTGAAGGAAGGGGATTTATTGGCCGAATGGGATCCCTATGCCATCCCCGTACTTACGGAGGTTACGGGAAGGGTAAAGTTCGGCGATATCACCGAGGGCGTGACCATGCAGGAGCAGGTAGATGAGTTCACCGGTCTCTCCAGAAAGGTCATCGTTGAGTCAAAGGACCCCGAATTGAGGCCTCGAATTTCCATCAAGGATGAAAAGGGGAGAACGTTGAATCTGCCCGAATCAAGCGGCCAGGGCCGCTATCTCCTACCCGTTGGAGCGAATATCTTCGTCTCGGAAGGGGATATGGTCGAGGCAGGGGATATTATGGTCAAAATTCCGAGGGAAACGACGAAAACTAAGGATATAACGGGTGGCCTACCAAGGGTGGCGGAATTATTCGAGGCAAGAAAACCCAAAGAATTCGCCATGATCAGTGAGATCGATGGGACCGTTTCCTTTGGAAGAGATACCAAGGGGAAGAGAAAGGTCATCATCACCCCGGAGGTGGGTGAACCGAAAGAGTACAGCTTCCTCCGAGCCAAGCATATCAGTGTACATGAAGGTGACTTCGTGAAAGCGGGTGAGGCGTTGATGGATGGGCCATCAAATCCTCATGATATATTGAGGGTCCTTGGCACTGAGGAGTTGGCGAAATACCTTGTGGATGAAATTCAAGAGGTATACAAGCTCCAAGGGGTAAAAATCAATGATAAACACATTGAAGTCATCGTCCGTCAGATGCTCAAACGGGTTCGAGTTCGGGAAACCGGGGATACCACCTTCTTGGTGGATGATCAAGTGGAAAAATATGTTTTTGAGGAGGAGAATGAAAGGGTCTTGAGGGAGGGTGGCAAGCCAGCAATTGCAGAACCCCTCTTTCTCGGTATCACCAAGGCCTCCCTGATTACCGATAGTTTCATCTCCGCCGCCTCTTTCCAAGAAACCACAAAGGTTCTCACCCAGGCGGCCATAGAGGGTAAGGTTGACCATCTCTTGGGGTTGAAAGAGAACGTTATCATGGGAAGACTCATTCCTGCGGGCACTGGGCTCCCCCAATTCAAAAAGATGCAGCTCCATGTCGAATATCCGGAGGATGAGGAGGAGTTTGTCCAAGAGGGATATTAGCCAGCGCTATCGAATCCCTTTTAGCTTTTCCTTTGCGATCTTTGCCTGTTGCGTGCGTGGGTGTTCCTTTATCACCCTTTTCAAAAGGGATTGTGCGAAGGTTTTGTCCCCCAATTCTTGCCAGCATAGGGCCTGTTTGAGCAGGGCCGAAGGAACCTTATCACCTTTCGGGAACTTCTTGAGCACATCGTCATAAGCAATGATAGCCTTCTCGTACTCCTTTTCCGAATAATAACATTCTCCGATCCAAAATTGGGCATTATCAGAAAGTTCGCCCTTGGGATACACGGCCAAGAAGGCCCTAAATTTTTCCCTGGCAGCGGCAAAATCCTTCCTCTCGTAGGTTTGCTTGGCATTTTTATAGAGAGCCTCCATGGCTTCCCCGGTTGAGGCTTCTCCTTTCGGGGGGGGTTCTTTTTTGGGCTGAGCTCTGGAAGCCTTGGAAACTTCGTTGAGCTTTGCCTCCATTTCCTTACGGGCCTTATCGATCTTTTCCTCCAACCCATTCAGCCGGATCTCAAAATCCCTTCTGAATGTCGTCAATTCATTCTGGGGTCTCTGGGCAAATTCCCTGTTCTCCTCGACGGCATTTTTCAGAATTTGGATTTCCC
>JAQYWG010000120.1 GCA_030145085.1 Thermodesulfobacteriota bacterium
CAGCAAGGTACATGATCATAAAGAAGGGCGTCCCAAACCAGACGTTCGTTATAATGCATCCAATCCGCGCCCAAAAGGGGTTGCTCAACCAGGGCTTTGGAGTACCGCCCAGCTGAACGAGAATCCAATCGAGGGCGCTGTGTGTAGGCTCGAAGATCCACCACCACCCCAGCGAGCTCAATGCCAGTGGCATTACCCAGGGGATCAAGGAGACCCCCCGCCAGATACGCTGCCCCCGAAAGGGCAAATTGTTGAGGATCAGCGCCAGCATCAGCCCGAGGGTGGCCTTGAAAAAAACGGCCGTAAGGGTAAACCGAAAGGAATTGCCCACAACGAGCCAGAATGTCCCGTACCTCATGAGCCTTTTGTAATTATACAACCCGACAAACTTCGTTTCCTTCTTGTTTTTGAAGCTGAGGGAGATGGAGTAGAAGAAGGGATAGACCACAAGGAGGACGATCAACAGAACGAGGGGCAGGACCATCCAGTAACCGATGAATCGCCTCGACCTCAGTGTGCTCAAAAGGCTCGGGCCTCTCGATATTTCCCTAGCTGCCCGATTCAATTCCATTGAGATTCCACAGGTTTTGTCGGGGGAGGATCTCCTCCCCCGACGATAGAAAAAAAGTTATCCTTTAATAACCTCCTCCAGCTCTCCGGCGCACCACTTCATGGCTTCCTTCGGGCTCATCTCCCCCGTTGTCACCTTGGCCGTCATGACAGGAATGAGGTACTTCCGGTAAATCTCAACGCCAATATGGGGGGGTGCCGGCCAGCCACCAACGATCAAATGCTCATCTCCCCTGCGGATGTAGTTGTACTGACCTCCCTTTGGCGGGCCGACCTCTTTCCACACAGGATGCGCCTCCAAGGGCTTAAGCTGCGGCATGTCGTATCCCTGAGCTGCATTGAGAAGCTTCCACTGCTGGGCGCTCTCCAGGAACCACTTGATGAAATCCTTGGCGGCTTTCTTGTTCTTGGAGAATTTCCACACGCCGTAAGTCATAAAGAGACATCCGCGATAACGCCCCTTGGGTCCTCTGGGCGTGTCATGATGCCAGAGCTGTGCGGCTACATCGGGCCTCGTTCTCTTGGCCACGGCCCAGGCGCTCGGTGGATTCTGAATGGACGATCCCTTTCCGGAAATGATCCAGCGGTTGTTGGAGGCATCGTTCCAGCCATAGATCTCCTTGGGCATATATTGACAGAGCTTCTGCATGTAATCAAGCGCCTCAAGGGTCGCATCGGACTCAATGGTGATGTTTCCCTTTGCATCCACAGGTACGGACCCGAAGGAGAGGAACAGCGGACAGAGCCAGTCATCCGCGTCGCTGCACTCGCTTATCGGACCGGCAAACATATGGCCGGCTTTGGCCACCTTTTCACATTGCTTGAGGAAGGCCTTATAGGTAAACTTCTTCACCTTCTTGGGATCTCGCTGCGTGGCATCCGGTGGGAAGACATCCACAACATCCATGCCAGCGATCTCCTTCCATCGATCCATCCGGGTGACCATGGGATAGCTGTGCGAGCCCGTTGGCGCGGGGATGGTGATCCATGTCCCATCCACATGGGATATGTAGGTCGAAACTTCATCGAACTTGCCGTACTTCCCCTGAATGTAATCGGCCACATCGTTCATGGGCTCGAGCTTGTCCTTGAAGAAAAGCCCATCAAAGGTGGTGAGAACCACGATGTCGTGTCCCGTACCAGCCCGAGCCTCTGCCGAGGCAATGGTCAGCATCTCCGTTGCGCTGGGACCGATGAAGTCTGCCGTCATATCGACCTTGTTCTTCGCCGCCCACTCCTCTATGACCTTTCTCTGTACGTCGGTTGCCCCGGGAACCCAGTGATTCCACATCGCAATGGAGAGCTTCGGTTTTTGGGCGTAAGCTTTGCGCGATACGCCGGGGATAGCCGCTGCGCCGGCTATTGCAGCGCCACCGGCAGCCACGCCCTTCATAAACTGTCTTCTGGTGATCTTCTTTTTCGCCATTTTGATTCCCTCCTTTCTCATTAAAACCCCAAAACCCCCTTTCTCAAGAAATATATGTGTCTCGCATCCCCCCTTTCTCGTGATATGATTCATCTCCTGCTTTCTCCCCCTCTCGCATCCTAAATCGCCCCATTTTATAACCATATTTCAATTTTTGTCAAGCATTTTTCTGAAAATCTCTGAAAAACTGGAGAAAGGAGCTCTGAGCGCGAATCAAGATTTTTTCGGAAACCATCAAGCTTAGTGAAGATAAACGCCCGTCCCGCCATTGGTGGGATTTAAGCCTGAAAGGCGGGTTTTGGGAACGAAGTTGCGCTCAGGCGCTATTTGCAGTGAAGCGAATCTCAGAATGGTCGAAAAAATATTTTGAGCACCGAAGAGCTGCTTTCTCAGAGATCTCTTCCAGAGAAACGTTTTCATTGGTACCATGACTCAAACGAACTCCAATCTCCATTTTGCTTAAATCTGCAGGCGATGCGATAGAGGGTTACTTTGAAGATCAGACTGGTGAAGGGCCCACGCACCCCTGGCTGGCCTCCGGAGCAATATCCATCGGGACGACGTCATGAACGGCTTCAGTGACGTTGGTCATGCACCTTCTTTGAGGGACTGCAACCCTTCGGAGGCAGCCTTATAGAGCAGGCCTGAATCCGTGTTGTAGGCGATGAAGGTCATCCCCTGGGCCTTCCAGTAGAGCAACTGTTCCAGACTCCCCATGTGGGTTCCTGAATGTTTGCCACATCGGCGCGCGGCGTCCACCACCTTCTGGATTTCTTCCACAACCTTCGGGTGGTCCGTCTGCCCCTGGTATCCCAGATCAAAGGATAGATCGTTTGGGCCCATCACCGCCAGGTCGATCCCATCCACGGACAGGATCTCGTCGATATTCCGGATTCCCTCCTCGTTCTCGATCTGAGCGATGACGAGCGTTCTGTCGTTCGCCTCCGCCGTGAAATCAGATGCCTTCACCGCGGCGAAATCCACCTGTGCATTACCGAGCCCCACCCCCCTTCTCCCCATGGGAGGAAATTTGGCGTAGACAACTACCCTTTCGGCCTGCTCCCGCGTCGATGTCATCGGCACCATGATTCCCTCGGCTCCTGCATCCAAGACACGGGAAATAAAGTATCGTTCGGCAGCCGGTACTCGGATGATTGGGGCACACCCTACGGACTTGGCCCCCCTGATGAGATCCGCCACCGTCTCCAAAGAATATGCCCCGTGTTCCATATCGATAAATACAAAGTCAAAGCCAACCTGGCCCACCAATGTGGTCGCACCCGGGTCCCGCCCCTGCCGGACCATCATTCCGTAAACGACTTCGCTGTTCAACACCTTTGTCCGAATTCCACTCCACATGGGCTTCTCCTCTCTTTGTCGATCAATATTTTAAGGCACCGGATGTTAATCCCCTAACGATGTATTTCTGTGCCAGCAAGAAAAAGAGCAAACTCGGTATGACCGCGTATATTCCCGCGGCAGACATGCGATTCCAATAGGTGTACTCATCGCCGACGAAGTAGTAGAGTCCCACGGTGATGGGTTTGAGCTCATCGTAGTGAATGAAGAGGAAGGGTGCAAAAAACTCGTTCCACGCCCACATGAAGGCTACAACCGCGATTGCGTAAACTCCGGTGGCAGCTACAGGGATAACGATTCGAAAAATTGCACTGGTCCTGGAACAACCATCCACGATTGCCGAGTCTATCAATGCACGGGGAAATTGATCAAAAAATCCCTTCAATAACCATACAACGAGGGGATAGCTCAGATAAATCAAGTAGAATATGACAGCGAGCCGGGTGTTGAGCAAGCCGAGTTTCATCAGCACCAAATAGTAGGGGAGCAGCAAGGCCAGCGGAGGTATGGTGCGCGTGAACAGAAAGAGCGCAAGAACCGTGTTACTTCCCTTGTACCGATATTGGCTGAGGGCATAACCGGTAAAGGTACCCGCAACGACGATGATGAAGGTGGCGATGAGGCACATGAAGAGCGAATTCCACAGGTACGTCGGAATAGGCGCCTTATACCAGGCCTCATACATCGCATCCAAGGTGAAGTCCTCCGGAAAATAGGTGGGCGGGTATCTGAACGTCTCGGAATGTGTCTTAAAGGCCGAAAGCCCCATCCAGATAAACGGCGATATCATGAAGAGGGTAATCACGCCTAAAACCACATACGGGGTAGCCCGATGATCCACGATTTTGAGGAAAGCCCTTCTCATTTTCCCTTTTTCACCCCTTCTTGAGCGTGTAGTAAATGAAGAAAGCGCCGATCCCAAAGGTGAGGATAATCAATATCACGCTGATGCTGGCTGCTACACCGTAATTCAAGAACTCGTACATATAATCGAAGAGGTAGGTCCCGAGAACATACGTACACTTTCCAATACCCCCCCCAGGCGTCATGGAATAGATGACGTCAATGCTTCTGAAGGAGAACATAAGCGTTATCAGCGTCCCTATGAGTATGGGGCGGCTGGCAAGGGGAAGGGAAACATACCGAAGGGTATGGAAGGAGTCGGCCCCATCCACCGTAGCCGCTTCGTATAAGTTCGGCGGGATGGATTGTAACCCTGCCAAGGTAATAATGGTGAGGAAGGGAATGCGTCTCCAGGCATCCGCGATGATTACCCCAGCCATAGCCGTGCTCGCCTCTTTATAAATATTTAATGGTTCGCTCATCAGTTTACATTTCATTAAGAGATCACCAATGGGTCCAAAGGACGGATGAAACATCCAGGCCCAGAGGAAGCCCGACAGGATGAGAGGTACTGCCCATGGCATCACAACCAGCGATCTGAAAAAGGCTGAGCCCTTCACGATCCGGTTTAGACAAACCGCTAAAATCACGCTGGTAAGGAGCGTCAAACCCGTGGAACCGAAGGAGAATATAAAGGTGCGCGCCAAAACCAAGGGAAGAGCGGGATCTTTTAAAACCGTTTTGTAATTGGCCAATCCGGTGGGAATGACGGGAGACATGTTGTCATACCGAAGAAAGCTTATAATAAAAACAATGGAAAAGGGAATGAGAACCCAGAGAAGCAAGATTACCAATCCAGGAACAGAAAGTACCATACCATACCCGGAATCGCGTAGTTTCATTTGCAGAGCGCTCCTATGCGTTCCTAACGAAAATCCCAGGACCGAGCCTCAAAGAGATCGCCTCGAGCCCCTTTGAGACGAACTACGAAACTCACCGATTGCTACGGTCTCGTCGAGGATAGAGTGGCCTACCTCAAACGCCCTAAAGCGGGATTCTCGTAATAGGGAAAATCCTCGCACAAAGAGAGGGGGCGAGCCGAAGAATCCCTTATCATCCGCGGTTCCTCTCCTCCCTCAAACGCTTCGCTGGATGTCTCGCTTCCCCTTTTGGGGGAGGTTAGTCCTCTCCCTCTAACCTCCCCCATTTCCATTTACCGGCCTTAATGCGTAAACTTCTCGATTTTGGAAAGGGCTTCCTTTAACGATTTGTCCGGATCCATTTTCTTCATGATAGTCTTTCCGAGGTATTCCGAGAGAATATCTGAAACGTAGGTTGCCCCGGGCGGGAGTGCCTCTATCCGAGCGGTCTTAGCCGAGGCCGCCCTCACCTCGGGCATGGTTATCCCCATCTTCTTTGGTTCCGCGGTCTTGATCTTCTTGGCCACCTTTTTCGCAAGCTCCCAGTCGACCTTATCCACAATATTTGGATCTTCGTACACGGCGGGCAAGAATGAATCGTTCCCCTCCACCAGGAGCTCGTACATGCACGCTTCCTTACTTCTTAAGAAGTCGAGGAAGAGCATGGCGGCTGCTTTGTGCTTGTCATCGGCGAAGTTGTTGATTACATACTCATCATAGTTTATGTAGCCGACCCGGTTTGAATCCGGCTGCTTGGCATCCCATTTCGGTGGTGGGACTGCGGCCCAATCCTTAGTCACTTCCGGAAACTCGGCGAACTTCACGGCATAAACCGAATATCCAAGCATCATAGCCGCCTTACCCATGCCGAATACCTTTTGATAATCATTCCACGAGTACCCTAAACACGCCACATCGGCTACGTCCTCGTTTATCATCCTTAACAGGTAGTTCCAGGAGTTTCGGAACTCCGGTGTGTCCAAATTGATTTTTCCCTCTTTCAACGTCCGTCCACCTTGAGAGTACGTGAGGGCGCTCAGCATGGCGATGTGAATGTGGCCGGCTTTGGTGGCGCCGAAGGTGAAGCCGTAGTAGTCTTTCCCGAGATTTCCCTTTGCCCATTCCCTGCATTTTTTCGAAGCCTGGTAGACCTCTTCCCAGGTCTCCGGAATCTTTGTAACACCCGCTTTCTTTAGCCAGGATGGCCTGTAGTAGAGGACATACCATTGAACGACGTTAACCCCGCCATAATAATGACCACCCCAATTTATGCAATCTACGAGGCCGGGAGAGTACAACTTCTGTACTTCTGGAGGCCACAGCTCATCGATGGGATGAGCCCAACCGGCAGCGGCAACGTGGGCATATTCTATCTCAGCGCGAATAAAGCCAATATGGACGCTCGGGTCTTTCGAGGTGACAACGGAGAGGAACTTGGGAAATGTATAGGCACTTCCCAATGGGAGCGCCTTCATCCGGATCCCGGTCTTTTTCTCGAAGAGCTCCATGTTGATGGCCGTGGCAATATCGTGCTTCAACCCGCCGCTGTTAAAGAAGGCGAGCTCCTTGACCCCCTTTGTGGCTTTTTGCCATCCTTTGGGAAGTATGTACTTGTCTGCCAGGAGCCGTTCGGTCATGGGTTTCGGCTTGTTCCAGTTGATATACTTGTACGCTTCCTTCCCCTGTGCTGGGAAGGTAAATCCGAGGGCCAGCACAACTGTTATAGCCAAACAGAGAGTTACTACATTCCTTTTTTTCATTTCTCATCCCTCCTTTTTCTTATTCCGTAAGCTCATCGGGCTCCCGATTTTTCACCTCCTTTCGGCCCAATCTGTTTCCCTCTTCCATAAGGGTCAACCCCACCTTATAAGAATAAAGAATATCTGTCAAGAAATTTTTCTTGACAGATATTCTTTCATCACCCTACAATGAGCGGCGACCTTGAGTTATCTACCTCCGCCTACCTTTATGTCCTTGAGGAATTAAGGTATCATTTAGAGAAGGGAAGATCCCCAGCAGGGCAAATGGAGAGAAACGGATAAACAGAGCATGAATGGGAGATACCGGTGAATGTGCTGTTTGCACCCTATGAATTTGCCGGAATAAAGATGCCCAACCTGAAAATGATGCAAGATATGGTAGCCAGCGGCAAAGGTGATCTAATCTCTCTGTGCCGGCCATTTATTCGCGAGCCAAACCTTATCAACCGTTGGCTTTCGGAAGATACCTCGCCATCCCAGTACGATCCCTGGGATGGCTGTCTGCGGGCAACCGAGCGCAGAGAGAGGCTCCGCTGCACAATGACGACCCGTGCTGATGGAAGGCAGAAGAAGAGAGTCTAATCGCGGGTCACATGAATTGTTTCTCTATTCCTCGCGAGTCTCCTGCGAGGCGAGGATCTGAAAACGAAAAAGTTATTTATAATGAAAATTGGAAAGGAGCGAATACGATGAAAAAAATTGGATTTGTCGGAGTGGGCATAATGGGGAAACCCATGGCCAAAAACCTTATTGATGCTGGGTATAAGCTCGTAGTGTATGATATCGTCGAGAAAGCCTTAAATGAAGTCGTAGAACATGGAGCAGAGAGGGGTACTTCGCCAAAAGATATAGCGGAAAAGAGTGATATCATTATTACTATGCTTCCCAACTCGCCAGATGTAAGGAAAGCCGTACTTGGAGAGAATGGTGTCATCGCAGGCGTGAGAAAAGGGCAAATTCTCATCGATATGAGTTCCATCGCTCCTTTAGTTTCACAAGAGGTAGCTAGGGAGCTCGAGAAAAAGGGAGTGGAAGCGCTGGATGCCCCGGTGAGTGGAGGACAGGAAAAAGCGGAGGCCGGTACCCTGGCGATCATGGTAGGCGGAAAGAAAGAAGTATTCGAAGAGTGCAAAGAGATTCTGGATGTAATGGGCGGAAGTGTCACGTTAGTAGGTAGTATTGGTGCTGGGCAAACTACGAAGCTTGCAAATCAGATCATAGTCGCCATTAATATAGCCGCTGTAGCTGAAGCCTTGACAATGGGGAAAAAGGCGGGGGTAGATCCTGAAGCGATTTTCAACGCGATTAGGGGAGGTCTTGCTGGCAGCCAGTGCTTGGAGGATAAGGCACCAAGGATGTTCGAAGAGAGATATGACCCTGGATTCAGGATTAGACTGCATGTCAAAGATCTCACCAATGTCTTGGAAACAAGTAGGGAACTCCACATGGC
>JAQYWG010000121.1 GCA_030145085.1 Thermodesulfobacteriota bacterium
TCCTCAGGATTTGCGCGCCTTGAATTTGGAGCTTTTTACTTTGCCATCGAATTTTGACTTTTTACGAGATCATCAAAAGAGGATTCACAGGAAATAAGTGTCGGCTGCGAGGTGACGAAGACGATGATATTTTCCTCCGCCGAAGATAAAGATGATGAAAAGGCCTTTATTGCCTTATGGGGAATTTCCGCGATCCACAATACGGCGCTTCTTGAGGACTCATCTCCAAGGGTTGGCTTCCACCAGGCCCCGGATGACATCCATATTCCTCTGATCTTCCACATCATCCTTTCGCGGGGTTTCCATGATGCCTGGCAGGTGAACGAGAAGGGGGTGGTTGACGATGTTCTTGAACCCATCAAGCCCGATATTCCCCTCTCCAATATGCCAGTGCCGGTCCACATGCCCCCCGAGGGGAGATCGTGTATCGTTGAGATGGACCAGGTGGAGCCTTTCCAAACCGATCTGCTCCTGAAATTCCTCCAAGGTTCTCTCAAGGCCTTTGAGCGTTGATAGATCATATCCCGCCCCAAAGGCGTGAGCGGTATCCAGACATACCCCCATCCTCTCCCTCTCATCAACCACGCGGATGATCTTGCGAAGCTGGGAGAACCTATGGCCTACTTCCGTGCCCTGGCCCGCCGTGGTTTCCAAAAGGAGAATCACCGAGTTACTTACCTTTTGGAATGCCTCATTGATTCCCTCGGCGATTCGGCGTATGGCCTCATCTTCGGGCAGGTGAACCCGATGTCCCACATGGATGATGAGGTAAGGTGCTCCAAGACTGGAAGCCCGGCTTAGGTCGGCTTGAAGGGCACCGAGGGATTTCCCATAGAGATCCGGGTCCTCGGAGGCCAGGTTGGGAAGGTAGGGCATGTGGACGAAGAGGGGAGAGATGGATGTACGGGAGAGATCCTTTCGAAACCGGTCCACTTCTTGCTGGTCCAGAGGTGTATAGGCCCAGCCCCTGGGGTTTCGAGAGAAGAGTTGGATTGTCTCGCATCCCCTTCTCCTGGCCCGTTCCATAACCTTCGACAAGCCGCCAGCAATGGATATGTGAAAACCGAAACGCATAGTTTCGTGTCCGTGGTCCGTGCTCCGTGTCCGAAAGGGGATTACACGGAGCAGATTCGGCAATCCCCGGAGAATTCCGGGCCGGCCTGGAAGGGCATAGCCTTTGATAATCCAATGTACAGGACTTGATGCTGTTTGCTGCCGTACCGGAAGATGGTTATCCCCTTGCATTTCCTCTCGTAGGCCATGAGGTAGGCCTTCGCTACATCCTCTATGGTCGCCTCCTGGGGGAGATTGATGGTCTTTGATACGGCGTTATCCGTATACTTCTGGAAGGCCGCCTGCATCTTGATGTGCCATTCGAGGGGAATGTCCAAAGCCGTGAGGAAGGTACGCTTCAGGTTCTCGGGCACCGAGGGAAAGTCCCGGATAGATCCTTTCAGGGCAATCCTTTCCATAAGCTCCCTATCGGCGATTCCCTCAGCTTCAGCCATGGATTGGAAAAGGGAGTTGACTTCCAACAGGCGGGTTCCTTCCAGGATTTCCCGGTAGAAGGAGATGGCGAACAGGGGTTCAATACTGCTGGATGTGCCCGCAATGATGCTCAGGGTTCCCGTAGGGGCAATGGTGATTATCGAGGCATTTCGCATCCTTTTGTACCCCTTCTTTTCCCAGAGGCTTCCCCTGAAATTGGGAAATGATCCCCGCTGGCGGGCCAGATCTTTGGATTTCTCTATAGCCTCCCTTTGGATAAATTGCATCACCCTTTCGGCCTTCTCCAGGGCCTCATCAGAGGCATAGGATATCCCGAGCTTTATCAACATTTCAGCGAATCCCATTACCCCTAGGCCGATCTTCCGATTGCCCTTGGTAATGGCATCTATTTCCGGTAATGGGAATTTGTTTATATCGATGATGTTATCCAGAAAGTGAATTCCCAGGTGAATCGTTTTCTTCAACTTCTCCCAATCGATGGTTTCATCCGTTACCATCTTGGATAGGTTGATCGAGCCCAGATTACAGGATTCATAGGGAAGCAGAGGTTGTTCTCCACATGGATTGGTGCTCTCTATTTCTCCCAAGTTGGGGGTTGGGTTGTAGCGATTGATTTCGTCTATGAAGATGAAACCAGGGTCCCCGGTTTTCCAGGCCGATTTCACCGCGCGATTGAAAACCTGTTTGGCCCCGAGGGTTTTCACCGCCTTCCCGGTACGAGGGTTGATGAGGTCGTATTTCCCGTCGGCCTTAACCGACTCCATAAACCGGTCGGTGGTGTTGACGGAGGTATTGAAATTGCTTAGAAAGCCTTCCCTTTCCTTGGCCCTGATAAAATCCATGATATCCGGGTGATCGACCCTGAGGATACCCATATTGGCCCCTCGTCTCCTTCCCCCTTGTTTAATGATTTCGGTAGCCTCATCGAAGACTCGCATAAAGGAAAGGGGACCAGAGGCAATTCCCCCAGTAGATTTGACCACGTCATCCTTGGGCCTCAGCCGGGAAAAGGAGAGGCCAGTTCCTCCTCCCGATTGATGGATCAGGGCCATATTCTTGACCGCCCCAAAGATTTCCCTTATGCTATCGCCTAAGGGAAGGACGAAACAGGCAGAAAGCTGTCCGATCTCCGTCCCAGCATTCATCAAAGTCGGTGAGTTGGGAAGGAACTCCGTGTTGATCATAAGGTCAAAAAACTCTTCCTCGAGCTGTTTTCCCTCTGCCCCCTTATCGTAAAGGAGGTCGGCTTCCGCAACAGCCTTGGCGACCCGTTGAAACATTGCCCGTGGAGTTTCAACGATTCGCCCACCCTCGTCTTTGAGGAGATATCTTCGATCCAGGACTTTTCGGGCGTTGACCGATAGAGGGATTTCGTCGGCATCCGAAGGTTTAACACCCATGTGAGGCTTCCGTTGAATGAGAGGTATCGTGGGATTGAAAGGTCCTTTTGCTAATTGATACAATTATTTTATCGCCACTGTCAACTTAGATGGGACGGATTGACTTTAATGGTTATGGGTTCCGAAGGGGAAAGGAGTTCAAGCATTTGGGTGGAGATCGATGGTGTAAGGAAATCAGGAACTCTCGCTTTTTTCCCTTGACAAAGATACGGAGTTACGATCTTATTGGGGCAGAATAATTAAATAATTCACATGCAGGAACGAGGAAGGGAAACCATGGCGAACAACGACTCATTCGAGCCCAGGATAATTGCCTTTTATTGCAACTGGTGCAGTTATGCAGCAGCGGATTTGGCAGGAAGCATGCGACTAAAATACCCTGCCAACGTGCTCCCTATCCGAGTGATGTGCAGCGGTCGAGTCTCCCCCCATTATGTGCTGAAGGCCTTTCAGGAGGGGGCCGATGGTGTCCTCGTTACAGGGTGACACATCGGCGACTGCCACTACCTGAAGGGCAACTACATCACAGCCAAGCGGGTGGCGGTGATGAAAGAGCTCATCGGGTTTGTGGGACTCTCACCGGATCGGTTGAGACTGGAATGGATATCAGGTTCTGAAGGTGCCAAGTTCGCCACTATCATGAGCGAGTTTACCCAGCAAATCAGGGAATTGGGTCCATCGCCGTTGAGGAGGGGATCGCCATAGGTTTGAGGGGATGAGCCATGGAGATTGATGTGTCTAAAGTCGACGAGGTGATTGATTCCTTCAGCGGGGATTTGAGCCAGCTGATAGGGATCCTGCAGGATATTCAGGCCAATTTGAACTATCTTCCCCGAGAAGCCCTGGTGAGAGTGAGTGAGAGATTGGAAATCCCTATAAGCCAGGTTTTTGGTGTGGCCACGTTTTTCAAAGCTTTCAGCCTGACGCCCCGGGGGCGACACCAGATCAATGTTTGCCTGGGGACGGCCTGTCATGTGAGAGGGGGGGCGAGAATTCTGGGTAAGTTAGAGAGGGACCTCAAGATTGAGGCGGGCGGAACCACGGAAGATCTCAGGTTCACCTTGGAGAGCGTGAGATGCCTGGGCTGCTGCAGCCTGGGTCCGGTCGTGGTTATAGACAACGATACCTACGGAAGGTTAAATCAAGAAAAGGTCGCAAAACTCTTGGACCAGTACGAATAGAAGGGCCCGATGAAGATCAAGAGCAGAGAGGATTTGAATGAGCTTAAAAAGGAGGGTTTGAAGTCCCTGTATCCAGATCGCCCAAAGATTACCGTTGGCATGGCAACGTGCGGCATCGCGACGGGCGCAAGAAAGGTTTTCGATGCCATCGCGGAAGAGGTTGAAAAGAGAAAACTCGACGTAGTGGTCTCTCAGACCGGGTGTATCGGTTTCTGTCAGAAAGAGCCCCTAATCGATATCCTCAGCCCGGGAAGAGAGCGGATGTACTATAAGGAGATGAGCCCTGAGAAGGCCGTTCAACTCTTGGATGAATATATGGTGGCGAAGGCCAAGGATGATTGGGCTCTGTTTCGAATAGAGGGGGAAGAGAATCTTATCGAAGACGATACGTTCAGCTATGTCGAAAGTCATTCCGGGAAAGGAAATAACAAGATCCCCCTCTACAAGGAGTTTCCTTTTTTTGAAAAACAGGTCAAGGTAGCTTTGCGAAATTGTGGTTTCGTCGATCCAGAGAGAATAGAGGAATACATCGCCAAGGGGGGATATTATGTACTCCTCAGAGTTCTGACTGAAATGAAGCCAGAAGGGGTCATCGAAGAGGTCAAACGATCGGGGCTTCGAGGCAGAGGAGGAGGGGGGTTCCTCACTGGGGTGAAATGGGCCTCGTGTCGCAGTGCCACGGGAGAGCCAAAATATATCATATGCAATGCGGATGAGGGTGACCCGGGCGCATATATGGATCGAAGTGTCTTAGAAGGCGATCCCCACAGTGTTATCGAGGGGATGATCATTGGAGCTTATGCGATTGGAGCCTATGAGGGCTTTATCTATGTGAGGAATGAGTATCCTCTGGCCATCCAAAAGCTTAAAATTGCCCTGACCCAGGCCGAGCAATATGGTCTCTTGGGTGAGGATATTCTGGGGACGGGCTTCCACTTCACTATCAAGATAAATAGGGGAGGCGGTGCTTTTGTGTGCGGTGAGTCGACGGCCCTTATGGCTTCCCTCGAAGGGAAGGTGGGGGAGCCAAGGGCGAAATACATTCATACGGTAGAAAGGGGATTGTGGGACCGACCGAGTAATCTCAACAACGTGGAAACCTGGGCCAATTTGCCTCCGATTATGGCTCGAGGGGCTGATTGGTTTTCGTCCATCGGAACAGAATACAGTAAGGGGACAAAGGTATTTTCCTTAGTAGGGAACATTAATAACACGGGTCTGGTTGAAATTCCCATGGGAGTCAGCCTTCGGGAGATCATCTATGATATTGGCGGAGGGATTTCAGGCGGAAAGATGTTCAAGGCAGTTCAGACGGGTGGGCCTTCGGGAGGGTGTCTCCCCGAAAGTATGCTCGATCTCCCTATCGACTTCGATCAGCTGACTGAAGCTGGTTCCATGATGGGCTCGGGCGGCATGATCGTCATGGATGAGAATACCTGCATGGTGGATGTGGCCAAGTACTTTGTCGATTTCCTCCAGGAGGAGTCATGTGGCAAGTGTGTCCCCTGTCGAGAGGGCGTTAAACGCATGCATGAAATACTTGAGGACATTTCGACGGGCAAGGGGAAGGAAGGAGATATCGAGCTCCTGGAAGAAATTGGCTTTATCCTGAAGGAAGGGGCCCTCTGTGCATTGGGCTCAACAGCTGCCAATCCCGTCCTCAGTACCATCAAATACTTTCGACAAGAGTACGATGCCCATATCAGAAATAAGCGGTGTTCGTCTGGTGTCTGTAGCGAACTCATCACATATTCGATTGACCCAGAACAGTGCACGGGATGTGGTCGCTGTGTCAAGGCGTGCCCGACAGAGGCGATCGTTGGGGAGAAGAAGCAGCCTCACAGTTTAGATCCGGAGAAGTGTATTAAGTGTGGCTCATGCTTTGAAGTTTGTAAGTTTGACGCCGTCGTTCGCCAATAGAAATTGGGGGTCCCATCGGGTGATTACCCTGACCATTAACGGAAGGGAGATTGGAGCCAAAGAGGGGTGGACAGTGCTGAAAGCCGCCCAAAATGTGGGCATTGAGATTCCTACGCTCTGTTACCACGAGGCCCTGTCGTCTTCTGGTGCGTGCCGCCTCTGTAGCGTGGAGGTCACTACGAAGAGGGGGCGAAACCGCGTGGTCGCGTCATGCCTGTATCCCGTTGAAGAAGGTCTGAATGTCCAGACGAATTCCGAAAAGATCAAAAGGCTCCGAAAGGGGTTGATGGAACTGCTCCTGGCCCGGTGTCCACGTTCGGAAAAAATCAAGGATATGGCAAGGCAAATGGGTGTTAGGGAACCGAGGTTTCGGCTGGAAGGGGAAGAGTGCATTCTGTGTGGTCTGTGTGTCAGAGTCTGCCAGGAGATTTCCGAAGCAAGGGCGATCAGTGCCGTAAATCGCGGAACGAAAAAGGAGATTGCGGCACCTTTTTACGATCTGGCCGAAACCTGTATCGGATGTGGGGGGTGCGCCTATGTCTGTCCTACTGGGGCCATCCGAATAGAGGACAACAAGATCTGCCTGGGAGACAAGATCTTCAAGGAACTGTCTCCAGAGGAGGTCAAGAAGGTGGAAGAGAAGTTCGGGGCGAAAGAGACAGCTGCGGAAAAGGGATAGGGCGAACATGGCCGATTTAAAAAAAGCAACGGCAATCATCTCAGGACTGCTCGCCAAGGATAAGGTTGCGGGATTCCTGGCCCTGAGAATGGTTGCAGGTCACCCGGTTCCCTATTTATTTACAAAGCCAGAGGAATTGGACGGACTCTATCTGGGAGAGGTTCGTTATCCCGTTACGAAACTCTTGATCAGACTGGCTCGAAAATATCCTGACAATAGCTTTGGTATTCTCGCGCGGGCCTGCGACGAGCGCTCTCTGGTCGAGCTTTACAAGAACCAGCAACTCGATCCGGAGAAGGTGACCTTTGTGGGAGTGGCCTGCTCGGGGGAACTCGCCGAAAAGTGTGAGTGTTTTCGGCCGTATCCCTCCCGAATCGATATCGGCGAGAAGGTGGAGTGCCAGGAGGATGATGCAAGAGTTAGGGAAATCGAGGCCATGCCAGAAAAGGAGAGGCACCGGTACTGGATGGACCAGTTCACCAAGTGCATCAAATGTTACGGCTGCCGGAACATCTGTCCCGTCTGTTTCTGCCCATCATGTACCCTAGAAGACCATGATCTGGTTCACCTGGGAGGGATGCCTCCCCAGATTCCCATCTTTCATCTGGTCAGGGCCATGCACATGGCGGACCGATGCATCGACTGCGGCCTCTGTGAAGAGGCATGCCCTGCCGATATTCCTCTCCGAACCCTTTATCGGAAGGTGAGGGAAACGGTGAAACATCTTTTTGGCTATCTGCCAGGAGAAAGCACCGAAGATTTTCCTCCCCTGGAAGTCCTGGGGGAGGGTACATTTGAGATTGGAGAGGCTGGCAAGTCAAGCCGGAGTTGACTGTGGAATACAGAACGATTCAGACAACATGTACCTACTGTGGCTGTGGATGTGGGCTTCTATTGGAGGTGATGGATGAGGGATTGGTGGGAACCCTGCCCCTGAAAACCCATCCCATCAATGAGGGAACCCTCTGTATTAAGGGTTGGAACGTTCACGAATTTGTGGAGAGCGACAGGAGGCTCCGATATCCCCTTGTCAGGAAAGACGGCGATTTCCAGGAGGTGGGCTGGGAGGATGCCCTGGGAATGGTGGCCTCCCGGCTCATGGGGATTCGCGATAAATTCGGGCCTGACAGCATCGCTTTTCTGAGCTCGGCCAAGTGTACCAATGAGGAGAATTACCTCCTTCAGAAACTGGCCCGGGCAATAGTGGGAACCAACAACATCGACCACTGTGCCCGTCTCTGACACTCCTCAACGGTGGCTGGTCTAGCCGCCGCATTCGGAAGTGGGGCTATGACCAACTCGACCCCTGGGATCGAGGATGCGGACTGTATCATGATTACTGGCTCCAATACCTCGGAGGCTCATCCTCTGGTGGCGAGCCGTGTTTTTCGAGCCGGGGAGAAGGGGGCCAAACTGATCGTGATCGACCCCCGACGCATCCAGATGGCTCAGGTTGCCGATATTCATGTCCGCAACAGGCCGGGATCGGATGTTGCCTGGATCAACGGTCTCATGCACATCATT
>JAQYWG010000122.1 GCA_030145085.1 Thermodesulfobacteriota bacterium
CTCCTCGATAATCTCTCCCGTCTCCCGATCCTCGATCTCTGCCAGGAAAAAGGCCTCGTTGACATGAAGTCCTCTTTGTACCTGGCACTCAAAAGCCCAAGCACCTACCTCCGTAGCCCCAACGTGATCGTAGAGTTTCGCTCCCCATGCATCCTCTATCCTTCTCTTCGTTGAAGGGATACTGGCACCAGGCTCGCCCGCACAGGTAATCTTTTGGATGAAGAGATCTTTGGCCGGGTTTAGGGAGAGATTTTTCTTCGCCACGTCCGCCATGCCGAGTACGTAGGTTGGGGTTGCCATCATGGCGGTGGCTTTGAGTTCCTGCATCTTTAAGATCCTTGCCTCTGTATTCAATACTCCGCCCGGGATCACCTCGCACCCGAGTTTTTCAGCTGCGTAGTGACCGGCCCAAAAAGCGACAAAGACGTTATAACCAAACGGTATAAAAACCCGGTCCGTATCCCGGTACCCATGGGCAAACAGAATATAGCACCAGCATTCTGACCACCATTCCCAATCCTGCCAGGTGTCGGGCTGGTAGACAGGAGCACCGGTAGTTCCACTGGTCTGATGGTATTCCGTGACTTCCGAAAGAGGAACACACAGGGCGTCCCCGTATGGAAAAGGCTCCTTTCGCTGATTTTTCTGGATCATGGCTTTTTCGACCTTGGGGACATTCCGAATGTCCTCGAACGTCTTGATGTCCTCTGGAACAATCCCCGCTTTGTGGTATAACGTCCTGTAAAACTTTGAGTTCTCGTGCGCCCATTTAAAAATCCGTCTGAATTTCCTTAGTTGTAGCTCCTGAAGCCTTTCTCTGGGCAGGGTTTCGACAAGGGGATTCCAATAGTGTTTATCTGCATTCTTTCCTGGGCCCATATCTCCCCCCTTATGAATGAACGGTATGGATACCTAAGAAATGAAAAAGATTCGGGTACCCTTACAGAACCGTCTTTCAATCCACCAGTCTATCAAGTCTAACTGAGCTGTAATCCTCCCAGTCAGTTTTTTGTTGAGAGGGAGCATCTAAATTATTGACACTTTGATTTTTTACGGCATAATATTTTGATAAACATGATCTGTCAAGAAAAAATGCCGAGATCTCGGGAGCTTTCTCGCCAAAGGGGGTATGAGGCGGGGATTGCTGAGAATTGATATCCTTGGCGGCATCATTTTTCGGATATCTACCTTCATTCCGTTTAGCCATTTTCCATATGCATCTTGGTATACTCAAACTAAATCTTAGGTATAGATAGGATTATACTACTGTCATTACGGTCTAACCTCTTTCACTTTTTGCTTTTTTGGAGCCTAAAAACTCAAACAAGGATCGAAAATTTCTGTCTTTACAATTTACTTACGAACAATCACGACGTTCTCCTCCCGGCCCTTTTCACGGCATTTCACAGCCAAGGCTCGGTAGGAATCCGAGATTCAATACTCTCGATTACCTCCCATATAAACTTTACGCTGAAAATATTAAGACTAATTGAGAACAATAATCAGGAAAAAGATTTCTCCTTGACTTCCGCGGGAAGTTTGAATAACTTTATAATCTATGTAATCCTGGCCAGGAGGAGGTCTTTATCTCTCGGAATCTTGGTCTGCAATTATGTTCTTTGCGAAGCGAGAATATGCAGAAAGGAGAATTTCTCTCTGAGATGTTCTCCTTTCTTGCCTCGAGGGGATTGCGACATGACACCCTGGAGGGATTTATTCGATCCTTTCCCAACAGAAAATACTTGCCACGAGTGTAACCTTGGGCCAAATCCGTTGTGGATAACCGCCCTTACGAAAGTGGAGGCGTAACATGCGGAAGTTGGACAACTATAGAGGGATTGTCGGCGATGACGTTATATCTGGGACATACAGAAAGGCACGGAAGCTCTACGGAAAACATTTCTTACAGATCAATTCTACCTACTATGGTGGCGGTGTAGCGGAGATATTGGACTCCCTTGTGCCCCTGATGAATAATGTTGGCATCGAGGCAGATTGGAGGATAATTCGTGGTAGCCCGGATTTATTCACGATAACCAAGAAATTTCACAATGCCCTTCAGGGCAACTCAATAAACCTCAGCGACATAAAAAAACAGCTCTATGTTGGAGCCAATGAGGCCTTTTCCACGTATTGCCAAATAGAACAGGATTGTGTCATTGTCCATGACCCGCAACCCCTTCCCCTCATACGATTCTACAGGAAAAGACAACCGTGGGTTTGGAGGTGCCACATAGATCTCACTGATCCCAATCAAAAGCTCTGGGAATTCATTAAGGGATTCATCCTTAAATATGACATGGTCATTTTCTCCTCTGAAAAGTATAAAAAAGAAGATCTTCCCGTAGAGCAAAGGGTTATCGTTCCCGCTATCGACCCTCTATCCCTCAAGAACAAGGAGCTCTCCGAAAAAGACATATTTAAATATGTAAAAAAAGCAGGCATCCCAACCGATAAACCGGTTATAACCCAAGTCTCAAGAATGGACCCGTGGAAAGATCCAGAGGGCTTACTCGAAATATTTAAACGCGTTAAGGAGAAGGTAGACTGCAGGTTGGTTTACTGTTACGACATGGCATTGGATGACCCAGAAGGTACTGCCATATATTCTAAGGTATACCGGAAGGCCAACAAGCTGAGAGAAAGGGGCGACGTTGTATTCGTTGTAGGAAAGAACCAAATTCTCGTCAACGCCATCCAAAAGTTTTCCACGGTTGTGGTACAAAACTCCATAAGGGAAGGATTCTGCCTTGCTGTAACAGAGGCATTATGGAAGGGAAAACCAATGGTGGCTACCAATGTGGGAGGGATTCCCATCCAGATAAGGGATGGTGAAGAAGGCTTTATGGTTGAACCTCATAAAAAAGAGGAATTTGCGGATAGGATTATTGAAATCTTGAAGAACCCATCTTTGGCAAAGGAGATGGGAGATAAAGGCAAGGAAAGGGTCAGAAAGCATTTTCTCATAACGAGGCTGTTGTCAGATTATCTTGATTTGTTAAATGATATATTAAAATAATAACTGGAAACCTGCGTTGGGAGAAATGGCGTTATTGCAATAAATGCCCTCGTTTTCGCCTGCTTTTTAGCTCTTCTGCCATACCATACCCCATTTTTTGGTTATTCGCCCGATATTATTTGGAGTCTATTACTGGCTTGCCGTAAGAGAAGAAATAGAACTTAAAGAAGCCTTTGGGATTGAATACGCAAATTACGAGGCGAAAACTCCCCGATTCATCCCACATCTAATAAGGAAAAAATCTTAGATCCGAGAGATATCCTCCTTTGGAGTTGCGGTTCCTCTTTCCTTTGTGTTATTTGAACGGAAACAGTTCAGAAACATTCTCAGGGCAAGAACGAACCGTTGAGAGATCATGAAATGTAGGAGATTTCGATGTTCCAAAATTTTTCTCTTTCCCCACCGTACACAGCTCACTATAAAGGAGTTGCCTTTGGGTTAGCCCTGATTTCTGGTTGCAGGAACTTTACCAACCCACCCGGATTTGATCATCATAAGCGGAAGCTCCTGAGAAAGATGAGAAAACGGGAGACCCTAGCGCGAATTTCAGAACGAATAGATATTTACGACCAATTCTTTAGAAGCTTCGGCTACGAGTGCCCTTTACCAAAGCATCTTAAGAAAACCATTAATAGTGGCTTTCCCAGATACAACCTTATGGTGGACGCTCACTTCATGGCCGAGATGTGTGGGGGTATTCTTGTTGCCGTGGCTGATTATGACCGTTTTGATGGTGCATTGACGCTAGACCTGGCCAAGGAAGACGAAATCTGCCGGGGTATGGGTGAGCGCAATTTAAGGGTCAAGAAGGATGAAATAGTTTTGAGGGACGAGAGAGAAATCGTCTGCGTTCTTTGCCAAGGTGCAGACGAGAAAACACGGGTGAATGACGATACGCATAACGTCCTCTTTTATGCGTATGCTGTCCCGGGCATTGAAGGACGATATCTCAAGGAGGGGCTAACCATCGCCGCTGATACCATGTCCCAGTTTGGGAATGGAACGATAGAATGTATAGAGATTTTTTGATTCTGTCTAATAATACTTAAGGGGTTGGATTGTCAGCGGAAAAATGATTGTAACCTATTGGGATGGAGAAGTCGGGATTCGTAAATCGTTTCATCCGGGGAGACCGAGACACACCAAGAACATTTTTCCCTTCATCGGTCAACTACAGCCTCCCTCTTTGGCACCTCGCGTTCGGATGGAACGGGCAATGTTAACTTAACCATGCCGCCTTATCCCCTTCCCCTTTCTCCTCTTCTTATCAGCTTTCAAGGCCACCCGCCATCCCTCCTGCAAGGCCTTCACATTGCCCGAAAGAAATCTTTCCGGGCTGAGACCTTTGACAACCTCTAAAAAGGGCTCCAAGGAAATGGCTGGGGCGAGATGAGCAAGGACATATCCCAGGAGAACCAAGTTGCCACCCCGGGGATTTCCAAGCCCATGAGCTATTTTGGTGGCATCGACACAATAGTCCCCTTGCTGGTCCGTATTCATGAAGAGAGTCCCCCCCTCCCTCAGAAAAGGACGATTCCTTTGAGCCTCCACAACGGAGGTCCCCAATAGCATGCCAGCCTCCCCATAGCGGATCAAAGGACTCTGGTAGTCCCCAATTTTGATCTGTGAGGTCACCGATCCTCCCCGCATGGCCATGCCGTGGGTCTCCGTTGAGATCACGGGATGACCGCTCCGATAGAAACCCTCCACTAAGACCCGGGTCATAAAGATGATACCCTCCCCTCCAAGGCCAACTATGACCATCTGGAGATCCATCCCTTACCTCCTCTCAATCGCCACTTGGGGGCATACGTAAAGGCAGACGCCGCAGTTGACACAGAGGGCCCTGACGATGACAGGTGTCCCTTGCGGACCCTCCTGTAAGGCCGGACATTCGAACCTCTTCGTGCACACGCCGCAAGAATCACATTCCTCCCCGATGATGATCTCACCTTCTTCCCGTTTCTCATCCCTGCCCCCATAGATTAGGCAGGGGTGCCTCGCGATAATCACCGCTACACCCCTCTCCTCCTCCCGGGCATATTGATCAGCCTCCTTGAGGAGTTGAATCAAGAGGGGAACATCGTAAGGGTCAACCACCCGGATGAAATCCACCCCACAACCTTCAGTGAGTTTCTCTATTTCCATCCTCTTCCCCGGTCCATTCGATGCCGGTGTGGGTTGCCCGCCGGTCATGGCCACCGTCCCGTTGTCCAGGATGAGCAGAACGAAGCAAGCCCCCTGGTGCACGGAATTGATCAGGGCGGGGACCCCGGCGTGGAAGAAGGTAGAATCCCCGACCGTGGCAACGATAGGTGGTATCTCCGCGCCCGCCTGTCTAAAGGACTGATAAAGGCCCGCGGCTTGGTTTATGCTGGCCCCCATGCAGAGACAGGTGTCCACAGCCTTGAGGTTCAATCCCAAGGTATAACAGCCTATGTCGCTGGGATAGATCCCCTTGGGAAGGGCTTTTTTGAGCGCCCAGAACGCGGCCCGGTGAGGGCATCCAGGACACAAACTCGGTTTTCTCCCCCCCGCAGGTGGTTCCCCTATCTCCCTCACCTCCTGCCCTAAAATGGTGGCGATGGCCTTGGCCACATTGTCAGGGGTAAGCTCTCCCTCCGAGGGGATGGTAAGGTCCAGCCTTCCCCTGACCTTCTCCCTGCATCGTATCTGAAGTTCTATAACGGAGTAAGGCTCTTCCAAGATCAAGGTTTGGAGGTGATTCTGTACAAGATCATCTATCTTCGGTCCCATTGGGTAGGGGAGGTCGACTTTGTACAAGGCTACCCTCTTTTCCTGACCCATGGCCTTAATCACATCGTAGGCATAGGCATAGGGGACCCCAGAGGCGATTACCGCCAGTTCCGCCCCTTGCGGTGTGAAAACGGGTTCGGGATTATTTTTGGTCGCGATCTCCCTGACCTTCCTGTTGAGCTCCTTGTGCAGGATATATCTGAACCTGGGGGTAGCTGCCCATCGCTGGGGGTCCTTTTTGAAGGTGGGAGCCCCGTCTCCCCCCTCTATCCTACCCAGCGGGACCCCTTGGCGGGCGTGACATACCCACGTGGTTGGCCTCACCATCACCGGTATCTCGAATTGCTCCGAGAGATCAAAGGCCCTTTTGACCATCTCCTTGGCCTCCCGGGGAGAGGAAGGATCGAAGACAGGTATTTTGGCGAAGCTCGCCAGGTATCTGCTGTCCTGCTCCGTCTGGGAGCTGTAAGGGCCGGGGTCGTCGGCAGCGATGAGAACGAAGCCGCCCTCTACCCCCGTATAAGCAGAGCTCATTAACGGATCCAAGGCCACGTTTAACCCCACCTGTTTCATCATGACGGCGGATCTCCTGCCCAGGTAGCTATTGGTCAGGGCCACCTCAAAGGCGACCTTTTCGTTTACTGACCATTCCGTATGAATCGTCAGGCCGTGCTCGCTTTTTATCCCATTTACCGCCCCCATAATCTCCGAGGAAGGGGTTCCGGGATAAGAGGCTACCACTGTAGCCCCCCCCTCAATGATCCCCCACGCCATGGCCTCATTGCCCAGGAGGACATTCCCCGCTGACTTTTTTGTTTTCATCTCCTAAACTCCACAAGAGTAGCCAAAAAATAAGGGCCACGAACCTCTAATGTGGCCCGGGCCCACACTCCTCTTTCTTCGCCTTTTTGCCCCTCAGCTATCCCGCATAGGCCAGGCCATGAGCATGTCTTTCCATCTCCATGATTACTACAGGCCATCAGCCTCCCCCTAATATCTCCACAACACGATCCCGATAGTCATGGCTCTTTTCATCAGCAGGTACCACTTCGATCTCGGAAGGAGACGATGCCCCCAGCCCTAGCTCCACAGCCCTTGCAATCTGCTCCTGCTCGAATACCTTTGGCCTCATAATGCTTTCATTGCTTCCGAGGAACTTCAAAATGGAAACCCCCACGGCATCAATGGCCACGCGATCGGTCGAGGCGAGGAATACCCCCCCCTTTGCGCGCTTTCCCGTTGCCGGGCCGCCGTCGACAAAAGCATCGATCCCGTCAAGGACGACCAAACTCGGTTTGAAGGGTTCGTTGATCTCTGCGATCATCTTCCGTTGATGTGGCGAACCGTGAAGCTCACCCATGTAACCGTATCCATGTCGGGATGTGGGAACAACACCGACATGGAGTTTCAGCGACATGGTGAAGATTCCTCCAAACTGGTGGGTCTTCAGGCAGGCTGTAGAGACAAGGCACTCTGCATCAAGGATTGGCCTTGCGATCCGAAACCCATTTGTCCAATGGCTCTTCTTAGGTTTGAAAAGCACCCAATCCTTGTCACGGAGATCGTCAAAGTCGATAACCCTCACTTCCATTTTATCCATGACCGGCAAGATACCCTTATCCTCCATGACCTCACGGGTAGGAGGATAGCTTCGTTCCCCGAGGCTGATGGATTTCGCCCCCATCTCCCAGATCTCGTCCACCAGGGCTGCCAAGGTGTCGTTGTGCGTAGACCCTGGAGTAGGATCAGCGGTGTTGAAATTGGGTTTAATGAGGACATCCTTGCCCTTTACGGAATTTATCTTCAATGTGTCCAACGAGGCTTTTACCCCGTGTTTTCGGTTATCCGTCTTCACCAATGCCACATGGCTCATAGTATCTGCCATAACCAACCCTCCTCTAGCAATTCCGAGAAATAACGCACTTCCAGCGGCCCCAGTATACCTCAAAAAATCCCTCCTGCTCAATCCCTCCATTGATTTCACCCCATACCGTTTCTCATTTTCATGTGCCATTTTCCTTGGACCTTCGAGAAAAAGAATTTACCACATCACTTTCATTATAGCCAAAAAAGGAGGAAAATTTCAGATGAGAATGAGCCCGACCGGGTTTTTCTCAATCTCTTACCTACTTGACCCATATCTCTTTAAAGAGTATCCTTCTCCAGGAATAAAGGTTCGCTGGGTGAACCGGTAATCCCATCCGAGGAGGATTCTCCATGATAAAATTCAATGGAATCAATCACTTGGCAATGGCAACAGGGGACATGGACAGGACTATTCGCTTCTGGAGGGATTTGCTGGGCATGAGATTGGTCGCCGGATTAGGGCAACCCGGCTACAGGCACTACTTTTTCGAAATCTCAGAAAACGATCTGATCGCATTTTTCGAATGGCCCGGCGTCGAAACCGTTCC
>JAQYWG010000123.1 GCA_030145085.1 Thermodesulfobacteriota bacterium
CAATCGATATGTAAATGGAGGTCGATGGGTGATGATTCTAATACGTTCTATTTTGGTTGGGGGGGAAGATCCATTGTGGAAAGAGAGGACAACAAAGACAATTAGCCCGCCAAGGAGGGAAAAAAGGCTATAACGGACGTACTGCATCATGTCTCAACCCCTTGCGTCACTACCAGGTAATGGACAACGGATAGTACATTTTCTTTCCAACGTTCAAGGACAAGCAAATTGTATTCCAATGGGATCCTTCAGAAGGGTCTTTTTATTGAGGAGTGCACCGAAGGCATGGTGGATGGGGTGGGAGAGTGGATTTGAACTTTTCTGAAATATTTTCACCTTTTTGACAAAAATTGGCATAAAAGAGAAGGATTGGAGTTTTCAGGTAGCCTCCAGAAAGTTTTTCAATTTGAGCAGTTTTATATCCCGATCTCGCATGATCTCCTCCATTTTTTTGCCCGAGTAGTCGTAAAAACCCCTTCCGACTTTCACGCCTAAGTGGCCCCGGCGGACCAGCCTTTTGATGGTTTCGGAGGGTTTATCCTCAGACACCAAATTGATGGAAGGGTTCTCCATGAATTGAAGGGCCAGATCGATACCGGCAAAATCATACCGTTGGACCACCCCGAGAATGGGAATCCGGATGCCCAAACTGGCCTTGACGGCGGTGTCGATATCCTCTGCAGTGGCATATCCATTGTCCAGCAAGTGGAAGATTTCCCTGGCCAGGGCACGTTGTAATCGATTGACGATGAATCCCGGGATAAACGTATCCATGATGATGGGTTTTTTCCCCAACTGGGAGAGGAGCTCTTTCATGGTCTCCGCCGTCTCCCGCGATGTTTGGGGTCCTTTCACTACCTCCACCAATGGAATAATATGAGGTGGGACAAACCAGTGGGTGATGATGATCTGCTCGTGTCTTTTGAGGGTTTTCAACTCGAATATGTTTAGGTAAGAGGTGTTGCTGGCGAGGATGGTTCTCGACGGGCAGAACGTTTCCAATTGTTGGAATAGTTCTCCCTTTGCCTCCAGGTCCTCGAAGATTGCCTCTATTACTAAATCGGCATCTCGGGCACCCTCTTCCAGTGATGTGAGGAGACGGATCCTCTTGATAATTTCCTTTCTTTTCCCCCTCTTAAGGAGGTGTAAATCCTCCAGAGTTCGCAAATTGGATGTGATGAGGCTTGTCCCTTTATCCAGTGCTTCCCTGTTGATATCGACAAGGGCTACTGAATAGCCCCCTTGTGCGAAGGTCTGAGCAATAGAATGCCCCATGGTCCCTGCTCCGACCACCAGGATCCTCCTGATCCAATCCGTTCCCATTTCCCTCTCCCTCCATTGAGTTCATCGGTCCGTGAGAATGAACCGAACCAATTCACGTAGCCCACAATTGGTTTATCACATAAGGGAAGGGTATTGCAAATTTCAGGATGCGCAATACACTCCATTTTGCAACAGATGAGGATATTGAGGGCATGGCATTTGGATCAAGCTTTGGCCAAGAATTCTGGAAAGCCGGGGGATGATCTTCAGAGGAGCGAAACTCCTCTACGCTTATGCTGAAGCTACTGTTCCCAAGATCACAGTGATCGTCCGCAAGGCGTATGCAGGGGCTTATATTGCCATGGGCAGTAAATATATAGGAGCTGATCAGGTTTTTGCGTGGCCGATTGGCTAGATTGCGAGTGTCGCCCCGGAAACAGCGGCTAGTATTATCTTCAAGAAGGAAATTGAGGGGGCTTCCAATCCTGAAAAGGTAAGAGAAGAGAGATTGAGAGAGTATTATGAAAAGTTCATCAATCCTTATAACGCTGCCTCTCGGCAGGATATCGATGATGTGATTGAGCCAAGCGAAACCCGTCCTGTCCTTATCCGGGCTATAGAGCTTCTGGCTTCAAAGAAAGAGGAAAAACCCCGGAGAAAGCATGGAAACATTCCTTTGTAGGACAAAAATTGGGGCTTTAGCTGAGCCTCGTAAAGATAGGGAGATCGATTACCATAGTTCGCGTGAGGGTATTCCGTCTCAGCTCGATTTTTTGAAGAAATACTGGATATTGCTGGTGTACTTAAATCAGTTATAATTCTAGATTGTTAAGAACAACTCATAGGGAGGCGGCGCTTACGAGGGGACTAATACAGGGAGGGAAGGAGGTCAAGACGGGGAGGGTAAGGATTAGGGAGCAAATGGGTCTCAATTTCGGGGAGCTTGGAATAAAGAGTAGCGAATAATAGCTGTATAATCGAATGATCATCATGAAAAGAATGGGCTGGTACAAAATTTAAGCTGGAAAGGAATTCACTCATGCAAGAACAAAAATTTCCAAAGGTCGGCTATGAATATCAACTCATTTTAAAACATTTATTGGAGCACGCAGCAAAGGTACAACCCCAAGGTGAAATTGTCTATAGGGATCTTTTTCGGGGGAATTATGCGACGCTTTACGAAAGATGTCAGCGCCTGTCAAACGCTCTCAAGGATTTAGGGGTAAAACAAGGCTCAAAAGTCATCTGCTTTGAGTGGAACACCCATCGCTTCCTTGAAGTATATTTTGCCGTGCCTTGCATGGGTGCTATGATGCATATGGGAAACCCACTTCTTACGCCGGAACAGATAGTCTACCTCATAAACCTCGTTGAAGATGACATTCTTATCTTTAACAAAGACTTCATCTCAATAATTGAGTCAATCAGGGACAAACTAAAAACAGTGAAGCACTATATTGTACTAACTGATGATGGGAAAGTGCCGGAAACAGCCTTACAACCAATGTCAGAGTATGAGAAGTTGTTGCTTTCTGCATCGCCACACTATGAATATCCTGATCTCAGTGAAAATACTGTAGCATCATTAAGTAACACGACTGGTACGACCGGAGACCCAAAGGTATGCTTCTTTACCCATAGACAGCATATCATGCATACACTCATCTGGGCAAATGTGCTCCTGGGATTTTCAGGAGAAAGAGGTTTGGATCCACGCCGTGACATGACGATACAGCTGGTGGCCATGTTTCACGCTCATGGCTGGGGTGTGCCATATATAGGCACATACCTCGGCTGCAAGCAACTCTATCCCGGTAGGTTTGATCCAAAGGTCTTTTTGGAATTGCTGAGAAGGGAGAAAAGACCGGGGCAAGGTGGTTATATGTGTTGCGTTGCTACGATGCTAAACATGATTATCTCCCATCCAGAGGTCGAGCACTATAAGGAATATTTGGAGGGGCTGATCTACGAAGGGGGCGGGATGCGACTCAATACCATCCTTGCCAAAAGGGCAAAGGAACTTGGTATGGACATCTGTTCTGGATGGGGAATGACGGAAATATATACGAAGGTGGGTGTCCAGTATCTCAAGCCTCACATGTTTGACTGGTCGGAGGACAAGAAAATAGAGTTTCTCAGCGCAACAGGAATAGCCCCGCCATTTGTGGAACAGAGGGTAGTAGATGAAGATGGGAATGATGTACCAAAAGATGCAGCCAGCATTGGTGAGATTGTGCTCAGGGCCCCCTGGCTCACAATGGGTTATTACAAAGATCCCGAGAGGTCAAAAGAACTGTGGCGGGACGGTTGGTTGCACAGCGGGGATATGGCCACCATAGATGAAGAAGAAAGCGTCTTGATTATAGATCGGTCTAAGGATGTCATAAAGAGTGGCGGGGAATGGATTTCGAGCCTCACCCTGGAGAGCCTCATAAATATGCATCCAAAGGTGCAGGAGGTTGCAGTTTTTGGGGCTCAATCGGAGAAGTGGGGAGAACGTCCAGTTGCCCTCTTAGTCGCGAAAGACGAATTTACGGAGAAGATCTCCGAGGATGAACTGAAGGAACACATGACACAGTTTGTGGAAGAGGGTAAGATATTGAAGTGGTGGATACCGGATAGGTTTGTCTTTGTGGATCAAATACCTCGTACAAGCGTTGGCAAGTTTGATAAGAAGATGATGAGATCGATGTATGGGGATATGTTGGAGAGGAAAGGATAGCACGAGCACCTCTTTTCCGGTTTGAGGGCATTGCCTTCAGTCAGGGTACTTTTCCCTCATAAAACCATCCAAGATATTGGATCATCCAATGGATTCATGGAAAGCTATTTGCCACATTCTCGTCAATTGAACGGGCTCTCTTAAGAGGGGGGAGAATGGTGAGTTTTGAATTAAGCGAAGAGATACAGGCGGTCCGTGAGGCGGCCTCCAGGTTTGCACAAAGGGAAATACTCCAAAGGATTGCGGAGGATGAGAAGAAGCATCAATTTCAAAATGGAGCCTTGCATATGAAGGCGATCAAAAAGCGTTGATTCAATGAATCAGTACCCGTGTATCGGACATTTTCAAATCGATGCGAGATATTCCTCTGCTACTACAGGAGTCCTGAGAAGGTTTATATCTCTCTTTAATTGCTCCCATTCGCTTTCCCATCCGCCCATCGGGATCCTGCGATCCATACCTTGAGGGGATAGTGAACAAAATTCCCTTGACGCGGCTAGTAGTCGTGATAGATTAATAAAGAATTTCACATGGGGCCCGCGCCGGATCTCATGGGTTGCCCTTATAAGGTCGAATAGGATGATGGAAAAGCTTTATTCCACCCAGGACATACAGAGGTTGTTAGGGTTCAAAGTAGGGAGAATCCGATATTGGGATAAGATAGGATTTTTGACTCCGAGCGTCAAAATCGGGGCGAGGAAATATTATACCCCTCAAGATCTCATCGGATTGAGAACCGCGAAGGGGCTCTTGGATGCGGGCCTACCATTTGCAAAGGTGAGGCGGGCCGTTATCGACGTAAAGAAGATCTCCTCCAGAGTGAAAGGCCCCCTTTCCAAGCTTATCATCCAAGGAAGGGGGAAAGGGGTGTTCCTCAACGGGGGGACCATTTTTTTTAACACCAGTGGGCAGCCCCTCATCGGGTTTTCACAAAGGGACTTCGAGAGGGGGATGAAATCCAGCGCTATGCAATCCGAGCCAGATTTCCAACCCGAGCTCGAAGAAGACGGAACCGCCCGGAAAAACCCCTCAGGAATACGAGGATCGATCAAACCCAAGAACCCTTAGATAGCCCACCTACGGAGCCATGGGAAGGCCCAAGGTCAAAATTCGTGGCATTTATACCACAGGCCTCACAAAGCTTCTTTTGGACTCTCACTGTTCCATCGCATATCCCTCCCGAGAGGTATTGTCTCGGTTCGGAATCAAAGGGTCGGATTCCCCAACCGTAGACGTCTCCATATTGGATAGATCGGATAGACAGGGGGTAATCCTTGAAGGGGATCCCGAGCGGACCGCGGAGGTTATGGAGGCGTTGAGAAATTGTTTGTTCGATGTGGTTTCAAGAAGGGTTACTCCACCCGAAAATAAGGATACGGCCATCTATGATGCGGAATTCCCCTTTCTGTCCAAGGCTTCCCTGGATCGGATCAGGGGGGAGGTCGTTCCTACCTTGGAAGGACACCACCGCCTTCGAATCATCGCTTCGGAGTATGTTGATCTCGTTGAGAAGGAGGTGGAGCAATACCCCTTTAAGATACGGAAGATGGAGGAGGCCGTTAAAAAGAGGGTGTTTTTCGATCCCTTGGAGAGGGGGAAGGACCTGAGGATCGAACACGTCAAACCGGAGGGGAAGGTGATTCGACTTCAAGGGGGAAAGATCACATCCCTATCCGATGATAAGAAAGAGATGTTTATCCACCGTACCCTTAAGGGGGGAAGATACGACGGACTGGGCTTGGTCATCGACAAGGGGGATTATGCCATCACGCGTGTGAAGGAGAGCGATTGGCTGGTCAAACACTCCTACTATTCGACGGAAGGGAACTTGAAGGGGGAATATTGGAATATCAATACCCCCGTGGAGTTCTACCCTGAGAAGATCCGTTATGTCGACCTTCACGTGGATGTAGTTATGAAAGGCGGAGGAAAGCCTGAAATAATTGACAGGGATCAACTGGAACGTCTCGAGGAGGAGGGATACATCAAAGGGGAGTTAGCACGCAAAGCACTCCAGGTAGCCGAAGGTCTCATGCTATCCCAACATCCTGAATTATAAAGTTCGAGTTTTTTATTCTCCCTTTACAAATAGCTATTTTTCGACTATCTTCGTCATAACCTAGTGGAAGGAGGTCTATCCTATGGCCCTATCCCCAAATAGTAAAAGGTGGTGTCTTGTCAGAGCTGTTGAGATTACCAAGGAATTTGGAAGAGGGGGATCTGACAAGACGCCCGTTCGTCTTGTAAAGGATACCTATAAGGTATTAAAGGACCTCCTGGACGACGTGAACCAGGAAGAGATAGTCCAAGAGCCCGAAGAACCTATAGGGCAATAAGCCCCTCTCATTTTACCTCTACCTTGACGTGTTTTCCCCTCATCTCGAGGAAGGGGACGTCTATCTTCAAAAGGCCGTTTTTGTATCTGGCCGTTGCCTTTTCGGGATTCCGTCTTTGATTATCGTTTCAGCCGTGGGGGATTCGTTTTTTGACCCACCAGGCCGTTTGTGACGCCCGGCAGAGCATCCTTCCCCAGAAAGGTGAGCTTGTCTTGCGGGCGTTGGGGTGAATGAAACAGAGATGGCGACACTTAAATCGTTGAATCCTTCGGGCAAAGGAGTCGCCTTTGGTGGTGGACTTCTCAAAATAGTCGGGAATTGTATACCCCAATGGGGCGAATGGATCGTGGCCCTTGTCGGCATGATGGCGCATGAAATCCTCGAAGGATTTTAAGTCGCCCTCGATTCCGTAGGCATCGGGGTTCACCTGCCACGGCGCTCCTGGTTCCATCTCCACGGAAAAGGCTCGGACCCCCCTCACGTTGGGAAATCCTTTGACTCTCTTGATCAAGTCCAGGGTCTCCCGGAGGTCCCGCTCGGTCTCCCAGGCCACCCCATACGTGAAGAAGAGATCGGCATATACCCCCTCCCTCCGCATCAAATCCAGGGTCTCCATCAGTTGGCCATTGGTGTAGAAATACCCCTTGTTGGCCCTCCTCACCCTCTCCGATCCCACCTCCGGCGAGAGGGCAATGAACGATTTTACCCCCGGAAAGGTCTTGGCGAATTCGCGTATGAATTGCGCCGTTGGCAATCCAAAGGATTCGTAGAAGCATTCCACCTTTAGGCCCCTGGCCCGGATTCTGGAAAAAAGGCCGAGATAGTAGTCGGGTTTTCGGGGAAAGGGATCGAAGCAGATGTGCATGGTTTCATATCCGTAGGAAAGGGCCTCCTCTATAGATTGAATGACCTTTTCGGGACTTCGAAAGATCACCCTCTGCCTGCCTGAAATCCTTTCTTGCGATGAGCGGCTCCCGCTGCACCAGGTGCAATTTACCGGGCATCCCCTTCCCACCTCCAGGTCGAACATAGGGGATTTGAGGGAGTACATCCAGAAGTTCTTCTCCTTTGATACCCCCTTGACGTAAAAGGGGAGCGCTATGTAACGGATATAGGTACGGTGATTCCTCAAGAGATCGAAATGGGTGAAGTTGAGGTCATCCAGGATCTCATGGGATGCGGCATAACTCAGGGGATTTATAACGACCTCGGATCCATTTCTCCAGCTGAGGTTGGGAATGTCACCGAAGTCCTTTCGCCCCTCCCGAAGGGCATCCATGAGGGCGGAGATCGGGATTTCCGCCTCGCCACGGATGATGGCGTCAACGGCATCATAATTCGCCAATATCTCCTGGTGGTAGAAGCTGGTCGTCATCCCGCCCAGGAGGAGAAAAATTTCAGGAAAGGCCTTTTTGATTTGTCCGGCCCTTTGGATGACATCGTAAGACTGGTGATGCCAGTGGAGGTCCATGGCTACAACCCGGGGCCTCACCTCGTCAAGGTAGTCCAACGGGGAAAATCCCTTGTCCTCAACCCATTCCACTCCCAGGTGAATAATGCGTGATGGGAATCCCTTTCGGCAGAGGAGGTCGCATAGGGCGAACATCCCCATGGGGATAAGGGTAACAAACATATGATCGTCGATGGGCTTGTAGTGGTTATTGAGCTTGGGGCAGTGAATGAATAGACAATCGATTCGTTGGCTCATATTGTTGGACTAATCCCGTTTTGAGATGTTCCCTGAAGTTTTTTTCATTTTACCGTTCATTCAGTTGGGATTCAATGGACAAGCGGAAGGGGATGCGATACCACATCAAGGTTATGGATTACGCTGTGCGGTCCGAAGTGGG
>JAQYWG010000124.1 GCA_030145085.1 Thermodesulfobacteriota bacterium
AATAGGAGTCCGACTGGGGGGCAGGGGGGCATAATATTGGAGCTGGGGATAGGTCATACAGGTAGATGTCGGGGTTACCGTTGCGGTAATCTTCCCAGACGACCCGGTCCCCTGAGATCGCCGGATAACGTTGGCTGTTGAGGCCGCTCGTTATCTGGGTTTTTTCACCGGTTGATAACTCATAGGTGTACACGTCCCAGGTCCCGCTGCTATCATCTGCCCATACGATCCGATCACCTGATATCCCTGGATACCTTTGGGAGTAGGGGTCAATATAAACGGCTGTTTCGGTACCGGTGGCAAGGTCATACATGTAGATGTCCCAGTTCCCGTTACGGACATCCGCCCAAACGATCCGGTCTCCCCATATCGCTGGATACCGTTGGTTGTTAATGCCCAAAGTTACCCGGTTTTTTTTACCGGTTCTCAGGTCATACAGGTAGGTTTCCCAATTTCCATTGCGGACATCTGCCCAGACGATCCGGTCCCCCGATATCGCTGGATAACGTTGATCGTTGAGGTCGATACATATGGGCTTTTCGACCGCAGCGCTTGTTACCAGCCCAGCCATGAGGATCAAGACTAGGGCCGTCACTGAAATCGAGCTGAACTTTTTCATTTTGTGACTCTTTTCTCGGATACTATAGTACTTCCCACCCTCACGGATGGTTTGGCTTTGTTGGTATTGAGCTATCGTAACAGGCTGGAACAAGATTCACAAGAAATAAGAGGGCGATTGGCGATGGGGTTTTTTAAAAAATGAATCTTGACAAAAAAGATCATTATAGGGCATGCTTCTAATTTAGGAGGGCATATATAGCCAATAATGATTACAAATTCGGTTACAAAAACCCACCTAATGTAGGCCAGGCAAGAAAATGGGACTTTCAATCATTTTCAGGATATACTAGCAAGAGGGAAAATTTCAGGAAAGGAGAGTAGGGGGCTCATGGTGAAGAAAATCCCCTCGTTAGAGATTTCCACTGATTCCGTAAATTCTTTATGGGAGAAGGAAAAGGGCATCACCTGGCACTCAAGGTAGGGGAAGAAAGGGAAGTTATGAAAAGAATGAAAACAATGTTAGCTCTTTTGGCCGTAATGAGTATTATGATCCCACAGTATGCAGCAGGGGTGTTGGCGCAGACAAAGGAATCCGGCGAGATAGAACGCCTCATTGCTGACTTAAAGGACCAGTCATGGCAGATCCGATGGTATGCAGCACAGGCGCTGGGGGAAGCAAAGGATTCCCGTGCAGTAGAACCTCTGGCCGTTACCCTGAAGGATAAGAATGTGTATGTCCGGGCAATGGCAGCATGGGCCCTGGGGGAGATAAAGGATCGCCGGGCGGTGAAACCCCTCATTGATGCCCTGAGGGATCAGATTAAGGACGTTAGAAAGAAGGCAGAATTGGCGCTGAAGGAGATAACGGGTAAGGACCTTGGCAAAGACCCCGCACAGTGGCAGAAATGGTGGGAGCAAAACAAATAACTTAGCGCTTATCGCCGCGGCCCCTTAAGCTTTCAACGTTGTGCACATGAACGTGGTGCCCCTTGTCGATATCCTGCGTTGTCCGACCGATGATCTCCCCGTACTTCACCACATTTGCCCCTTTATGTATCCTGCTCAGGGCGAATTTGTGACCGAATCGAATCAGTTCCTGGATACGCTCTTCCGTTGATGTCTCTCCCAACCTAGCCTGGACCATTTCATCCTTTTCGACGTCCGATAAGAGCGTGGCCACATTGTCCTTTGGATCCATAATGATTGCAATTTTCAATCTAACACTCCCTTTATCCTCAAGTTCCCAACGCACATGGATTTACATGTGTGGACCGATATTCCAGATGCTTATCATGCCATATCCAAACGTCTCTGCTTTAGTGGCCTTTCCAGAGGCCACGTTCAACAACTCCTTGAAGATTCTTCCTCCAGCCTTTTCCACAGTTTCTTCCCCTCTGAGAATGGAACTGATGTCAACATCGATATGGCCGCCTAGCTGCTGAGCCGTATGGGGATTTCCCGTGACCTTTATAACGGGAGAGATGAGAGTCCCTGCAGGTGATCCGCCACCGGTGGAGAAGATGATAATCTGAGCCCCCGTTGCGCTGAGACCGGTCAGAGCTTCCGGAGTGCGGCCGGGGCCGTCCATGAAGAACAAGCCCTTCCTTTTGGGGATCTCCCCATAGCTGAGCACGCCCTGCAATGGCTTTCTGCCCCCCTTTTTGATGGCCCCGAGGGATTTCTCCTCGATAGTCGTGATCCCTCCGGCGATATTCCCTGGAGCCGGGTTGGCGCCGCGTATGTCCATCCCCGAGGCTTTTACCCTTTCCTCGCAGTCGTTCACCGCGCGATAAAGCCTCTCCTTGACATCGCGGCTTGCCGCCCTTTTGGCCAGGATATGTTCCGCTCCGATGATTTCGGGTGTTTCTCCGAAAATGACGGTTCCTCCTGACTCAATAACCATGTCCGCTGCGATTCCCGTGGCGGGATTCGAGGTGATGCCGGAGGTGGTATCCGTCAGGCCGCATTTAATGCCAAGGGTCAACCGTTTCAGGTCGAAGGGAATCCTCTTCGTTTGGGAGGCTTGACGCAACATCAGGTCGAGGGCTTTTGCTCCTTTTGGAAGGGCTGCCGTCAGCCCTCCTTTGTCTAGGACTACGAGGGTTTTCACCATCTTTTTCGTCTTCGAGATCTCATCGGCCAGGTACTGGGCGGTGATGGATTCGCATCCCATCCCTACGACCAGCACACCGGCGATGTTGGGATTTTTCCCGAGGCCGACCAAGGTGCGAGCCGCTTGATCCTTGTCATTTCCCAGCTGACCGCATCCCTGTCGATGAGCCAGTACGAGGACGTTAGGATACATGCGACCCATCCTCAGAGCTACATCGTTGGCACAGCTCACCGAGGGAAGGATCGCGATATGATTCCTGTATCCCACGGAACCGTCGGGTCTCACATAGCCGGTGATCTTCACCTCAATCCCTAAAGTCCCTTTATTTCAAAGGAACTAATCCCTCGTCTAAGATTATCTTTACGGCCATTTGGGCGGCCTTTCCGACGACATCCGTACATTTATCATCGTGACCCCCCGCTTCTTCAAATTTGTTAAATTCTTCCGGATCCCTGAGGTAATAAGAACGCCCAATTTTTTTGATTTGGATGTCACGACAGATAATTGTGCCAAATTCATCTATGAATTCGTCTGCTAGTCTTTTGGCCAGGTCGAATGATTTGAAGCGGATTCGTTCGGGATCCTCAATATTTGAGCGCTCGCGCCCCAAGAGTTGGCCGAGGACCATGACTCCGCCGGAATAGCCCCCGCATGCCCCGATTCCTGTCAGGCCGCCACCGCCCGTTAGCCCAGTTGCCGCCTTAAACACGGTGTCGTCTCTGATTCCAAGGGTATCCTGTATGGCTGCAATGATACACTGGGAGCACCCCTTATATGTTTTTTCGTATTCAAATCCGAGTTTGTAAGCCTTCTCCATGAACTCTTTTTTTCCTTCTTCTTTTTTCATTGTTCCTCCCTTATCTGATTATTCTTGTGATTAATACGTCGTCAATCCATGAGCATGCCACCGTCGACATCCAGTATCTCTCCGGTAATATGTTTTGCCCCATCGGAAAGCAAGAAAATCGCGGCTTCTGCGATGTCTCCAGTATCGGCAAACCTGCCCAGCGGACACGCTTTTGTTAAATCCTCCCTCGCCCCCGGGGAAAAAAGCCGGCCCATATCCGTATCCACCGGTCCGGGTGCGATGGCATTTACGGTTACACCAAATGGAGCTAATTCCCTTGCGAAGGTTTTAGTGAGACAGATGACCCCGGCTTTGGAAGCAGAGTAATGGGCCCCAGCTGCAATCCCACCGACCTTTCCGGCTAATGATGCTATATTGAGGATTTTCCCCTGTCGTCGTTTTTTCATGATGGGAGTCACGGCCTGGCAACAAAAGAAGACGCCTCGCAGGTTTACATCGAGGACTTCATCCCATTCTTCCTCTGAAATATCCTCGACCGGAGTTGGATACATGATTCCCGCATTGTTGAAGAGAATATCAATCTGCCCGAAGTCCCTCATGGTGCATTCCATGAGTTCGTAGATATCCTCTCTTTTTTTCACATCGGTCTGAATGGAGGATACCTTTGTCTTGAAAGATGTTTCTATCTCCTTGGCCGTTTCACGTGCGGTATCGAAATTGATATCGCTTATCATAATCGAAGCTCCCTCCGCCGCTAAATGTCGCGCTGTCTCTTTCCCGATTCCCCGACCGCTCCCGGTGATAATTGCCACTTTGTCTTTAAATCTCATTACTATCACCCCCTAAAAGAAGATCTCTCTTCAGTCCTGGGCAACAACCAATTCTCTTTTAAAGTAGACCCAGTCTTTCGATATTCAGTTCCGCAACCCGCTGCACTTTGGCTACCTCTTTCCTTCCTTCCTCGCTCTGAAATAGATGTTTAAAGCGCCCCTGGGCCATCAAGTATTCATCCACTGGGGCCTTTTTCTCTATTTTGTGGACAGAGGTAAGCTCTCCCCCCTCCATTTCAAAGAGAGGGGCCAAGCCCGTATTTACGGCCAACCGACCAATCTCAACGGTCTTTTCCGGGGGAAAGCCCCATCCGGTGCAGCAGGGCGTGTGCACTTGAATATAAGACGGTCCTTCCATGGTCAGTCCTTTTTTGACCTTGTTGTACAGGTCTTTGGGGTAGGAAACGGAGGCGGTTGCCACGTAGTCGATGTCATGGGCCATCGCAATGGCGGGCATGTTCTTCTTAGGCCTGTCCTTACCCCATGACCGGCGGCCAGATGGCTGGGTTGTTGTGGAGGCGAGAAGAGGTGTGGAGCTGCAACGCTGAATGCCCGTGTTCATATAGGCCTCATTGTCGTAGCAGATGTAAGGAACGGGATGGCCTCGCTCGAACATCCCCGAAAGGGCGCCCATGCCGATATCGAAGGTGGCCCCGTCTCCTCCGATGACCACAACCCTGATATCCGACCGCCCCTTATATCTGAGGGCCGCCTCGATACCCGAAGCCACAGCGGCTCCGTTTTCGAAGAGGGGATGAATCCAGGGAACCCTCCAGGGAGAGAACATATAAGGCGATGTGAAGGTCTCCAGACACCCCGTGGGAGAGACGACGATGACGTTGGTGCCTGTGGCCTTCAAAATCCACCGCGTTGCAATAGCCTCGCCACAGCCGGGACAGGCCCGATGACCAGGGGCAAAGAGTTCCTGTTCTTCCGTCTTGGGTATCATGCCTTTCTCCTACAGAATTGAACGATTCAAATCAACCCACTGGCTGCCTCTCAGGATTCGACGTGATTTCACAGCTTCCATGGTTTCTTCCGTGATTTTTTGGATGGTTTCCGTCGTGATCTCCCTCCCGCCAAGGCCGGTGATGAAGCTGAAGATATGGGGTCTTTCCAGATTGCAGAGGGCGGCCTTCACGTCCAAAGACAGAGGCCCTTCGCTTCCCATGGAAGAACCTCGATCCAAAACGGCGACGGCCTCCGCATTCCGACAGCATCCCAGAATAGCCTCACCTGGGAAAGGCCTATAACAGCAGACCTTGATTAGCCCAACGGATATTCCGTCTGCTCTCATGGTATCAACGGCCTCTCTCATCGTCCCAACCAGCGATCCCATGCCTACCAGGATGATGTCTGCTTTTTCTGGCCCATAGGTCTCAATGAGCCCCGCGCCGGCATGCCCGGTGATCCTATGGAAATCCGAAGAGATATCGCCAATTTTCCCTTTGGCCCGGTCCATGGCTGCTTGAATCATATATTTCAATTCCATCATAACGTTGTCCTCAGCATAGGAACCGAAGGTGAGGGGGTGTTCCGGATCTAGGTAGTGACGCGGGCGATAGGGCGGGAGGAAGGTATCTATGGCCTTTTGGTTGATCAATTCCACCGGTTCGTAGGAATGGGTGAGGACCCATCCATCCATACAGATCATCACGGGGAGCAGGATGTCGGGATCTTCCGCAATGCGAAAGGCCTGGATGTGCATGTCATAAGCTTCTTGGGCGCTTTCCACGTAGAATTGAATCAAACCCGAGTCCCTCAGGGAAAGGGTATCCTGATGGTCCACCTGAATGCTAATGGGAGCCGAGATAGACCGGTTCGTTCCAGTCAGAACCATGGGAAGACGCGTCCCCGCCGCATTATAGATGACCTCGGTCATGAGGAGAAGACCCTGGGATGATGAGGCGGTGTAACTTCGAACTCCCGCCGCACTGGCCCCGTAAACGATGGAGGCCGCTGAAAATTCAGAGTCGGAAAGCACGTATTGAGAATCCAGTTCACCGTCTGCCACCATCTTTGCCAGGGCTCCCACAATATGGGTGTTGGGGCTAATTGGGTAGGCCGAGATGACCCCTGGCTTACAGGCCTTGACCGCCAAGGTGACGGCCATTGATCCCTCAAGGATCTCCATCTTTTTCATGACTACTTTTCCTCTCGAATCATCTCTATAAAATGGGAAGGACATTCATGAGCACAAAGGCCACAGCCTTTGCAGAACTCGTAATCGATCTCAAATGTTTCATCCCCATCTTTCATCAAAACAGTGCTATCCGGACAGAACGTGTAGCAGTTCTCGCAGAGGCTGCAGGTGCCACATCCAAAACAGCGTTCGGCCTCCCGAACGGCCTTTTTCTCGGGAAACCCCAGGTTGACCTCATCAAATGACCCAATCCTCCTTGCCAGGTTGGAAATTTTTGACATCATTTCCCGTGACCCGGGCTCAAAATAGGAGCAATTCAGATCCTCATAGGTGACAACTCTGTTGTTTCGATAAGTTGCTGCTGGAGGATCGATCCATTGGGCCATGGAAAGGCTTCCCCGGTTTCCCAAAAAAATCGGTTTGGCCCGGTCTTTATCCCATCCCCGGACAAAACCATCGATGGCCAAGGCCGCCTTTTTACCCGAGCCAATGGCATGAGATACCGTGTGGGGTTCCGCCGTTACATCGCCCCCCGCAAATATTCCTGGAACTCCAGTAGCTCCCCATTCATCCACGGCGACCCCTGCTTCGGTCCATTTTAAGAGCTGGGGGAGATCATCTGGGTCACTGGCTTCCCCAATGGCAACAACGATGGCATCTGATTCTATAAAAAAGGTAGATCCTCCTACGGGAACCGGGGTTCTTCTTCCATCAGGGCCGGGCTTGCCCATACGGTTCCTCACGCACTCCATTCGAAGGGTTTGGCCATTGAGTCTTGTGATAGCCACGGGGGAGGCGAGAAACTCGATGCCGATCCCCTCCTTGAGGGCCTCCTCAACCTCGGTCGACACGGCGGGCATTTCCTCGCAGGTTCTCCGATAGATCAGGGTTGGCTTTGATCCCAACCTGAGAGCCGTTCGGGCAACGTCAATCGCGGTATTTCCCCCGCCGATAACCGCAACCCGTTTTCCGAGATGGGGGGGATTTTCCTCTTTTACCGCTCTCAGAAGATCGAGGCCCGACAGGACTCCTGATAGATTCTCGCCAGCAATACCCAGGCTCCGGTTCCTCTGAGCTCCCAAGGCCAGGAATATGGCTTTGAACTCCTTGAGGCCCTCGATGAGGAAATCCTTATCGAAAGAGACCCGAGTATTGATCTGGATCCCCGTGCAGCGGAGTTTTTCAATTTCCGCGTCCAGAATCGTCCGGGGGAGCCGATAATCGGGGATGCCCCATCTCAGCATTCCGCCGGCAAGGGGGGAACGTTCGAACACCTTAACGTCGTACCCCAGCCGCCTCAAGTGATAAGCACATGAAAGTCCAGTTGGTCCAGAACCCACGACGGCAATTCTTTCCCTCCTCGTGGCCTTTGAAGTCGAGGGTGTCATCTTGTTTTTGAGACCATGGTCACCCACAAATCTCTCCAGCGCATTGATGGCCAGCGGCTCATCAAACTCCTTCCGATTGCACGCCTCTTCGCACGGATGGCCACAGACTCGGCCACAGATGCTGGGAAACGGGTTCTCCTCCATAATGGTTTGCCAGGCTCGGTCAAAGCGGCCGTACTTTGCCTCGCGAAGGAATCTCGCAATATCGATTCCAGCAGGGCAGGCCTCCCTGCACGGGGCAATCCCGGACACGAAAACCGGTCGAAACTCCCGCCAGTCTCCTGTCCTGTAATTGACGGAGGTCC
>JAQYWG010000125.1 GCA_030145085.1 Thermodesulfobacteriota bacterium
GGGTTGAGCCCAAGGCCATCAAGGAGGCCGCGAGAATGCTTCAGGGTTATGAACTCATGTTTTGGGATGCCCTCCATCGAATATCTTCGAGGTAATCGCCGTATTTTTGGGGTATTGCACCATGAAATTCACGGATACGTTACGCAAGAATGCCCATGGCATTTGGGAGGCCAATTTCGAGCATCCCTTCGTCCAGGGAATCGGCGATGGAAGCCTGGAAGAGGAGAAGTTCAAATTCTACCTGGCTCAGGATTATGTCTATCTGAAAGATTTCTGTCGATTCCTGGCCATTGCCGCGGCAAAAGGCCATGATTTGGATGCCATGGGGAGGTTCTCAGACCTCCTTGGGCTCACATTAAAGGTGGAGATGGACCTTCATCGGTCCATCTGCGCCGATTTCGGCATATCGTCGGAAGAGCTCGAGCAAACCGAACCGGCCCCCTACTGCTTGGCATACACGAGCTATCTTCTGAGAATCGCGTATGAGGGAGATTTCCTGGATCTATTGGCTGCCTTTCTTCCGTGTGAGTGGGGATATGTTGAAATAGGAATCCGATTAAAGGCTAAGGGAATACCCGAACATCCCCATTACGCCAAATGGATCGAGACGTACGCCTCGCCGGAATTCAGGAATCTGACGGAATCCACCAAGGATCTGCTCGACGAATTAACAAGGGGTGTATCCAAGGAGAAATTGAATCGCCTTCAGGATATCTTCAATTTCTCGAGTCGATGGGAACGCCTCTTCTGGGAGATGGCCTGGAATCAGCAGACCTGGATAGCATAAGCGAGGCAATTTGATTCGGCAGGGAAGGTTTAGAGAGACCATGGACCGCGTCTACCATTTGAAACTGGACAAAGAGGCCACACGGGGAGCCATGTTCGCCTTCCTTCCGGGAGACCCCGATAGGGTTTTGAAAATCGCCCAGGCCTTCGACCCCGATAGTCGGGAGATTGCGCGCAATCGAGAGTTTAGAACGTTGATGGGAAATCTACAAGGAGAACCCGTATTGGTGACTTCAACGGGAATCGGGGGTCCTTCCACCGCCATCGCCGTGGAGGAGTTGGCCCGATTAGGGGTGCGGGTTTTCCTCCGGGTAGGCACCTCGGGGGCCATTCAGGGGGGTATCCGTGCGGGGGAGACGGTTATTACGGCGGCCGCGGTGAGATTGGATGGGGCCTCCTTGGACTATGCTCCCATTGAATATCCGGCGGTAGCCGATTATGATATCCTCACCTCCCTGGTAGGTTCGGCAAGGGAATTGAAAATCCCCTTTCATGTGGGGATCACGGCTTCGACGGACACCTTCTATGCGGGCCAGGGTAGGAGATTTTCTCGATATATCATCCAGCGTCTCAATGGATCGATGGAGGATTGGCAGAAGCTCGGGGTCCTCAGCTACGAGATGGAGGCCTCAACCCTGCTCACCTTTTGTTGCGCTCATGGGCTCAAGGGTGGCTGTATTACTGGGGTAGCCGTTAACCGGTTAGAGGAACAAATGGTTAGGGAAGAATTGTTGGATGTAGCGGAGAAAAGGGCGATTTCCATCGCCACAAAGGCCATGGAGAAGCTCGTCGTTTCGTTTAAGCAGCTATGAAGCTTTCGCTCTAGGATGAATCGGGAGAATGAAACGAATCGTGATACTGACAGCAGGTTGGATTTGCATTGGGTTGGGGTTCATGGGGTTATTCCTTCCCCTCCTCCAGGGATTGCTCCTCATCGGATGTGGGCTATTGCTCCTCTCCAAAGAGAGCGAAGTTATGAAGCGATTTGGCAATCGATTTAAGGAGAGATACCCGGAACAATATCAACGCTTACGGGTTTGGAGAACCCGATTTATATCACTGTTCAAAAAATGAGCTCGAGAGTTCAGTCCCTCCGGCCTCAGGAAACGATGGGATCTACCGCTACATGTGGAGCCATAGCGTGGGCGACTTCCTTGGCTCGCTGTATCTAAGCCTCTTTTCCGAGACCTCTTGTTCATGTTTACAATCGATGCAAAGGGTGGCCACAGGCCTGGCGCGAAGCCGCTTTTCAGAGATCTTCTCCCCGCATTCCTCGCATATACCGAAGGTACCATTCTCTATCCTCTCCAATGCCTCTTTGATCTTGACCATCAACTTTCTCTCACGATCCCTCAAGCGTAGAAGGAAATCCATATCCAGGACGGTTGACGCCTGATCCATGGGATCCGATGAAGGCTCCTCGGCTTCCTTCACCTGATCTTTAGTCCTCTCGGCTTCTATCAGTAACTGGTTTAGTTGACGGCTCAGGAGTTTTTTGAAGGATTTAAGATCTCTCTGACGCATTGTATTCCCCCCCTTAAGAGGATGGGTGTTATTTTTTATCCCTTGTTAGTAGATGATCATTTAAAATATAATCAACATTTACGTAATTGTCAAATGATCGCGGCGCCTCGAGTTTGGCTGCTGCCGTTATGCAGTGTTGCCGTGCTACGATAAACAAAGGTCCTGCAGTTCTGCGGTTAAGCAGTTAGAAAAACCTCCAAACGGCAACACTAGGTAACAGCAGCACAAAAATTTGGTGGTTTGATAGACAAAAATGCTGCAGTGTTGCAGTGCTGCCGCCGGAAGGAAGCAGGGATGAGGGTAGAGGGAAGAGGCAGGAGGAGGGGGTGGACAATATGCAGTAGGCAGGGTGGGGGGAAAGTGTGGTTTGGGTTTCTCCTTCTAGATGATCCTTGTCCCCTAAATTACGCTCAGGGACAACGGAATTCCCCGGAAAACCAGGGAACTCCAGCCGGTTTTGTATTGACAAAGGCAGAGCAAATGGGTTAGTTAATTAGGATTGTATTCGGCCAATGTCGGAGCGTCGCTTGGGGGATTGGTCTTGTCCACTCATCTGGTGGATTGGTCCAAGGAGGGTTAATCAGTGGCAATGGGCGAGAAGACTGTTAAGACACCTCGGAATTTGAAGGAGGAAATGAGGGATTATAAGGAGAAGTTATTGGAGGTCAGTCGTAAAGCCTCGCAACGCGGCCGATCGTTGAAGCAGAGGGAAGGGAAAGTCCGTGATTTGCAGAAAACCCTAACGAAGTTGGTGACGCTGACGGAATTGAGTCGAATACTCAATTCCACCCTGGAACCCGTAACGGTGAGGAGGAGGGCCATGCAGGCGGCAACGGAGTTGATGGAAGCCGAGGTGGGATCCTTATTGCTCATCGATGAGGAGACCAACCAGCTTTACTTCGAGGTCGCCCTTGGTGATAAGGAGGAAGCCGTAAAGACGTTTCATTTGAAGATGGGGGAGGGAATTGCCGGATGGGTGGCTCAACATGGTGAACCCCTCATCGTCCATGATGCCCAACGCGACCCCAGGTTTTTTAGAGATGTGGATAAAAAATCCAAATTTACCACGAAAAATGTCATCTGCGTTCCCGTCAAGGTGAAGGAAAAGACCATTGGGGTCCTGGAGGCTATCAACAAATTGGATGGAGGAGCCTTTTCGGAGGAGGACTTAACCCTTTTCCAATCCCTGGCGGATCAGGTGGCCGTTGCCTTGGATAATGCCCGTCTGCTGGCCGAGATCGAGGAGCTATTCTTTCAAACGGCTATGTCCTTGGCCGATGCTATCGAAAAGAGGGATCCCTATACCGGGGGGCATACCAAGCGCGTGACTACGTATTCCCTGGCCATCGCGGAGCAGATCGACATGGATCCGAACGAGGTGCGGTGGTTGAAATTCGCTGCCATTCTCCATGATATCGGAAAGATAGGGGTCGAAGATCAAATCTTAAGGAAGCCCGATAAATTGAATGAGGAGGAATATGATCAAATGAAGCAACATACCTTGATGGGTGCCGAGATCATCGGGCACATCAAGCAGCTTCATTGGATTATCCCCGGACTGAAATACCATCATGAAAAGGTCGACGGAAGGGGATACCCAGAAGGCCTTGTGGATGGTTATATTCCCCTCATCGCAAAGATCGTAGCCGTAGCCGACACCTTTGATGCTATGACCTCGGATAGGCCTTATCGAAAGGCTCTGTTGAAGGAGGAGGCCTTCGATGAACTTCGAAGATCCTGCGGAACCCAATTCGACAAGGTTTTGGTGGATGCCTTTATCAAAGCCTTTGAGACGGGCAAGATATGATATGCCAGCCATTGTTTCCCCTTTAATCACCACTTCCAAAATCGGCTCTGTATCGACAATACATGCCTCGAGGACATGATTACCTTCAGGAGCGGTTTTCTAAACAAGCCAGAACTTGCCTTTAGCCGGCCTCTGTGTCCCCTATCTCCTCACGTCGCTCATTTCCACAAGCCTTGATGGCCTGAGGGATCCCCAGAGGGGAAAGGATCTGCTTTGAGTCTCAGGAGAGATTTGTATTGCTAATGGGGTTGGATTTGATATGTATTTCTAACACGTAACGGAACTTGTTACGTATAGAAACGCCAATAGATAATATCGGAATATCAAGGTCCAAGCTTCGGAGATTTTTGCAACTGGACTCCTCTCCCCGATCTCTATAAAGTCTGCTATCAGAATGTGGCACTATGTGGTATATTTGACATTGGCCCTTTTTTGCCACAATATCTTCGGAAATTGGCTTCAGTGGCCCCAAAATAAGCGGCCCAGAGGGCCCCATTTGGATGACGCGGAAAGACCATTATTCCCAGGACCCAATAAGGATTCCCATCGAGAATAGCATAGACCTGCATACCTTTTCCCCCAAGGAGATCCCTTCCCTCCTGGAGGAATACCTAAAGGAGTGCATAAAGGCAAAGATATACGAGGTGAGGATCATTCACGGCAAGGGGATGGGATATCAACGCCAAAGGGTCCATTCCTTTCTCTCAAAGTCCCGCCTGGTCCAATCCTTCTCCCTGGCCCCTCCTACCTCAGGTGGGTGGGGGTCTACCATCGCCCTTTTGCGCAGGAAGTGAATCGGATTTCCATTGACATCCCAATGCAAAAGGGATATAAATTCAAAAAGTTCAATTGAATCATTTGGAGGTAAACCGGGTGTCCATTGGAGAAGTGATTAAAGGGTGGAATTCCTCAAAGGAGATTGCGCCGTGCATTGTCCATATGGAGAGGTTGGAGGGAAGGGGGGGAGCGTATGTAGCCATCCCAGATTTCATTGATGGGAGGTTGATGGATGCCCTTAGAAAGGGGGGGATAAAGCAGCTCTTTTCCCACCAAGGGACGGCTCTTGAGGCAATCCGTGCTGGAAAGGATGTCGTGGTGGTCACGCCTACGGCTTCGGGAAAGACCCTCTGCTATAACCTTCCCATTCTCAATGATAAGCTGAGGGATCCATCTGTTAGGGCCATCTATCTCTTTCCCACAAAGGCACTATCCCAGGACCAGATGGTTGAGCTTCAGGGGTTGATCGAGGCGGCGGCAGAACCCATCAGTACTTTTACCTATGACGGAGATACCCCTCAGGATGCTCGAAGGGCCATTCGGGCCAAAGGGGACATCGTTATTACCAATCCGGACATGCTTCACACAGGTATCCTTCCCCACCATACGAAATGGATCACGCTCTTTCAAAACCTGAAATACGTCGTCATCGATGAACTTCACACCTATCGCGGTATATTCGGTTCGCACATGACAAACGTACTCCGGAGGTTACGGCGGATCTGCGATTTCTATGGCTCGAGGCCGCAGTTTATCTGTTGTTCTGCAACCATTGCCAACCCCGGGGAGCTGGCGGAGAAGCTGGTTGAGCGCCCAGTGGAGCTCATCGATCAAAACGGGGCCCCCTCTTCGGAGAAGCTCTTCCTCTTTTACAACCCCCCGGTAGTCAACGAGGAACTGGGTATTCGGGGAAGCCATATCGGTGCCGCAAGGAACCTTTCTTACCCGTTTATCGAAAGGGGAATTCAGACCATTGTCTTTGGCATCAGTAGGCTCAACGTAGAGGTTCTCACCAAATACCTGAAAGACCGTGTGGAAGGGGAAAAAGGGAATAGGGATATCGTCAGGGGATACCGGGGGGGATATCTTCCCAGGGCCCGAAGGGACATCGAGAAGGGACTCAAGAAGGGAGAGGTGCTGGGAGTAGTTACCACCAATGCCTTGGAGCTGGGAATTGACATCGGAAGGCTGGACGTTTGCGTTATCGCAGGGTATCCGGGAACCATTGCCAGTACATGGCAGCAGGCGGGCAGGGCGGGGAGGCGATCGGGTCTTTCACTGGCGGTTTTGATCGGGCGAAGCCTCCCCCTGGATCAATTCCTCATGGAGAACCCGGACTATTTCTTTGGGAAGTCCCCCGAGCATGGCCTCATCAACCCCGATAACCTGCTCATCCTTCTAAGCCACATTAAGTGTGCCGCATTCGAGCTTCCCTTCAAGGATGGGGAGACCTTCGGGAGGGAGAATCTCCATGAGATACTGGAGTATCTGGAGGAAAAAGGGGTTGTCCATCATACGGGGGATCGCTGGCACTGGATGCAGGATGTCTATCCGGCCGACGGGATTAATTTGAGGAGCGTATCGGAGGAGAACTTCCTGGTCGTCGATATAACCGGGAGCCCCAAGGGCAAAGTCATCGGCGAGGTCGATTTCACTAGTGCCCATACTACCTTGTACGAAGGGGCTATCTATATTTCCGAGTCGGAACTCTACCAGGTTGAGAAGCTGGACTATGAGAACCGAAAGGCCTACGTAAGAAGGAGCAAGGCGGACTACTACACCGATGCCGTAAGTTATACTGACGTCTCTATTTTGGAAGGCTTTGAGGAAAAGAGGGAATGCGGGACCTCGGTCGAACATGGGGAGGTGGCCGTGTCTACCAAGGTGGTGGGTTACAAGAAGATCAAATTTTATACCTCGGAGAATGTGGGCTACGGCAAAGTCGTCCTCCCCGATCAGCAGATGCATACCACCTCATATTGGTTCACCTTTCCGAGAAAGATGTTGGAGGACGTGCCATTCAACCGGTGGGAGATTATCGACGGGATACTGGGGATGGCATATGCCTTACACTATATCGCCTCCCTTCATCTCATGTGCGACATCAATGATATCCAGCGGAGCGTGGGGGATCGGGGAGCCCGCTGGTTTGCAAGGCTTTCCCGGGGGAGCAGGGGTGTTTATAAATCCAGCACCGGGATGGAGGAAGTTTCCATAGATGGGATCGATCCCTTTGAGCCTACCCTCTTTATTTACGATAATTATCCAGGGGGGATAGGGTTGAGCCCGCAGCTTTTCGACGGACATCGGGAGATCCTGGGGAATACCCTGAGACTGATATCCCGTTGCGGGTGTCGATCCGGGTGTCCATCATGTGTTGGACCCACCGGGCAATTGGGGACAAAATCAAAAGGAATAGCCATCGCCTTGCTTGAAAGGGCATTGGAGGACGGTGAAGATTAGGGATAAATTGGATTCCCTCTCACTCCGGAAACGGGATGAGGAGAGGCGCCCGGTGCTATCCGATTTGAGGAGACGGTTGGATCGCCTCGCAGACCCCAGGAGGGCCGGGGGAATTGCCGACCTACACCTTCCCCGGGGGAGAGCCATTGAGGAACTGGTGGGTGGCCAGTTCCTATCAACTCCCTTTGGAGAGATCTTCGTGGCAAGGGAGACCTATGGTTCCGGGTATCGGCACGGAGGGATCTTGCTGGGAGAGTTGTTGGAAGTTCCCAACTACCCAGCCCATCTCATAACGAGGGACGAAAGGCTCAGGGATATCGATTTTACCCGGACCCTTTTTTTAGATACGGAAACGACGGGGTTGTCGGGGGGCACGGGAACGTACGTTTTCATGGTTGGAGTGGGCTCTTTTCAAGGAGGAGGTTTTACCGTCCAACAGTTCTTCATGCGAAATCATTCTGAGGAGAAGGCCATGCTCTTCCTATTGGGAGAGATCTTGGACCATTGCGATTTTCTGGTGACCTTCAACGGAAAGAATTTCGATATCCCCC
>JAQYWG010000126.1 GCA_030145085.1 Thermodesulfobacteriota bacterium
CGAAATACGCCACCTCTTGATGAAGCCTTGAACGGTCGATTTCCATCCCTTCCGTCATCTCGGCAAGCCGCTCCGAGAGCCTCTTGCGATAAGCCTCCACTACCGATGGAGAACGGCCCCTCACCTCCTCTATGCGGCGGGAGATCCGTTTCAACCTCCTTTTCAGATCGAGGGCCAAGTTCCTTCCCTCCCCTTTCCTCATTGCCTCAAGGGCCTCCAGACAGCTCAGCAAACCCCCCGATATCTCCTCCCAAAGTGGACCAACATCCCTCTCTACCTCCTTCGCCGTGATGACGTCCTTTGCCCGCAAAACGAGGTCGAGGGTCACCTCCCCCGTTATGTCGAGCTTCGACTTTAGGCTTTCAAGGGCATCTACGTACATTTGAGCTATCTCGATGTTAGGCTCGAGCGTGAATTGATCCTTCCCCCCGGAATCCATCTCGATGGAGATATCGAATCGTCCCCTGGAAAAATGGGCCTTCACCATCTCCTTAATCTGAGTCTCAAATGGGTATAACTTCTTGGGCAACCTCAAGCTAATATCGAGATACCGGTGGTTAGTTGATCTCGCCTCGGCAGTAACCCTTCCCAGGGAAATAACCTTCTGTCCTATTCCATAACCAGTCATACTCTTGATCATGTCACGGCCCTTCTCCCCTCAACTCCCGTAAGTAGCTCCTTCTGAGTCCATTCATCAGTTCGATAACGTCCCGTTGACGATAGTCCGGGTATGTCCACTCTTGCGCTCTAAAGGAACGATTTCGAAAAATGAGCGCAAGATCTGCATAAATACCATCCCGAAGATAAATGCGATGAGCAAAGCCCTTGGTAGTAGCTAACACCAAATTCTCCCCTGAGAGGACCCCGGGGTCTATGTTCACCTTCCTGCATCCATCGCGGGAATATCGCTTCTCAACCCCGTTCGTCATCTTCTTGATGTCCACGAGCGTCTCCCTTTGAACAAGCTTCTTGAAGGCGATAAATCTCCTGAAGAGCGTGGCTCCCATCTCCTCATCGTAATACCTCGTGAAATCGAAGGGAAGCAAGTCGCTGAAAAGATCGACCTCTCCATAGATGGAATTCAAATCCTCCACGGTTCTCATCAATATTCCATCCTCGGCTGAAATCAAGCTCATCACCAGCTTCGCTGGCTTCGGAACCTTTGGTGTACCCATAACCCTTACCGGAAATGATCCATCCGCCTCTGTCCGCTTTATGTCTCCGGGATCTTCTTCAGGTAGATGAAGAACTCCCTATTACCCTTTGGCCCCAACAGGGGCGATTCCATCGTCCCCCTAACCTTTAAACCAATTGACCCCGAAAAACGGGAGATCTGATCCAGAACCTGCTGATGTTTCAACCTTTCCCTCACCACACCACCTTTTCCAACCTCCCCTCTTCCCACCTCGAACTGTGGCTTTAACAAGGCCACTATCTCCCCTTCATTCCTCATCATGGGAAGTATAGTGCGGAGGAATTTTGCCACCGATATGAAGGAGGTATCGATAACCACCAAATCCACCTTCTCTCCTATCTCCTGGGCCTTTAAATAGCGGATGTTTTTCCTTTCTAGGTTTACCACCCGTGAATCGTTCCTCAGTTTCCAGGCAAGCTGCCCATAGCCCACGTCGACTGCATATACCCTCTTTGCTCCTTTTTGGAGTAGACAATCGGTAAATCCTCCTGTCGATGCCCCTACATCCATGGCTACCTTCCCCTTCGGGTCTACCTGAAATCCGTGGAGGGCATCTTCCAACTTGAGTCCTCCCCGGCTGACGTAAGGATGATCACTGCCTCTGACCCGAATGTGAGAATCGAGATTGACCAGGCTTCCCGCCTTGTCAACTACTCGATCGCCTACCATGACCATACCAGCCAAAATAATAACCTTTGCCCTCTCCCGGGATTGAACGAGTCCCCTGTCCACCAGGAGTTTATCCAGTCGGTCGCGCCTCTTCATTTAAGGATAATTCTCTTTCCAAATCCCATAACGCCGTGCTTTTCCCTCTGGGCCCCCAGGACCATTTCCCCTGCCACCTCCGCAATTCCCTCCGTATTGATGCCACACCTTCCCCTGAGGGTTTCCTGCGAACCGTGCTCCACAAATTGGTCGGGGATCCCAATACGTCTCACCTTCACTTCGGAAAGTTCCCTTTCCTGAAAAAGTTCCAGGACCGCGCTGCCAAACCCTCCGTCCAATACATTCTCTTCCACGGTGAGGACCTTTCCCAGTTTTTCAGCCATAGTGCAGATTAACTCTCCATCCAGGGGTTTCACGAAACGGCAATTGATGACCGAAGCTCTCATTCCATGCTCTCGTAACCTTTGGGCCGCCTCCAAGCTCGGGTATACAGTGGATCCGATGGCCAAGATAAGCAGATCCTCCCCCTCCAGCAGAACCTCTCCTTTTCCCACCTCCAATGACCTCAGCTTCCGGTCCATCTTCACACCATATCCAGCCCCCCTTGGATAGCGAAAGGCGATAGGCTTTTCCCATTCGACGGCGGTCTTGACCATATGTTGAAACTCATTTTCATCCTTCGGGGCCATCACCACCATATTGGGCAGGTGTCTGAGGTAGGAAAAATCGAAGAGCCCGTGGTGGGTTGGCCCATCACTCCCCACTATTCCCCCCCTGTCCAGGGCGAAGACCACGGGTAAGTTCTGAAGACAAACATCCTGCTGGACCTGATCATATGCTCTCTGCAAAAAGGTGGAATAGATGGCCAAAACCGGTTTGAAACCCTCCAGGGCCAACCCGGCAGCAAAGCTAACGGCGTGTTGTTCAGCGATCCCAATGTCGAAAAACCTCTCAGGAAATCGCTTTGAATATCCCCTCAACCCCGTTCCATCCTCCATCGCTGCGGTGATGGCAATGATCTTATCGTCTTCCTCAGCCAGTTGGACTAAGGTCTCCCCAAAGACCCCGCTATAGGTTGGAAGCCCATCTCCCTTCTTGTGGAGCCTCCCTGTCTCTATTTCAAAGGGACCGACGCCGTGGAAGCGAGCTGGATCGGACTCCGCAGGGTAATACCCCTTCCCCTTCTTGGTTAGAACATGGACCAATATCGGTCCGTCCATTTTGGCTACATTGGAGAAGGTTTCAACGAGGTGATCCAATCGATGGCCTTCGATGGGACCAATATATTGAAAGCCCAATTCTTCGAAGAGCACGCCGGGGGTGAGAAATCCCTTAAAAGATTCCTCCGCCTGTTTGGCAATTTTGTACATGGACTTTCCAATACCCGGAAGGGTTTGCAGGAAGGCCTTCATTTCACTGCGAAACCTGTTCACGAATCGCCCGGTCATAACCCGGCTCAGGTAGGAAGACAAAGCCCCCACATTGGGAGAGATGGACATCTCATTGTCGTTGAGTACCACGATGAGGTCCTTTCCCAGATGACCCGCCTGATTTAAGCCTTCGAAGGCCAAACCTCCCGTCATGGAGCCGTCGCCGATTATGGCGATTACCCTCTGTTTATCCTCTGTAAGGGACCGAGCGACCGCCATTCCTAAAGCTGAGGAAATGGAGGTGCTGCTATGGCCGGCATCGAAGCAGTCGTGAGGACTCTCATCCCTCTTGGGGAAGCCGCTCAAGCCCCCAAACTGCCGCAGGGTTTTAAACCTCCGCTTCCTCCCCGTGAGGAGCTTATGCGTGTACGTTTGATGTCCAACATCCCAAATAAGCTTATCGGTGGGGGAATTGAAGACATAATGGAGGGCGATGGTTAACTCAACCACCCCGAGGTTGGAAGCCAAATGCCCCCCCGTCCGTGATACCGTTTTGATGATCTCCTTTCGGATTTCGACCGCCAAGAGGGGCAACTGATCCCTCTTCAATTCCTTGAGGTCATCCGGGGAGCCTATTTGATCCAATAATTTCTCCATCCCTTCCCACCTCAAGGAGAGACTGCCTTTCGTCTCATGGTAAACACTCCATTCCTACAAGGGAATTAAGAGCGACGCTTCCCGATGTAGAGGGCGATCTCCCGAAAGGTCTCCCCCCTGGCTCCGAAGAGTTCCAATGCCGCCACGGCTTGATCGATCAATTCATTGCATCTCCGCTTGGACTCCTCCAATCCCAGGAGGGCGGGGTAGGTAATCTTGTTCCGAGCCTTATCGACCCCAGGGGCCCTCCCCATGGAGGCCCGGCTTCCCTCTACATCCAAGATATCATCGGTTATTTGAAAGGCAAGACCGATGGCCTTGCCATATCTGGTCAGGGACTCCATCTCCACATCGCTCGCCCCTCCCAAACGTCCTCCCATCCTGACGGAGGCCAAGATCAGGGAGCCCGTCTTGTGGGTATGGATGAATTCAAGTACGGGTAATTCCACCTTTTTCCCTTCGGATTCGATGTCGACCACCTGCCCCGCTATCATTCCCGTAAATCCCGCGGCCTTGGATATCTCGTCGATCACCTCCATGGCAACTCGGGGGTCCACTTCCCCCCTGAGGGTCTCCCTGGTCATGAGGTGAAATGCCTCGGTTAAGAGGGCGTCCCCCGCCAGGGTGGCCATGCCTTCCCCGAATACCCTATGGCTTGTTGGCCTTCCCCTTCGGTAATCATCGTTATCCAAGGCGGGCAGATCATCATGGATGAGGGAGTAGGTGTGAATGAACTCGAGGGCGCAGGCGTAAGGCACAATCCCATTCTCTTTCCCTCCGACGACTTCATAAGCGGTCATGGCTAGGATAGGCCTGATTCTCTTCCCGCCAGGAAAGAGGGTGTAACGCATGGCCCGGTGAAGGGTCTGGGGGAAATCGGTCTCCTTGGGGATGATTTTTTCCAGAGCTCCATCGATGATCCTCTTTTTCCCCTGAAGGTATCCGGCGATATCCATCTCTTCTCCCGGGTTTATTCCTCTCCTGTTCCCTCCTCCGGCTCGAATGGACCCAGTGCTAAGTCTCCCCCATTTCCCTTGAGGAGTACCTCCACCTTTTTCCGGGCCTCGTTCAGCTTTTGATTGCAAAAACGGGAGAGTTTCATTCCCTCCTCAAAAAGCTTCAAAGATTCCTCCAAGGGCAAATCGCCGTTTTCCAGTTGGGAAATGATGGATTCCAACTGGCTTAATGCATCCTCAAAGGTCTTCTTTCTTTTCTTATCCATATGAAATCAGCTTTATTATACACCTCCTACCCCGTCAGTCAAGGTTTTTTCCCCCTTGTCCGAGATTTTCGCCATTTTTTGCTCTCTTTTTCCTCTTTTCTCCAATATATTTCCGTTTACGAACTAACCCTATGACCTTCATATCGTTGGTTGTCGCCTCCATCAATGAAAGGGGATCTACCCTGGCCCCATTAACATAAACACCCCAGTGGAGGTGAGGACCTGTAGCCCTTCCCGTTGCCCCCACTGTGCCAATGAGATTACCCTTTCGAACTTCCTGGTTCATCCTGACCGCGAACCTATCCAAATGCATGTAAAAGGAAAACAATTGCTGACCATGATCTACAACTACCGTTTTTCCCCCGAAGAAGAACTCGTCCACCACAACCACCCTTCCGCCATTGGCGCAGAGTACCTTCTTACCCCGTGGGGCCTTAATGTCAATACCGTTATGCCGCCCTCTTCTCTGGCCATTGAGAATCCTCCTTACACCGAATAAGGAATTGATCCTTCCCTCTACAGGAGCTAAAAACTCCCCCTGCCACCTGCGATTTTCGGTTCTCACAGCCCATAACGCCTCTATCCTCCTCTTTTCCTCATTTACCCGTTTTAAGGAGTCGGGGTCTAAATGGACCAGCTCCCGGGGAAGGGTAATCTTCTGAACGCCGAAAAATGCCTTTACCACCTCTATCTGGAACATTCGGCTGCTCACCGAGCTTCCCTTTTCAACGGTGATATTTAGTCTGTAGATCCCCGCCGGGCATTCCAAATCAACTCCCATCAGGGCCTCATAGCCTCTCCCATCTTCATGGGGATAGAAGGCAATCTCCTTGCCTTGAAAATCCCCCGACGGAACACCCCCTCCATGAGCGCTCAACCGGATCCTGAATACATCTCCCTGCTTGAGGGCCGATGGAATCCCCTCGACCCTCCAGGTATCCTGCCCGCCAAAACAGAGCCCCCAGCTCAAAGGGACCACCAATAGAGAGGAGGCTATGGCAAGCCAGATTCTTCCACCTCGCACAGAATCTCTCCCCGATAGAACTTCACCTTTACCCTCTCACCCCTCTCAACCGCCTGTGCGTCCTTTAAAATCTCATCGGATGGGTATTTCCTGGTGATACTATATCCCCTCTTGAGGATGGCTAAAGGGCTGAGGTTATCCAAATTAGAGATCAACCGCCTCACTTGATTTTCCTTCTCCCCTGTTCCCTTCTGAATGGCACCGCTCAACTCCTTGGTCAATTGTGAAACCCTCAATCCGAATCCTTCGGTCCTCTCACGAGGATTCCTGTAAAGTAGTTTCTCTCCCAAGATATTGATCCTACTCTGAGACTCCATCACGAGCCGATGGCCATCCGAAGCCAGACGTCGCGATAGTTCATTCAGACGTTCCCAAAACCTCTCCACCCTCTTACGGGGATCTATCAATCCCCTCCTCGTCTGATCGACGCGACCCGTCAAGAACCCTAAGTGTTGCCTCATGCAGCCCGTCATTCTCAGGTTCAAGCTTTGAATGGATCTGACCAACTCCGCCTTCTCCCTGACAACTAGCTCCGCTGCCGCCGAAGGCGTAGGTGCCCTCATATCCGCCACAAAATCGGCGATGGTAAAATCCGTCTCATGCCCCACCGCGGAGATGATGGGAATTCTCGATTCATAGATAACCCTCGCCACCCTCTCGTCATTGAAGGCCCACAGATCTTCAAGGGACCCCCCTCCTCTTCCCACTATGATAACCTCCACATCCCCCAAGGCGTTCAGATCCCGAACTGCTTGAACAATCTCGAGAGGGGAATCAACGCCCTGGACTCTGACCGGGCAGATGAGAATCTCCACGTTGGGAAAACGCCGATGGATGATCTGCAGTATATCCCGAATTGCCGCACCTGAGGGAGAAGTCACAATCCCGATTCGCCGAGGAACAAGGGGAAGGGATCTCTTTCGCTCCCCGTCGAAAAGTCCCTCTGTCTCCAAACGATTCTTCAACTGTTCAAAGGCTATTTGGAGTGCCCCGACGCCTTTGGGTTCCATGTAGTCCAGGATTAACTGATATTCGCCCCGCCGTTCATAGAGGGACACCCTTCCACGGCAGATAATATGAAGCCCATCCTCTGGCGCGAAGCGCAGATACCGGGCCTGCTGCTTAAAGATGAGGGCCCTCATCTGGCTCCATTGGTCCTTCAGGGTAAAATAGATGTGGCCCGAGGGCGGAACCCTCACATTGGAAACCTCCCCCTCCACCCAAATATCGATGAAATATTCGTCTAAAAGGCCTTTTACCTCCTGGGTCAATTGGCTGACGGTATAGATATGCGGTCTATTGGTATGCAACGATATCCTCTCCTTTGGGCTTGTCCCGACTATACCAAAGGGGCCTCGTTATTTCAATGGGCAAGTCGAAACCGTGTTCCTGAGCGTATTGGGCTGGAGCAGTGGTTACCCATCGAGGATGAGCACGGCGGGGAAAGCCAGACACACTTTTCCCATAACCTGTTTACTCCCTCTTCCCTCCTCCCTCCTCCCTCTTCCCTCTTCCCTCTTCCCTCTTCCCTCTTAATTCTTAGCCTTAGCCTCAGCCTTAACCTGCTGAGCGGCGACAGACCACGACCAAAATCCACCGTCTAATTTAGGTATTAAAACTGAAATCAGCAGGTTATGGAGTATTCCTGATCACCAGCAAGGTA
>JAQYWG010000127.1 GCA_030145085.1 Thermodesulfobacteriota bacterium
AGGTTACCTTCATTAGGTAGCTCCCCCAATCTTTCTAAGCTTCGGATTTGGTGTCGCCGGAATAGACCTCTGGGGACACATTCACTCGTGCGCCCACAATCCTTCGATTTATCATAGGGAGGGCACAGAGCTCGGAAATACACTAACCTGCACGGGCGTAGCGGCATTCAAACCATAGGGGAAGAAATCGGCAAAATCGGCGGGAACCCAGGCCTTCTTTATGCGGACCACGTTACCCCCCCTTGTTCAGGGCCGACAAGGTGGCTTAGAATTTTTACTCCTCCTGGAGGATCACGAATATATTACTCCCTTCCCGGTTGATCAAAAGGAGTACTCCCTCTTTCCGATTTGCTCCCTTCATGGTGCGTTGGTAGTCCTCGATGTCCTCGATCTTCTTGCGATTGACCTCAAGAATTACATCCCCAGGTTGGAGTCTGGCATTGTGACCAGCACTTCCGGGTTCAACCTCTACGATTACAACCCCGCGGCCCACGGTGATTCCCCACCTTTGGGCCAATGAAGGGGTGATCTCATCCACCTTAAGACCAAACCACCCCTTCTCAATATCAGGTATCTCGGCTTCAGCCTTGATTTCGCCGGGCATTTCCTCCGTTTTGACGGGGATGGTCATTTCCTTCCCATTACGGATGATCTTGAGGGTTAGTTCTTGGCCTACTTCCTTCCTGAGGACATGTTGAACCAGCTCCCTTGAATTCCTCACCTTCTGGCCGTCAATCTCTTTGATGATGTCCCCGATCTTGAGGTCTGCCCCTTCGGCAGGGCTGTCGGGGAAAATCTTGTTGATCAGAACCCCTTCCTTATCCGACAGTCCAAATTGCTTTCTCAGCTCATGGGTGAGATCTTGTATGCCGATGCCAATCCACGCCCTAATGACCTTGCCACGCTTGATCAATTGTTGGCTGATAGATTTGGCAAGGGTAATGGGGATCGCAAAGCCAATGCCTTGTCCTGGCTGAATAATCATGGCGTTAATTCCGATGACCTCTCCCCGAATATTACAGAGGGCGCCACCGCTATTGCCTGGATTAATGGACGCATCGGTCTGAATAAAATCCTCATAGGTTCCCGTTCCAAAGCCTGATCTGCCGGTGGCACTAATGACGCCCACCGTTACCGTCTCCTCCAGGCCAAATGGACTGCCAATCGCAATAGCCCATTGTCCAACCCGCAATTCGTCGGAGTCGCCCAAGGTAGCTGGTTTCAGATTCTCCCCTTTGATTTGAACTACCGCGAGATCCGTTTTGGGGTCGCCCCCCTTGGTCGTTCCCTCAAATTCCCTGCCGTCATAGAGCCTTACCGTTATTTTGTCGGCTTCAGCAACGACGTGGTGATTGGTGATGACATACCCGCTCTCGTCGATGATCACCCCGGAGCCGGTCCCCCTCTGCTTTTGTTTGTACTCCCTTCTGGGCCGTCTGAATCCCTTGAAGAATTCCTCGAAGGGGGAGCCCCTGAAGAAATCCTCCCCAAGTCCCTCCCATGGGGAGAAACTCACCGTCCTTTCGCTGAAGATGCTCACCACCGAAGGCCTCACCTTATTGGCCACTTCAATAAAGGCTTCTTCCAACGATGTGACATCCAAAGCTTCCTTGGCGGGAGGTTGAGACGGGAGTCCACAATTCAAAAGAATGAAGAAGCTCAACACAATGAAAAGTGGGGCGCGAAAATGCCTTTCTTTTGGACCTTTTGCCATTTTAACCTCCTGGGATCTCTTTCTCCCTATTAATGATAACCATCAATTGCATAATTACAAGTCATAGGGGGGAACGAAAAAACCTCGGTTATGAAGACATCTTGCTATTTTGGTAGTTTTCGCTCGGGCCTGTCCCCTTGACCCAGTGGTTCCGCGCTAATCCTGGCCTCCTTAAAGAGAGATCGATAGACAAGGAGGCTTGCCAGGAATGGAAATACATAATAGATGAGCCGATAGAGGATTACGGCAACAATGGCCTCCTCAAGGGGAACCGTGAGGCTGTAATAGACGGCCGCCATGGATCCCTCCATGACTCCAAGCCCACCGGGGATCAGCGAGAGAATCGAGGCGAATAGCCCCACTGCAAACCCCACGACGAGGACCTCGGGGTGGATGAAGTAATGGATAGCAAGAAAGCAGAAATAAAGGGTGAGAAGGCAGCCGATCCAATCGAGGAAGATGTAGAGGACCGGCGCCTTCAACTCCCCCTTTTTTAGCCCCATCAATTCCATTCCCTGATTGAACTCCGCCTTGAAGGATTTGAGTCCCCCAGTTTCAATCAGATCGGCTCCCTTAGTGGAGAAGAAGGAGTGAAGCTTGTTGGTCCATCGGGCGATGCGGTCGATCCAGTTCTCCCGGAACTTCCTGTTGACTACGGATTTAAAAGCCAGATACGTCGTATAGAGGGCGACGAATATGAGAAGACTGGATATGATAAAATTGTAGGTTCGCATCTGTTTTTGTGCAATTAAGGTTGCAAAACCAATGAGGACGAATAACATCAATATCACGTTCATGATAAAGGTATGGATGATGGAAACGACAACGGTGTCGCTGTAGGAGACGCCCTTTTTCTTCAGGAGGTACACCCGGGCGGTAAATCCACCGACTCCTCCCGTGGACAAGACATAATTGATGGATGTCGAGATCCATGAGACGGTAAAGATTTCCAGAAAAGGAAGGCGGATATTCATCAGCTCCAGTATTTTTTTCAGGGATATAGCGATGAGGAGATAGCTTACAAAGGCAGCGGAGAAGGATAGGCCGAGAAAGTAAGGGTCAATCTTTGCCGAAAGGCGGATCATTTTTCTGATATCTGATACGCTTACCAATACCGCCACTGCGATGAAAATAAAAATACCGATTTTCACCCATCTCTTCGCCTTGCCCCCCATGGGTTCATCTCCTTAATAATTTCCAAGAATGGAATTCCCACCCTGTGGATGGTCTCGGTCTTTATCCCTTTCGTCATCTCGAGGATCGTTCAAGCCTACCCGTTGCTGGCATAAGCCTCGAAGGCCGGTTGGATTTCATCCACACCAAAAAAAGTGTCTCATCAACTCGGTAAAAGGGATTGTGTTGGATCTCACGATATCAACGGGACTTGGGTTGGAGATCCTCTATCTCTTTTAACCTCTTCCTCGCCATTTCATTATGAGGATCGAGCTCCAATACCATCTCCCATTCGGCCCTGGCGAAGTCATATTGTCCCCTTTGGGAATAGATCTCTCCGAGAAGAGCATGGGCCTCCATATGGCGGGGGTTGAGATTGACAGTCCTCAGGAGTTCCGCTACAGCCTCCCCCTCCTCTTCTTTGAACCAATGAATTAAGCCCAGGGAGTAATGGATTTCGTCATTTTTCGGATCAATCCGTTCGGCCTCCTTGAAGACGTCTAAGGCCTTGTCGTAATCCTCGAGATATTCCGCATAGGCCATGCCTAAGTTATAGAATAAATCAAACTTTTTCAGCCCCAGCTGAATAGCTTTCTCATACTCCTCAATTTCCCTGTCGTGGTCCTCCTTGAAGCCATAGGCGTATCCCAAGTGATAATGAGCCAGGGCGAAATTGGGTTTCTCCCGAATTATTCGTTCGTGTAATTCGACGGCCGTATCCCAGTCGCCATTTTCCAGATGAAAGTCCGCTTCCTTGTCGCAGATGGTTTGAATTGTGGACGGAGATTGTCCAAGGCGCCCGATGGAGCACCCAGTGGAGATTAAGAACGACAATAGTGCGACGATTATCCTTTTTCGATTCACCGTGGTAAAAAGCGCATCAGGTTATTGCCACAGGCCGATCTATATGAGTTTATTTAAATATTACCCTCAATGCAAGGAAATTCTCCAGAGGCTCGAAAGCCTTTGCAAAGAACTCCGTAATGGATAATAGGCCGGGTTTGAGACCCTTGACAATTTGGAAACCAAGATTATATTGAGGCTGAGGGGAGAGGAGATGATTTCATAACCCATAATTTCATGAGTAGGAGGTGATCGCCCATGGCAGAGAAGGAACTGACTCCATGGCGGCCATTCGGAGAGTTAACCAGTCTCAGAAGGGAAATGGACAGACTGTGGGAAAATTTTTTCGGCGAGAGGCCTTTAACAAGGATTTGGGAGAGGGAATGGACTCCGTCCCTTGAGATGTCGGAGACAAAGGACAATTTTGTGGTGAAGGCGGAAGTTCCGGGGATAAATGCCAAGGATATCGACATCTCTTTAACGGGTGACGTCCTGACCATCAAAGGGGAGAAGAAGCAGGAAAAGGAGGAAAAGGAAGAGGATTACCACCTCGTTGAGAGAAGTTACGGTTCTTTTTCCCGCTCGGTTAGACTCCCCGCGGAGGTGGAGAGCGATAGGATTAGGGCATCCTATAAGAATGGAATTCTCAACATTACCCTTCCCAAATCGGAGAAGGTAAAGGCAAAGGAGGTAAAAATCAAGGTTGGATAAGCCATCTTCCTCTCCCCCTCTCCTCAATTTCATACCTTACAGTAAAGCTGCCCAAAAATAGTGCTCCACTCCAGTTTTTCTCAAAGGCCACAAACTGGTTCAACCGCCCCATCGGGATCTTGTGGCTATTGAGACTCACTTCGTTTCTCATCATGATGGAAAGCCGCGTATCAAGGGCATTCTTAGGTACTGTTTACGCTCAAAGGAGTTCTCAAAGTCAGCTCCAGTCTGGAGCAGAGATTTGCTTATGGTATACAAATTTTTTCTTTGACAAAATCACTGATCAGGTGTAGGGTAGTCCTGAATTGGGAGAGCTAACAATATCGCTGAAAAATCTTGCAAGAAATATCCTAGGGTGAGTTGGCTCCACTGAGGGAAGGGGTGAAACTCGGTAGTTTCGAGATAGGCGGGAAGAAATGCCTGGGGGCTTTTGAGAATGAAAAGGTTATAGACCTGAACGCAGCGTATCGAAAGCTCCTCGTGGAGAAGGGAACCCCCGATCCGGAAGCCGTGGCCGGTTCCGAACTTCCAATCGATTTGCTTCCCTTTATCGAAAAAAATGAGACCGCGCTCTCCGCTGCTGAAGAGGCGCTCGATTATGTCAGGAAGAAGGATTATGGGGTAGTAGGCTGTGTCCATCCTCTTTCAGAGATTACCTTCAGGGCTTCCCACAGGCCACCCAAAATCGTTTGCACGGGAACCAATTATGAGGACTATCGGAAACTCATCGGGATTCCATTCTCGCCCGTGCCCCTGGTGTTTCTAAAATCCCCTTCTGCGGTCATCGGTCATGAGGAGACCATCTACCTCCCCACGGGTTATGGAATCTTCTATCACGAGTGGGAGTTCTCCTGTGTCATCTCGAAAAGGTGTAAACGTGTCCCGAAGGAAAAGGTGAACGAGGTTATCCTCGGTTACACGATCCTGGACGACATCACAGCTCGATCACTGGAGGCCACCAATCGAGAATTTCAGCCCTGGGGGAAGAATATCGATACTTTTGCTCCCATGGGGCCGTGGATCGTTACACCCGATGAAATGCCGAAAAATATCTATGACTTAAGAATGGTGAGAAGGCTCAACGGGAAAGTCGAATGCGAATCCAACACCTCCAACATGAGATTGGGGTTCGGGGAGATCATCGAATTTGTAACAAGCTTCTGGACACTAGAGCCCGGAGATGTGGTTACTACGGCGACTCCTCCTGCCGGTCCATTTAAGGCGGGGGATGTGATCGAGGGAGAAATTGAGGGGATCGGGGTTTTGAGAAACCCTGTGGCGGACATTGACGTGGATCGCAAATATGCCCAGCAGATTGATCTGGAGGATATCGTGTAGGAAAGGAGGTGATTGAAGGGACAGAAAGCGTAAGCCAGTTTCATTTGTTTTACTCATGAAAGGAGGGGAGATGTGATGTTGAGAAAAATTGGATTGATCTTTACCGTCGTAGCCGTCCTCATTGCCTTTACAGGGACTAATGGGATGGCCAAGTTTCCCGCCAAGGACATCGTGTTGATTTGTCCCTGGTCAGCCGGCGGGGGGACCGATACGATCTCCAGGGCACTGGTCAAGAACGCGAAGAAGTATTTTGGCGTGAACGTGAATGTGGTCAACAAGACCGGAGGAATGGGAGCCATAGGAATGGGGGCTGCTGCCAACGCCAGGCCGGACGGCTATACCGTTGGCATGATCACCTTTCAGTTGAGCACCTATCGGTTGATGGGATTGGCAAAGCTCTCTTACCGGGATTACTCCCTGATTCAGCTCGTCAACCGAAGTCCTGCTTCGATCTCAGTGGATGCTGATTCCCAGTGGAAAACACTGAAGCAGGTGATGGACTACGCCAAGAAAAACCCGGGAATCGTCACGGCTGGGCACAGCGGCGCAGGGGGAGGATGGCATCTGGCCCTGGCCTCCATCGGGACGATGAACAAGGTCAAGTTCAACTACGTTCCCTTCGATGGGGCGGCTCCAACCAGAACGGCCCTTATTGGGGGTCACATCGACGTTGCCACGACAGGGATCGATGAGGTGCTCCAGCTCTACAAGGCTGGACAAGTCCGCATCCTCGCCGTGAACGCCTTTGAACGACACTCCCTCTTTCCAAAGGTTCCGACCATCAAAGAGGCAGGGTTTCCCAATCCAAACCCGATCTTTGACTGGCGAGGGTTAGGTGCTCCCAAGGGTGTCTCAAAGGATGTTATGAAAGTCTTGACGAAGGGGTTCAAACAGTGCTTCGACGACCCCGAGTTCAGAAAGCTGGCGAAGGAGCTAGGTCTACCCCTCGTTTATAAGGATCCCGAGGGGTTTAAGGAGTTCCTGGCGGGAATGGAAACGACCCTGGAACCAGCCCTGAAATCCGTGAATCTTTTCAAACCTATGAAGTGATGAAAGCGGTATGGGAAGCGGCTCCCTCAGCCGCTTCCCATACCCTCAACAAGGGACAGGGTAATTGTGAAAAGGGCCGATATCGGAGTGGGGATCGGTTTGATCATCTTCGGTACGTGGGTCTTCTGGTATTCGAGCGCGTATCGCAAGACGGTCATCTATATTTACGGGCCTAATTTCTTTCCTCAAGTCCTATCCATTCTCATGGGCATCTGTGGGGTGATCTTGATCATCAGAGCGATGAGAGGCGAGGTATTGCCGAAGACGGATCGAATAGATCTGCAAGGCTTTTTCCGCATGCTAATCGCCATTGGGATGTGCATCGGGTATCTCTTTCTGATGCAGGTCATCGGTTTTGCCATGGGGACGAGTGTGTTTCTTTTCGTTCTCATGACCTTTCTCGGGCAACAAGGCCTCATAATAAGGGTCATGAGCTCCATCGCAGCTTCACTGATCGTCTGGGCGATCTTTCGGTATTTTCTGGTGATCCCCTTGCCCATGGGGATGTTCGACTTTACTTTCTAAGAACTCGTTGCCATTCGGCTGACTCAAAGGGAATGTAAGATGGATTTTGGCCTTCTCTATCATGCCTTTGCCACGGTGATGCTGAATCCGATAAACTTCTTTTTCGTCTTCATCGGGATCACGGCGGGAATTATCGTGGGGGCTCTGCCCGGTCTGACGGCGACCATGGGGTGCGCCCTCCTCATCCCCTTCACCTTTGGATTGCCGCCTGTCCAGGGACTGCTCATGCTGATGGGAATTTTTTGTGGCGGCATCTATGGGGGATCGATATCCGGCATCCTCATCCGGACACCCGGGACGCCCTCAGCAGCCGCCACCCTTTTGGATGGATACCCTCTGTCCCAGAAGGGTATGGCGGGAAAGGCCATCGGGATGTCAACGGTTGCATCCTTTCTCGGAGGGACA
>JAQYWG010000128.1 GCA_030145085.1 Thermodesulfobacteriota bacterium
GGCCAGCATGAAGAGGCCCCCGGTCACCTGCCCGTAAGTCTCGGCTATCTGGGCATAACCAATCCGTAAACCCTTTAACCCTCCTATGTCCCCTAATCAGACTATTTTAGTATGAGCCGGTGGACGTCCCCTTGTTGCCGTTTCTTTCACAGGGCATCTCCTTTCTATGGAGATACCCCCACCCTGCCTTGTTCCAAGAAGGGGTGACAGAATCAAATTGCTCTTAGGGGGTGAAGTAATCATAGTGCATTGACAAAGTCGTCGAAAAATATTGACTCTACTACGTTGGTCGTGTAAAGCTGTTTGCTACTAAAATACCTTTGCATTAAGTACGACAAAAAGCTGGGGTGATCTTGATCAAAAAACTGCCGGAATTGGTAAACAATGATGAAGCGCTCGTGCGCCGCGGACGGTTCTTAACCGCTGAGATCAAGATTGTCGTCGGGGATGACGAGTACTGGGTGGGTATCAAGGAAGGTCGGGTAGTGGTGGTTGAACGCGGACCCTTCCTGATGCGGGCCTGCGATATTGCCTTTCGTGCCTCGGCGGAAGCTTGGGCGAAGTTCTGGGAGCGTTATCCGCCGCCTGGCTATCAAGATATCTTCGGAATGACCAAGAGCGGTGAAGCTGAGGTGAGCGGCGACTGGCGTCTGTTTATGCAAAACCTGCAATATTTCAAGGACCTGCTGCAGGCTCCCAGGCGGCTGGCTGAGAAGGAGTGCAATGCCTGAGATAGAGCCCATCGTTGGCAGATACATACATTTTCCAGTTGACGGGATGAACTACCGCATTTACTTCGAAGAGGCCGGCCAAGGCATTCCGCTCGTCTGCCTGCATACTGCTGGCTCGGACGCTCGTCAATATCGGCATCTGATGAACGATTCCTCAGTGACTGGGTGCTATCGGGTTATCGCCTTCGATCTTCCTTGGCACGGCAAATCGAATCCACCCGTCGGCTTCCAAAATCGTGAATATCGCCTTACTACCCGTCTCTATACCAATACTGTAATGAGCTTCTGTCGAGCCTTGGAGCTGAACCAACCAGTTGTTATGGGCTGTTCCATGGGTGGACGCATTGTACTCGAACTGGCGTTGGGGCACGCTGATGAGCTGCGTGCAGTGATCGGGCTTGAGAGCGCGGACCATCAGGAGCCCTGGTACGATACTGCTTGGCTGCATCGTCCAGACGTTCACGGCGGTGAAGTCTGCGCGGCACTCGTCTCTGGTAACATGGGACCCCGGAGCCCGGATGAGTATCGTTGGGAGACGCTATGGGGTTACATGCAGGGGGGCCCCGGCGTGTTCAAGGGGGATCTCTATTTCTACCGAGTCGATTCCGACTTCCGTGAACGTGTAGCCGGAATCGATACCTCGCGTTGCGCGGTCTACATTATGACGGGGGAGTACGATTTCTCCTGCACTCCAGAAGATGCGTTGCGAACCGGAGAGAAAATTCCGGGCGCCAAGGTCATAATTATGGAGGGGCTCGGTCACTTTCCAATGAGCGAAAACCCCGAGCTGTTCCGAAAATACATAGTGCCAATTCTCGACGAGATAGTCGAGAACACGAGCCCCCGTACTTAGACTTCTCACTTAGTGCTTCGATTCGCAAATACAAGGACGTATTTTCTGGAGCAGGATCTGAATAAATGCTCACTCCATTCGGCCCGAGCCTTTCGGCAGTGAGCGACTCGACATGAGCCTTCGGCCCGAGCCTTTCGGCAGTGAGCTCAAGGCCGAACTGCTCAGCCCGAGGGGCTCGTCGACATGTCTCAGCCGAAGTCTAAATATGTTCGTAACCGAACTTATGAACCGAAGGACTTAGCATGCACAGTGGGAAGTAAGGGAAAAAAGCAGAAAGGTGATTCCCAAAAAAGAGAAAAGGGGCACGTTGTTTCTGAAACAACTTACGATAGGCCCTTTATATCTGGGAAAGCAAATGCACTGGCTTTAAAGTTTGTTCAAGAGGGCATGTATCTGTGAAGATAATGACTCTTCTGGTGATAATTGAAGAGCGGCCTCCAACGATTCCTTGGCCTTTCTTTTCCTGTCAGATTCTGAGTAATGGACAGCCAATCTGTAATAAGCTAACGCCCTGCTGGAATCGTCTGCCTTGGCTCCCTTGAACCCGTTAATGACATAGTTATAATATTTTAGAGCCAAAGTGTCATTATTTTCTGGAGGTGTACTAGTTACACTATAATCGGAAGGCCCAGCCAGGGAAGAATATGCATCGCCCACCAGAAGAAAATATTCTGAGTATTTTAGATTGTAGCCTGATAATTTAATGGCCTTTTTTCCGTATCTTACAGCCTTTTCTCTTCTATTGTTGATATAGAGGCTTTTCCCTAAAATGTAGATGAGTTCCGGATTATATCGTTCGCCAACAGAAAATTTCTTGCCGATATTATAAGCTTTGATTAATAGAGGTTTCCAGCCTATCTTGCCGCTTTCTTTAAGAGAATGGGACTTCTCCAAATATGCTTTTGCAAGAAGAAAATTGGCCTTGACGTCGTTCGGTTGGTCTGCGCAGAATGCTTCCAGTTCCGATATCACGTCATCGAATTTTCTCTTCTGGTATAGCTCATACGCCGCGTCATATTTATCTGCAGCGTCATATTTATCTGCAGCGGGATATTTATCTGGAGTCGTTATCACCTTTGTCCCACAGGAGGGGCAAAATACAGAACCGGCAGGGAGTTTTGCACCGCACTTGTGGCAGAAATTTGCCGCGGCCTGATCATGGGTTTCAGGTTGCCATTTCTCTCCGCCTACTGGGCCAGGTTTAGTTTTTTTAGCCGTCAGATCTTCAAGGTTTTGCCTACCCCCCGTACTGGACATCAATGGCTGATAACGATGCGCGACCTGGTGGATTTCGCGGGTAATCTTTTCCATCTTCTGGCAAAGGGCAAGATTGCCGAGAACCTCCTCCTTTCGGTGGGACATGGATTCTCCCTTGAACATTTCCAGGAGTTTCAGGTCAAGCTCAATGGCACTGCCCACCTCTTTGGTGTTGCCGAAGATGATCATGCCCAGGCCCAGATGGGTACCCACTGCTTGGGCCACTGAGTTTCCCTCGCTCTGCTGGAGCCCGGCCCGTCGCAGGCTCTCTTCCCGTTCCACCCGGTTAATTCCCTCAAAGAGTTGGTGCTGGCCCAGGAAGAGGGGCGGGGCTGCCGGGAGTTGTTCACTGGGAAGGGTTGCGCTCAGCCCCGGTTGCATGGCCAGAGGGACCTTTGCCCGGGCATCCAGGGGGAGCATAAGGAGCAGGAAAGCGGCTAGGGCGAGCAGGACGCTGATTCGTACCGATGTTGAAAATGATGAAATGGCAATAAATCTTTCCATAATCAATCTTCCTATTTCTTTCATTATCCTAAAGTCTTGCAGTTCAGTAACCCCACAACGATATTTCCCCCGTTAATGCTGTCTCCTTAATCCTTATTTTATGTCATATGGAAAGGAAGTCAAGATAATTTTGGGGCAGAGTCCATCCTTACGTTGCGTTTCTCTGTTACCCCGTGCCTTCCACCATCCTCTCAATTGCCCATGTGATGCTTGTAGGTAATGGGGGACGTAAATAGGAATTGAAGGTTATTTCGACTCTGACTCAGTGATAGTATCGAGCTGGAGAGGAGTAGGCCTTGCTGTTTGCCACCCTAAAGAACTAAAGAAAAGGGAGCAAACCTTCACTATTGATTAACAAATGGGGGACATCCACCACAGTTCCATTCTTATTGAGTGGGAGGAGACCTCTCAGCAGGTATAGACTTCCGCCAACTTCACCAGCTCGCAAAGGAAGCTCCGAAGCCCACGATCTTATTCGCACTAGATCAAAGAGTGTGACTGGCAGCCGTCCACATTGATGCAGGCCCCCGTCATCAAGCTAGCCCTCGGCGAAGCGAGGAACACGGCCACGTTCGCCACCTCCTCCACCTTGCCAAAGCGCCCGAGAGGCATCTCCCGTTTGACGAACTCTGCCATACCCTCCGGGTTCTCCCGGCAGTGTCGATCCCAAACGCCCCCGGGAAAGTGTATGGCGCCCGGAGCGATACTGTTGACTCGGATATTTGCAGACGCCAGTTCTAAGGCCATGATCTTTGCCACGCTGACCAGCCCCGACTTGGTGGTGTTGTAAAGGGATAGGTTCGGGCCTCCCGCTTCCCTCCCATAGATGGACGAAATGAACAGAATTACTCCGCCGCCGTGTTCCCGCATAACGGGGATCACCACACGACTCATTCGAATGTGGCACATCAGATTGAGATTGAGAAGCTCGTCCCAGTCCTCATCGGTTGTAGCCTCGAACTGCATCGGCCGGTTTAGGCCAACGTTGTTTACCAGAATGTCCAGGCGGCCGAATACTTCTTTTGTCTGCCGGACGATCTGGCTAGCAGTTTCCTTCTGGGTCACATCCAGTGGTAGCATCAGAACTTTGCTTCCCTTTGCTTCTATCTCCTTGGCAGCAGCCCGAAGGACTTCTTCCCCCCGAGCGCAGATCACGAGATTGCAGCCTTCAGTCGCTAAGCCTAGCGCAATGCCTTTCCCGATACCCCGGCTTGAGCCGGTGACAACAGCGACTTTCCCTTTGAGACCTAGATCCATTTCCTTCCTCCTTGTCTGGCCTACGAGCTTAAGTTAAGCATTCTGGGTCCACTCTCGGAATAAATACGTTCGGAGTCCAATTTGTGAATTGAAGGATTTAGCTTCTTTCTACGAATTCCACAATGTTCCCGTCCGGGTCTTTGACCATCGCGATACGCACCCCGGGAAAAATTTCCTTTTCGGGCAGAAAGAACTCGATTCCTTTGCTTTGAAGTTCCTTGCACACCCCTCTAAGATCTTGAATGACGAAAGTGACGTAGCGAAAACCCAGTTGGCTTTCTAATCCGACGGGCCCCTTCGGCGGTATGGTGTTGGGTTGGATTACCTTGAAATCGCTGCTGCCGAAGCGCAGACGGTGCATAGTTCCGAACCATACCGGTATTTCACCCACGTAGTCCAATCCTAAGGTGTCTCGATAAAATTCGAGACTGGCCTTGATGTCGCTGACTAAAATACCGAGGTCCAGAGAATCCTTGGCAGGTTTCATCATGATTGTTCTCTCCTTTCATTGTTGGGCCTTGATCGCTTCGATCTTTTACGCTTTCCGGAGAACTTCTGGTTGGAGAAACCGCCCGCCCTCTTCTGCTTGGCCGACGATGACATCCACTATATCATGACCAGCGAAGAATTCAAGGAAAGAAAGGGGCACGTTGTTTCTGAAACAACTTAGGATAGGGTCTTTATCTCTGGGGACATAACGCCAAACTTTACGATTCTCTGTTTTCGAGGTCGACCAGCCGGAAGAGGACCTCACTGGCTGCCCGTAAGGCTTTATGCTTCCCGGACAGACTCATCGCCCACGCAAGAACGTCCTGCTCGCACGTTCCCGCGTAATACCACAATCTCAGCATATCGCTCGTTTCCAAGGACCACCGTGACCTAAAGAACCAAAGCATGAGATATAAGACTGGTTTTGAGCGCTTCTTGTGGGTGCGGTTGAAGCCGTGGTGTTGAGTTAAAGGCCGCCATCTGGTATTAATGTGGACATTCCGGGGAAAACTCACGGGGTTTAGCGTGTGGGGAGAACGCACCCCAAGATCCTTCCCCTCGTGTATGGTTATGAGAGCCGGTCGGATCAGATTGGAGAGGGGCCTTCTTCCCCGCATCGAACAAATCAGGGGAGTGGTCGGTTCAACGCCTATTCAGAAAAAGACTTGCCCCTTCGATAACCCGGTGATTCCCTGATGATTCGGAGGATTTTATTATGTTTTGGGATGAAGAGATCGAGGGATTGTCTTGCGACGAGATGACCCACATTCAGGGAGAAAAACTGAGAAAGCAAGTGAAACATGCCTACGAAAGAATTGAATTTTACAGAAAGAGATTTGATGCAATAGGCGTGAATCCAGGGGAAATAAAAACGGTCGAGGACATTTCTTCTCTTCCTTTTACGACAAAGTCAGATCTCAGAAATAATTATCCCTATGGTTTTTGTGCGGTCCCTCATTCGGATATCATAAGAGTGCATGCCTCTTCCGGAACCACGGGAAAACCGACGCCGGTATTTCATACCAAGAAAGACTTAGAAAACTGGATCAATTGTATGGCCAGAAACTGTTATATTGCGGGAATCCGTCAAGACGATGTATGTCAGATCGCGTTTAGATACGCACTTTTTACAGGAGCATTCGGTCATCACCTTGGAGCGGAGCGGATCGGTGCCACGGTGATTCCAATGAGTTCGGGGCAAACTGAGAGACAGCTCATGATGATGCAGGATTTCAAGACCACGGTACTCCATTGCACCCCATCCTATGCCATCACCATTGCGGAAAAAATGATTGACATGGGGATTGACAAGCGGTCGCTTTCCCTACGCCTTGGGATTCATGGGGCTGAACCCATGACAGAAGAACTGAGGGGGGAAATTGAGGAGGGGTTGGGAATACTATCGATAGGAGACTACGGCCTCACAGAATTGGGTGGCCCAGGGGTTTCGATCGAATGTCCCGAACAAGCAGGATACCATATCAATGAAGACTATTTTTTCCCGGAGATAGTCGATCCCGAAACATTGAAACCCCTCCCCGATGGAGAGATCGGAGAACTGGTCTTTACTACCCTTCAAAAAGAGGCTTTGGCGCTCATTCGTTATCGAACCAGAGATATAACCCACCTTGAAAGAGGGAGGTGCGCCTGTGGAAGGACATTGATAAGGCACAAACCCATCAAGGGGCGAACCGATGACATGCTCATTATTGGAGGCGTCAATTTTTTCCCGTCGCAGTTGGAAAGCGTGTTACTGGGTTTTGAGGAGGTTGAGCCGCACTATGTTATTCGCTTAACCAAGAAAGGAAGGCTTGACCATGTCTCGGTGGATATTGAAACAACCCCCGCTTTTTGGTCAAAATCCTCTCAGGATGCAAGGGCGGGGCTCACAAGAAAAATGGAGATGCGGGCAAAGGATCTTCTTGGGTTCAGGATAGAAATTAGTGTTGTTGAGCCATCATCAATCCCTCGCTCAGAAGGTAAGGCTAAGAGGGTAATCGATAACAGATAACAGATAAGATGCCGTTTTTCGTACGAGGAAGCATAGTCAGAGCACGGAAAGGGGGCAATGCCTCCCTCCACCCGTACGGTAAGTAAACCGAGATCACCATCCCAAACGGCGTCGGAGGATATAAGGAAATTCTCCTCCGGCGAGTAAAGCGCAATCATCCCTGCCCCATGACCAGGAGTATGGATCACCTCCAGCTTCAGCTCATCAAGAAAAATAGAACTCCCCTCTTCCAGCGAGATATCCACCCGGAAGAACTCCGCCTCCTGATCGTAATACCTCCACCAGGTGGCCCAATCGTCCCTTGAGTCTATAAAGAACTTATCAATCTTATGCATGGCTATATTGCATCCTGAGAGATCTTGAATCTTCTTGTTCCCACCGATGTGATCACAGTGACTGTGGGTGCCGACGAGAAGGTCAACTTTCCGGAGATCAACCCCCAGGTCCTGAACAAGCCTTTTTGTATCCTCAAAATCGGAGATATACCCGGTGTCTATAAGGACCTTTTCCCTCCCGGTAAAAACAAAGTGGTTGGCATTGAGCCATCCTCGCTCA